>JAIVJG010000168.1 GCA_020200155.1 Acidobacteriota bacterium | reverse complement strand
GTTCGTGACTTTGTCGCGCGCCACAGAGTCTCCGCCGATTTTGTCGCCCCCCACCGAGTCGCCGATTTTGTCGCCCGTTACTGAGTCGCCGCCGAGCGCGCCTTGAAGCTTCCGGGTGGGGTGGGTGTCGGCGAGCCAACGGTGGAGGTCGGCGGTGACTTTGGCGGCGAGGTCTTGCGGATTGATGAAGTCGGGGCCGATGGTGTGAGCGCGTCGCAGTTCCCCTTTGAGCGCGTCGAGTTTCGCGGTTTGCGCCGGGTCGCTTTCGCGCCCGTCGTCCGTGATGGTCGCGTCGCTTTTGATGTAGATGTGGCAGGGGAGACGGAGCGCGCGTGCGCGGCGGTATTCGGCCTCGGTAATGCCGGAGCCGTAACGCGCGCCGAAGATGCCGACGTAGACATCGCACTCTTTCACTTCGTCGAGCGATGCGCGATGCGTCGTCTCCGCGCGGCTGCCGAAGTCTTCCATGCCGACGAGTTTGATCTCGCGCATTCGCTGTAAGGCGGATTCGACGGCCCCGCGCTCCGGCTCAAGGTCTTGCCATGTGGAACTGACGAAGACACGAACGATGTGTGACGGCACTCGATTACTCCTGTCAGGTAAATAGTGAGGCTGCGCGTTCGACGGCGTCCGGCCAGTCGCCGTCGCCCTCATCCATACGGGGAACCTCGGCAGCGTCAGCGCGCATTAAAAATACATTGGCCGCGCCGGGATGTAAAAGATTTTCCGCTTCCCGCGTTGCGGCGGCTGGCGGGCTGTGAGATGGACGTGGGCGATAGCCTTAAAGTTAAAAGGCGGACGGCGAGCCGAGAACTCTTTCCAACAGCCGCCCGCTTCGACGTATAATGCGGGCACAGCTTCAAGAATTTCGCCAGAGAAAAGAAGGGGAGACGGCAACAGCAGACGACCAACATCGAATCCGTGCTCCACGAGGAGCGCGTGTTTCCGCCGTCGCCGGAGTTCTCGCGCGGCGCGCACATCAAGTCAATGGAGGATTACGAGCGCCTGCGGCAAGAGGCGTCCGACTCTCCCGACGCCTTCTGGGCGCGGATGGCCGAGAGCGAGTTGCACTGGTTCAGGAAGTGGGACACGGTCTTGAAGTGGGAGCCGCCGCACGCCGAATGGTTCGTCGGAGGTCGCACGAACGTCTCTTACAACTGCCTCGACCGCCACCTACAGACGTGGCGGCGCAACAAGGCCGCGATCATCTGGGAAGGCGAGCCGGGCGAACAGCGCACGCTTACTTATCAACAACTGCACACGGAGGTCTGCCGCTTCGCCAACGTCCTGAAAGAGTCGGGCGTCCATGCCGGAGACCGCGTGGCGATTTACATGCCGCTCGTGCCGGAGTTGGCGATTGCGATGCTGGCGTGCGCGCGTATCGGCGCGACGCACTCAATCATCTTCGGCGGCTTCTCTTCGACGGCGATTATTGACCGCGTCAACGACGCGGGCTGCAAACTCGTCATCACGGCGGACGGCGGGTGGCGTCGCGGCTCGGAAGTGAAGTTGAAGCAGGCCGTGGACGCGGCGCTTGAACAAACGCCGACGGTCGAGCGCTGCATCGTCGTGCGGCGGACGAATTCCGAAGTTCAGTTGAAGCCGGGGCGCGATTTCTGGTGGCACGAGTTGATGGAGACGGCTTCAGCCGTCTGCCCGGCGGAAGAACTCGACAGCGAGCACCCGCTCTTTATCCTCTACACGTCGGGGACGACGGGCAAGCCCAAAGGCATCCTGCACACGACGGGCGGCTACCTGCTCGGCGCGCACCTGACGACGAAGTGGGTCTTCGACCTGAAGGATGAAGACACTTACTGGTGCACGGCTGACATCGGCTGGGTGACTGGACATAGTTACGTCGTCTACGGCCCGCTCTCGAACGGCGCGACCGTAGTGATGTACGAGGGCGCGCCGAACTGGCCCGAACCCGACCGCTTCTGGTCAATCATCGAACGCCACCGCGTCAACATCCTCTACACCGCGCCGACCGCCATCCGCGCCTTCATCAAGTGGGGCGAGCAATGGCCCTTGAAACACGACCTCTCATCTTTGCGTCTGCTCGGCACGGTCGGCGAGCCGATCAACCCGGAAGCGTGGATGTGGTATCACACGGTCATCGGCAAGGAGCGTTGCCCCATCGTTGATACGTGGTGGCAGACAGAGACGGGCGCGATTATGATTTCGCCTCTGCCCGGCGCGACGCCGACGAAGCCCGGCTCGGCGACGCGAGCGTTGCCCGGCGTCGAGGCCGCCGTGATGACGAAAGAGGGGCGCGAGGTCGGCGCGAGCGAGGGCGGGTATCTCGTCATTAAACGCCCGTGGCCTTCGATGCTGCGGACGATTTATAAAGACGACGAGCGTTACCGTCAGGCTTACTGGTCGGAGATCGAAGGCGTCTACTTCGCCGGCGATGGCGTGCGGCGCGACGAAGACGGCTACTTCTGGATCATGGGTCGCGTGGACGACGTGATTAACGTCAGCGGCCACCGACTCGGCACGATGGAAATCGAGAGCGCGCTCGTCTCGCACCCGGCGGTCGCGGAGGCGGCGGTCGTCGCGCGTCCCGACGAACTCAAAGGCTCAGGCATCGTCGCCTTCGTCACGCTCGAAGGCCGGCGGCAGACTTCCGATGAATTGAAAGAAGAATTGCGCCGCCACGTCACCAAAGAGATCGGCGCGCTCGCCCGTCCCGACGAGATACGCTTCACAGACACGCTGCCCAAGACTCGTTCGGGAAAAATCATGCGCCGGCTGCTCCGCGAGATCGCCTCCGGCGGCACGGTGCAGGGCGACACCACCACGCTCGAAGACTTCTCGGTGCTCGAAAAGCTGCGCGCGGGCGAGGAAGAGTAACAGGCGAGGCCGCGAGAAAGTCCGTCGCCCCTGCCGGATAGGGCGGGGCGGCGGACTTTCTCGACTTTGCCCGCTTTCGTCGTTTACTGTTAGTGTATTCACAAATAGTTGAGGAGGATTCCCGACATGTCCAGCAGCTTCCCGGTCGAACAGCGTACAGGGCCGCGCTACCCGATTCACATTCCAGTGCGCGCCGAGTGGGACGACGAGGCGTCGGGCGAGCACATCGTCTCGGAGGGCGAGACGGAAAACGTCGGGCCTGCCGGGGCGCTCGTGCATCTCAGCCAGTTGCCGGATGTCGGCAGCCGCGTGCAGTTGATCGTCCTCGACGCGCAGGGACTCACGCTGGAAACGATTACAGAGGTGCTGCGATTGGAGCACAATCCCGTGCAGCCGCTCGCCGCGTTGCTGCTGATTGACGCGACGGACGAGTGGCGCGGCCTCGTCTGGGAACCAAGCGCGCCGCACCTGCAAGTCGGGAAGGGCGAAGAGCCTTATGAAGATTTCTAACGGGCGGCAAAGGCGCGGCGTTGGCGGCTGCTACGGTTCCTGAAAAATTCAGGTCTACAAAATTTCAAAAGCGGTAGAATCAAACCGGGGTTCGGGTTTAATTCTACCGCTTCACTTATTCTTTACTGCCTAACCCACGTTGCTGGTTAGCGGCACAGCCGCAGGAATTTGATAACCGGCAACTTGAGTTAGCTACTATTCCTGGCCGGCCTTTTTCTTCCATTCCTCAAGTGCGAGCGGCCTGACAGGCTCAAGCTGTTTCCCGGCGAGAGCGGAGTTCAGCGCGGCCAAATATTTCGCCGACCAATCGTCGAAGGCGCTGACCACGTCGGCCAACTCGCGTCCGAGCGCGTCCGTGCGCTCGGCCTGCGTCTGCGATGGCCGCCCGTCGTAGAAGACGACATTGCCGTAAAGGTCGCTCAGGTTCTCGCGCAAACGCTCCTCGCCTGTAATCATGCCGCCCTCTTTCGTGGCGACGATCTTCCTGCGGAGTTCGCCCACCTGCGCCGACGCGGACTCCAGCCGTTGGCGGAGCGGGTCGCCAGCCGGAAGCCGCGCGGCGCGTTCGTCGAGCGCCAGCCGGACGCCGTTGATTCGTTCCACGGCGAACGTCATCTCGCCCAGCAGCCGGTAGAGTTTCATCGAGAGATCGAATTGCGCCCTGCGATCCTCCGCCGTGTGGATTGAGCGCGGGTCGGGCATCACCTGTAGCTGCGTGGTGTAGACCTGCTTGTCCTTGGACATCTTCACGGTGTACGTGCCCGGCAGGACGCGCGGGCCGACCGACGCGCCGAAGGCTGCGCTCGCCGCCGTCGGAACTTTCGGCGCGGGCAGACGCATAGACCATGTCGCGCGATTCAGTCCCCTGCGCTTGTTGCTCGGAATGACTCCCAAAGATTTGCCTTCGGGGTCGAAGACTTCAATCTTGAGGTCGCCGAAGATGTGGCGCTTCCGCTGGTAGTAAGTGATGACCGCCTCGTCCGTCGGATTGTCGCCGACGAACTCCGCGTCGCCGTTGACCCATCCGCCGCCGCCGGAGATGCTGCGCACGGGTGGCCTGGCTTCGATGAAGACGGCTTCTTTGGCGAGCATCTCAGGCGTCAGGGCGCGCAGGGGTGTGATGTCGTCAACGACCCAGATGCCGCGCCCGTGCGTGGCGATGACGAGGTCTCGGTCGCGCGGATGTATGGCGAGGTCGCGCACCGCGACCGCAGGCATGTCGCCGCCCTTGTACTGCGCCCACTGCCGCCCGCCGTCGAGCGAGACCCAGAGGCCGAACTCTGTGCCGACGAAAAGAAGCTCCCGGTTGACGAGGTCTTCTTTCACGACGTGCGCGTAGCCACGGACGGGACTCAGCGACGCGACCACAGGCGTCCACGTCTGTCCGAAGTCGGAGGTCTTGTAAACATAAGGTCGCATGTCGCCGAAGGTGTGCAGGTCGAAGGTGGCGTAGGCCGTGCCTTCGTCGAAGTGGCCGGCCTCGATGGACGAGACCCACGCGTTTTTCGGGAGTCCCTGAATATTGCCGACGACGTTCTTCCACGTCTTGCCGCCGTCGCGTGTGACCTGCACGTTGCCGTCGTCGGTTCCGACCCAGACGAGATTGGAGTTCTTCGGCGACTCGGCGATGGAATAAATCGTGGTGTGCATTTCGGCGGAGGAGTTGTCCACGGAGACGCCGCCGGATTGTTCCTGCTTCTGTTTCTCAGGGTCGTTCGTCGTCAGGTCGGGCGAGATGCGCTCCCACGTCTGCCCACGGTCGCGCGAGCGGAAGAGAAACTGCGCGCCGATGTAGATCGTGCCCTTCTGCGTCGGGCTGAGATGAATCGGAGTGTTCCAGTTGTAACGAAGCTTCCCCTCCTTGTACTGCGGGAGCGGCTTGATGTTGCGCGACTCGTGCGTCTTGCGATTGATGCGACCGATTTCGCCGCCCTGACTTTCGGCGTAAATGTATTCGGGGTCGGACGGGTCTGCGAACATCCAGAAACCGTCGCCGCCGTACATGTTCTCCCAACGGCTGTTGGTGATGCCGCCGGGGAACTGCGAGTCGCCGACCCATGAACTGTTGTCCTGCAAACCGCCGTAGACGTGATAGGGCCTGTCCATGTCCACGCTCACGTGGTAGAACTGCGAGACGGGAAGATTCTGCGCCTTCCACCAACGATTGCCGCCGTCGTAGGAGTACCAGAGGCCGCCGTCGTCGCCCGCGATCAGGTGATCCGTGTTGTCGGGGTTGATCCACACGTCGTGAAAGTCGCCGTGCGCGCCGCCGGAGATGTTGCTGAAACTCTTGCCGCCGTCGTTGCTGACGATCAGCGAGAGGTCGGGCTTGTAGACTTTGTTCTCGTCCTTCGGATCAACGATCAGGTTGGCGAAGTAGAACGGACGCCAGATCATGCTCTGGCTACGGTCGAGAGCATTCCACGTCTGCCCGCCGTCGTCGGAGCGATAAAGCGCGTTCTTCGGAGGCACTGCCTCGATGAACGCGTAGACCACGTTCGGCTTCGACGGCGCGGACGTGACCGCCACGCGTCCCCAGGGCTTCGCGGGCAAACCCTTCGCATTCCCCTCGTTGAGTTCCGTCCAGGTCGCGCCGCCGTCGGTCGTCTTGAAGAGGCCGCTTGCGCTGGGAGAGTCGGCGCTCTCGCCGCCGGAGCGGAACGTCCAGCCCTTGCGCCGGAAGTCCCACATGCCCGCGTAGAGCGTCTTCGGGTTCTGCCTGTCCATCGTTAACATGGAGCAGCCCGTCGAGGCGTTCGCACCCTTCAGAATCTTCGCCCAGGTCTTGCCGCCGTCGGTCGTCTTGTAAACGCCGCGCTCGTCCGAGTCGCTCCACAGCTTGCCCGGCGCGCAGACGTAAACCGTGTCCGTGTCGTTCGGGTCAACCAGAATTTTGGCGATGCGTTCGGTCTCACGCAGTCCGACGTTCGTCCAGTTGTCGCCGCCATCCACGGACTTATAGACACCGTCGCCGACAGAGACGCTGTTGCGCGTCCAAGGCTCGCCCGTGCCCACCCAGATCACTTTCGGATTCTTCGGGTCAATCGTGATCGCACCGATTGACTGGACGGACTGCTTGTCGAAAACAGGCTTGAAGGTCGTGCCGCCGTTGACGGACTTCCAGACACCGCCGCTCGCCGAACCGGCGTAGACGGTCAGCCGTCCTGCTTCCCGCGCGGCGGCAATCGCCGCGATACGCCCGCTCATCGCCGCCGAGCCGATGTTACGCGCGCCGAGGCCGGAGATCGTCTCGGAATCCACCTTGACGACGGAAGGCTGCTGCGCCGTTTGCGTGGATGTCTGCGCCGCGACGATGCCCGCTAGTGAAATGCTCAGGAACGCTGCTTTGAAACAACCCTCGACAATTCTCTTCATCTCTCTCGAATCCTCTCTCGCTACTGAATTAGTCAAACTCATTTCACTTCGGGCTTGGTCGGAGGCTTCCCCGCGTCCGGCTGCTTACTGTCCTGCTTTTTCGGCTGTGTCTGTGAAGCGTCGGGCGCTTTGGAGGGCTGCGGCTGCGCTGCTGCCGTCGCGGGCAGGTGGAAACGATTGTCGTCAACGGGGAGGTTGGCTTCGATCTTTTCGTATGTGACCTTCTGCCTGAACTGGCTGCCCTTCGGGCCGACCTCGATTGAGTGCGGTAGATACCAGCCGGCGACTTCCTTGTAGTCGCCCAGCACGGTCTCGTACTCGCGCTCCGCGCCGCGAATCATGCGCTTGGTGTCTATCTTGATCGGGACGTAATAATCCGTGTCCATGTAGTAGTAACGAACGTCGCCGTTCGCCGTCGTCAGCTTGAGCTTGAAGGCGTCTGTGCCCTCGACTTGATCCATGCCGACGAACTCTACCTTGTTCCCCTTCTGCCGGTAGTTAACGAGCGGCCCGTCCAGATCGGAGTCTTCAACGATAGATTTCATCTCCTCTTCGCCGAGCGGCTCAGGGTCTTTCTTGCCCTGCCACGGCTGGATTTTCCAACCGGCTCGCCCGTCGTAGGCATTGATGCCGGTCAGTCCCTGAAGGGCGAACTCCTGCCGCACCATGTTGGGGCGCTTATTCTCCTCAAGAATGGCCGCCTCGAATCCGCCCCCGCCGTTAAACTTACCCGTCCGGCGAAGCGTCTTGACGGCCTGGATTTTTTCCATGCCGCCGACGGTCTTGATGTACTTGGCGATAATCTCGTCGGCGGTCTGCGCCGAAGCGGGCATGGCGAAAAGAGCCAGCCCGGCAATCCCCAGCAGGAGTCTACGCATGATCCTCTCCTTAAAATGAAAATGCAGAAGTCGTTGGACAGCTACGACAAAATGCGGCGAACAGAAGATACGGTACATCAGCCGGGTTTGTTTCAGAAAGCCGGAAGCGCTCGCGTTAAGTCCGACGGCGTTCACGAAATTGGATGTCCATCCGCGAAGCGGAACGACAGGGCCGGCGACGTACTTCGACAAACCATTAAGGCGCTGGAAAAACTCGATGGGCCTGCAACAGTGAGCTATTGACATTGTTTTCGCCACTCTAATTGAGGCATCATTGGGCGGCGAAGAAACACGGAGACGGCGAACACTCCAAACACCGCTTCTAAAGCGCGGGCTTGTTCCTTCATTTCTCTTCATTAGAAGACGGGGGCGAACAACTTTGGACGAAGAAATTTCAGAGCGTGCGGAAAGGAAGGAGATGGCGGAGACCGCCGCCGTCGCGGCCTCGGAAGCGGCATGGCCGCAGACGCGCGCCATCCTGCGCATCATCCTCATCGTGCTGGCGGTCGCCGGCGTGATGTGGGCCTTCTACGCGCTTGAAAGCATCCTGCTCTTGGTCGTGCTGGCGATCTTTTTCGCCTATCTGGTCGCGCCGCTCGTCGAGATGGTACGCCAGCCCGTGCGCGTGCGCGGTCGGGAGCGAGTCGTGCCGCGCTCGCTCGCCATCGGAATCGTCTATCTGGTCATCTTCGGCTCGCTCTTTCTGACTTTTTACTTCCTGTCGCCGCGCATCGGGAATCAAATATCAGACCTCAGCAAACAAGCGCCGCAGTACCTGACGAACGCCAGGACGCGCGCACAGGAGATGGACAAGCTCTACGAGCGGCTGAACCTGCCGCCGGTCGCGCGCTCTGCCGCCAACAACGCGGTAACGCGCACCATAGATTCTTTCCTGACGAAGGACGAGAAGACGGGCCAGTACGAACCCGGCGAGGCGACGAAGAGCGTCATTCAGAGCGTGCCCGCGTTTCTCGCCTACATCCCCTGGCTTATCCTCGTGCCGATCATGGCATTTTTTCTTCTCAAGGACGCGGAGAGTTTTCGGCGCACGGCGCTTGAGATGCTGCCGAGCGGGCGCATCCGCTGGCGCGGCGACGAGTTTTTTCAGGATGTCAGCAGCACGCTGGCCGCGTACATCCGCGCACAACTGACGGCCTGTCTGCTGATCGGCACGATCTGCACCATCGGCTTCGCGCTTCTCGGCGTGCGCTACGCACTCGTGCTCGGAGTGGTCGCAGGGTTACTGGAATTCATCCCGCTGGTCGGGCCGCTCGTGGTCGCCATCATCGCCACGCTCGTCACCTTGCTCGACTCCGGCAGCGGGGTGCTCTGGGTGCTGCTCTTCCTGACGGTGCTGCGCATCGTGCATGACTACGTCGTCTACCCGCGTTTGATCGGCTCCGGCATACACCTTCACCCGCTCGCTGTGATTCTGGCGATCCTCTCCGGGCATGAACTGGCCGGCACGGCTGGAATCTTCCTCGCCATCCCGGTTGTCGCCATCATCACCGTCACGTACCGGCACTGGCTCGAACACAGGGGCGGCACCGGCCTCGTCGCCGAACTCCTCAAGCCGGTGGAGCAGCCTCCCGTCGCCGCGCCCGCCGATGCGAATGAAACAGCGCCGCCCGTCAACGTCACACCCACGCACGCGCCTTCGACCGCGTCCGCGCGTCCCGCGCCAACCGACGCTTAAACTAACGGCAGTTTGGAGAGAATTTTTCTTTGGCGGCGTTGCCGGAACACGCCGCATAGAACTTTTGAGTTCGGAAGATTTGACCGGCGCGATCTATTTGTCGAGACGAAGCGAGAGATGACGCACGCGTCAGCGCGCGGCGTGCTCGTGCTCCATTAACTCGATGAAGCGTTGGAAGTGGTGCGCGGCGTCGTGCGGGCCGGGCGCGGCCTCCGGGTGGTACTGCACGGAGATGATCGGCAGGCGTTTGTGTCGCATGCCCTCGACGCAGTCGTCATTGAGATTGACGTGCGTCACCTCCACATCTTCCGGCAGACTCTCGGCGCGTACCGCGAAGCCGTGGTTGTGCGAAGTTATTTCCACTCTGCCGGTCAGCATGTCCTTCACCGGCTGGTTGCCGCCGCGATGGCCGAAGCGCAGTTTGTAAGTCGCGCCGCCGAACGCGCGTCCCAGAAGTTGATGGCCAAAGCAGATGCCGAACGTCGGCACGCCGCTCTCGGCGAGGCTGCGAATCTCGCGCACGACTTCATCCATTGAAGCCGGGTCGCCCGGCCCGTTTGAAAGATAGACGCCGTCGGGACGCATCGCCAGCACGTCCGCCGCCGGCGTCGAAGCCGGGACGACGGTGACGCGACAACCCATGCGCGCGAGTTCGCGCAGGGAATTTCTCTTGACGCCGAAGTCGTAGCAGACGACGTGAAAGCGTTCCGCGCTTTCCGGCGCGACTTCGTAAGCTCGCGTCGTCGTCACCACGCTCGCCAGTTCCCTGTTCTCCATCGGCGCGGAGCGGACGGCCTTCTCAAGCACGCTCCGCTCGTCCGTGTCAATCGTCGAGATACACGCGCGCATCGCTCCTCGCTCGCGGATGTGCCGGACGAGAGCGCGTGTGTCTATGTGGTCAATGGCGACGACGTTCCAACGTTTGAGGTAAGCGTCGAGCGTCTCTTCCGAGCGCCAGTTCGACGCCGTGCGGCTCGCCTCGCGCACGACGAAACCCTCGACCCATGGACGCGCTGACTCTTCGTCCGCCCTGTTCACACCGTAGTTGCCGATGAGCGGGTACGTCATGCAAACGATCTGCCCCGCATACGATGGGTCGGTCAGAACTTCCTGATAGCCCGACATCGAAGTGTTAAAGACCATCTCGCCGCACGCCTCGCCCTCCGCGCCCCACGCGCGCCCGCGAAAGCTGCGACCGTCTTCGAGCATGAGCAGAGCGGGTTTAGTTTCTCTTTTTGTCATCTCGTTTTAATCAAGCCTGCGAACGCAGAAACTGCTGCGCCTCGTTGAGCCAGCGTTTCTCGGCGCGGTACTTGTAGGCGGGCGAGGTCTTGACGGCCTCGATGCAGGCTTTCATCCATTCGACGGCCTCGCGCTGCCGGCCCAGTCCGGCGTGCGCGCGTCCCATCAGGTAGAGACCTTCCGGGTCGGACTGGCGGCGTTCGAGGAAACATTCGAGCGCGTCCTGCGCGTCGGTAAACTGCCCTGCGGCGAGGTAGGTCGCGCCGATCTCGCGCCAGATTTCGTGCTGCGAATGCGAAGGGTCGCGCGCGACGACCTCGCCGAAATTTTTAATCGCGTCGGGCAGACGATTCTGCGTGCGCGCGATGCGTCCCAACTGGTAATGCGCGTCCAACTCGTCGGCGTCAATCTCGACGGCGCGCTCGAAGCGTGCGCGGGCCTCGTCCAGTTCTTTGCGCTGGACGTGAATCAGTGCAATGACCACCCAGAGCGTCAGCAGCGGCAACATGATCGTGAAGGCGAAGCTCTCGGCCAGTAGGAAAGGCTTCTCGGCCAGCAGTTCCTCGATGCTCGTACCGCTTTTGTTCGCCATCTCGCCCAGCATATGATAGTTCATCGCTTCGATCCCGCTCACACGCATCAGCGCGGCGAAAGGAAGCGCGAGAAGGCTGGCGAGAGTGCGTGCGTAAAGAACGGCGGAGGCCACGGGCGCGTACTCCTGCTGAAGGGCGATGCCGAAGCTCGCGCGCCGCTCCATCATGTTGGAGACGAAGATAACGACCGGCACGAAGACAATCGCCGTGAAGAGTAAATCGCCCGCCACCTTCCAGGCGACTGAGGCGAACCCTCCGAAACCATTCCACACCAGCTCTTCAGCACTGAGCAGGTTGGGCCAGAGCACGTAGAGCAGGTACGCGCCATGCGCGATGAAAGCCAACAGCACCGCCGGCAACAACGGCGCGCGGTCACGCACTTCCGCCATCCCACGCGCGGGCGCGTAGAACATTTTCAGCAGTGGGCGCAGCCAGTCGGTCATAAAAGCGGCTTACAATCTTTCACTGCTCTGTGTCTTCTTCGTCCGCGTCGGCGCGTGGGACAAGATCGCGGCGGGAGATGCCTGGGTACTCGGTTTCGTGTTTGATGACGCTCGCCTGCGAGAGCGGCCAGTAGCGAAAGAGCGCCTTGCCGTAGACGTACTTCTCAGGCACCAACCCCCAACTGCGCGAGTCGCTCGAATTGTCGCGGTTGTCGCCCATCACGAAGTAGTAGTGTGGCCTGATGTAGACAGTGCCGCTGCGTCCCAACTGCGTGTCGTCCATCTTCATCAAGCCGTAGGGCGCGGCGTTGTGTGAGGGGTCGAGGTAAGGCTCGGCGAGTTCCTTGCCGTTAATCAGGATGTGATTGTCGCGCACCTGCACCGTCTCGCCGGGCAGGCCGATGACGCGCTTGATGTAACTCTTCGACGGGTCGTCCGGGAACCAGAAGACGATGATGTCGCCGCGGTCAATGGGCGGCATCCCGTAGTAGACGAGTTTGTTGACGAAAATCCTCTCGCCGTCGTGCAGGCGCGGGAGCATTGAAGTGCCCTCGACCTTGACGGGCTGCACGACGAAGACGATGACGAGCACGGCGATCAGGAGGGCGAAGGTCAGGTCGCGCACGAGCAGGCGCGTCTCCGCCCAGAAGTGCTGGCGCGACTCGTCCTGCGGGCGTCGAATCTCGATGTCTCGGTCGTCGTCAGCCGTGATGTCGCCGAACACAGGCGTCTGCTGGCTCTTACTTTTGAACATAGTCGTGTGTGGCGCTCCGCACGGCTTGCGCTCCGGTATTCAGGAGCGCGCGACTGCGAAAGCTTTCGGATTTCGAGGTTAGCCGCGCGCCGCGCTCTTTGTCAACGCAGCATTAAAGAGGCTTGAGGCTTGAGACTGAAGGCTTGTGAAAAAGCGGGGCGTAGTTTTCAGCATCCAGTCTCAAGCCTCCAACCTCTTGCTTGACAGCCTCGTCGGCGCGTCTCTATTATCCAAACGTAAAGTGTTGCCAGCCTTAGACAAAACCAGCACCGGGCGGAGAGGCTGAGAAAGCGGAGGCAGAGAAGCAACGTGATTAAACTCGATATCGTCAACCGCGTGGCCGACCGAACCGGCGTCGCGAAAATGAAGGCCGAGCAAGCCGTGGATGCTCTCTTCCGTTCGATGAAAGAGGCGCTTGCGCGCGGCGAACGCATCGAGTTGCGCGGCTTCGGCGTTTTCGTCGTCAAGCCACGCAAGCGCGGCGTCGGGCGTAATCCTCGCACCGGCGAAGAGGTCGCCATTCCTTCAGGCAAGACCATCCGCTTCAAGCCCGGCAAGGAACTTCAGGCACACGGCTTCGAGGCCGACGACGGAGCGCACGACGAACATGAAGAGGGCGGCGCACACTCCAACGACCACGCCGAATCCGACACCCACGCCGGCGCGGACACACGCCCGCCCGACACGAAATTCTAAAAAAGCAGGGCCAGAGGTTAAAGGTCAGAGACTGGTGAAAATCGTCTGCTCTTTACTGACCTCTGATCTCCAACTTCTGCTTCTATGTCCGAATCAGTCCGAAGCATTCCCACTTTCGTGCCGCGCGCGGAGACTTTCTCCCGCCGCCGCGCCGCGCGCCCGACCGCCCGCGAGTGGGTGCTGCACACGTCGCTCTTTCTTCTGACGGCACTGACCGCGACGTGGGCGGGCATTACCTTTCTCATCCCCGGCAACGAAATTCCAGACCCTTCGATCTCTTTGGGCACGCCTCTCGACTACGCATTTTTCATTCCCGTTTATTACCTACGGCGTTGACGCAACGCTGCCCTTCTTCATCCCCATGCCGCCGCCCTTCATGGCGGGCACGCTCGGCGCGTTCATCAGGATCAAGTCGCCGCTGCCGTCGCGTCGCGCGCTCTTTGACATAGGGGTCGCCGGGCCGCTCGCGGGATTCCTGACGCTCATCCCCGTCGCCGTCGCCGCGCTCCTGACGGCGCAGGCACAGGTGATTCCAGCCGCAGCCGACGGCACGCTCATCGTCTTCAACGACCCGCCGCTGTTGCGCCTGCTGGCACACGCGATGGGCGTTCGCGGCCTCGCCAACATCGCGCCGAACCCGTTTTACTTCGCCGCCTGGATCGGCCTGCTGGTGACGAGTTTGAATCTCCTGCCCGTCGGGCAACTCGACGGCGGGCACGCCACTTACGCAGTCTTCGGTGCGCGCGTGCATCGTCGCCTCGGCCTCTTCGCTTTCCTCTCGATGCTCGCGCTCGCGCCACTGGGCTGGTTCTGGCACGGCGCACCGAGCGGCATCGTCTACGCCGTTCTGCTCTTCATCATGCTCCGCGTGCGACACCCCGAAGCCGAAGACGAAAGCGAACCGCTCGGACTCGCGCGCACGCTCGTCGCCGTGCTGACGCTGATCGTCTTCCTGCTTTCGTTCACGCCCTTCCCTCTGACCGTGGGTTAGACAAAAAAAGCCGGCCACTCGGCGACGGTCTTGAGCGCGCGAAGGCGTCAAGGCGGGTCGTTAGTGGCCGGCTCGATATTCTTTCCCAACCTCAGCTTAAGCCCCTGCGGCAGCGGGCAGTAATCCTTTCAACTCGCGCACCACGCGCACGGCGTCTTCCTGATCTCGCAGGGCAATCATGAAAAATTTGTAGCCCTGCTGGAAGCAAACTACTCCGTTCGCGAAAAGCCAGATGCCGTCGAGGACGGGATTGCCGCCGAGCAGCCAACTGATGGGCGCGCCGACGATGGGGCCGGGCTGAAAAATCTGCGCGCACATCGCGACGCCCGCCGCGCAACTGAACGCGCCGAGCAGCGGCGCGCCGACGTAGCGCACGATTTTGCGCTCGAACTCGACGCGCTCGGCTTCGGCCTTTGATAGTTCACCTCTGGCGAGTAGCTGCTCGCGCTCGCGCAGGTAGCTGTCGAATTTCTTCCCGGCGCGGCGTAGCGCCCAGACCGGCAGCGCCGAGTGCGTGAACCAGTGCGGGTGCGCGCCGATGAGGACGGCGTCGAGGCCGGGCAGCGCCGCGCCGAGGCGGACGCCAGCCGCCAGCGAGAGCGTCACCGTGATGGCGCGCTTCGGGTTTCGCCGCGCCCAGTCGTAGGCGCGGAAAGCACCGACGGTCGAGGCGGTCGTGAGTCGCGTGGCGCGCGCGCTGAAGTCGTAGACGCGCGAGGCGCGCTCGTAATATTGTTTGGCGCTCCCGATCACCTCGCCGGCTTTGACGCCGGCCTTGCGGCCATGCGCTCGCAGCTTCTCTCGCGCCTCGCGGGCCACGCGCGCGGCCTCTTCCGCCGCACGCTTCGCCTGCTCGCCCGCGTCCTGCGCGTGCCCACGCACCTCGCCGGCGCGCTCGCGCAGGTCGAACTCTTCGCCGAGCCGTTCGGCTTCCGCGTGCGCGCGCTCCGCCCCGTCTGCGACCTTCTCCGCGCCGCGCCGCGCCGCCTCAGTCGCCACACGCGCCCCCTCTTCGACGCGCTCCTTGATGCCGTACTTCTCGTCCAACTCGCGCGCCCTGCGCCGCGCCGCCTCGCGCCACTCGTCCAACTTGTCTCGATAGTCAGCCATACATACTCCTAAAATAATGAATGCGGAATGATACGCGATGAATCACGTGCGGATAGCATTTCTTCATGCATCACTGCCGCATTCCGCATTCATCCCTATCTTTACGATACGCCGAGCGCGGGGTTCGGTTCGGTTAAAGTGGGTGCACGACAGACGCGGTCGCGACCGGCGCGCTTGGCCTCGTAGAGTGCGGCGTCCGCCATCGCCCTGAGTTCGTGCTCGCTCGCGGCGCACGACGGCAGTTCAGCGACGCCGAGGCTCGCCGTGACGTTTCCGACGACGGGGATGCTCATCGCACGAATGGCTGCGCGCAGGCGCTCGGCGACTTCGAGGCCGCGCTCGAAATTCGTCTCCGTGAGAATCACTGCGAACTCGTCGCCGCCGATGCGCGCGCCCGTGTCGTTGCCGCGCGTTCCGGCTTGTATGCAGTTGCCGACGAGTCGCAACGTCTCGTCGCCCGCGTCGTGCCCGCAGGTATCGTTGACCGTCTTGAAGTGGTCTATGTCGAGCAACAGCAGGCAGAATGGATGGGCGTAGCGGGACGCGCGCGCGACTTCTCGTTCCAGTTGCCGCTCGAAGCGGCGGCGGTTGGCAAGGCCCGTCAGGTGATCTGTGAACGCGGCTTCCTCGCACGAGTCGAGGTAGTTTTTGAATTCGAGCAGCGTTCGGACGCGCGTGCGCAGCAGCTGGAGGTCGGTCGGGTCTGTGATGTAGCCGAGCGCGCCGACCTCCGAGCCGAGGCGTATGTCCTGTGCATCGCCACGCGCGGCGGACTGGATGATTACTGGAATGAACCTCGTCTGCGGGTTGGAGCGCAGGCGACGGATCATCTCGTATCCGTCCATCCTCGGCATCATCACGTCGCTGATAATCAGGTCGGGCTGGCAGGCTTCGATGGCGGCCAGGCCCGCCACGCCGTCTTCGGCGGTGTGGACTTCGTAGCCTTCCAGTTTCAGCGCGTAGACCAGAAACTCGCGCTTGTCCTCTTCGTCGTCAACGACCAGAACGTTGAACTTGCTTGCCATAAGGGTTTTATTCAAAAAAACTGTTCTTGCGCACTTCGGCGCTTCGTGTTAGAGTGCCCGCCAACAAGGACGGTTGCCGTTCGCATTCGGTTATATTATTACTTTTCCTCATCGAACATATACGAAGGAAAGGCCTCGTACAGCAGCAGCGGTTTCCACGCACGTTTTCGTCTCCACAAACACGGCCCAGGCAGTTTTCGGAGCTTCGTCGCGTCTCCTTGCTGTTCGTCGCCATGCCGGGCGCGAAAGCTGAAGACAGCTTGTAAAGTTTCACGAAATCCACCTCGTACCACAAGGACTCACAAATCATGTTACACCGACGTGCATGCGACCTGACCGTGGAAGAGCGCGCGGAGATTATACGCCAATCGGAAATCGGCGCGCGCCTCGACGAAGCGACGATCACGCTACTGGCAGACGACTCGACGGCGGTTGACTTTCGCCGCCGCCGCTTCATCTACCGTCGCGGCGAAGGAGCCGACGCGCTCTACCTGATCGCGCGTGGCCGCGTCAAACTTTGCGCCATCGAAGAGCCGAGCGGGCGCGAGGCCGTGATAGACATTCTCGGCGTCGGGTCGCTCTTCGGCGAGTCGGCGCTCTACGCCTCCGGGACGCGCGAAAAGTGGGCGGCAGCTTACGAAAATGTGCGCCTGCTGCGGATTCCTGTGGGGGGTTATCAAGAGGGGATGGCGGCGAGCCGCGAACTCTATGATTACACCTTCCGCCTGGTCGGTCAACGCCTTGCGCGAGCCGAGCGCCGCGTCGCGGACTTCGCGCTCGACACCATTCCGGCCCGCCTCGACAAGCTGCTCCTCGAACTCTCCGAACGCTACGGGCGGACTGAGCCGGGCGGCGTCCTCATTGACCTTGCGCTGCCGCATCGTGAGATCGCCTCCATCGTCGGCTCGACGCGCGAGAGCGTGACCGTCCGCTTGAACGCGCTCAGGCGCGCGGGTATCATTGACTTCGTAGATCGTAAAATTCTGATTAAGACTCCGGCTGCCACCACCGCTGCGGTATGAGCCAAACTCTCAGCCGGAAGGAACGTCAATCGCCATTCTCAATCGTGAACGGATAAAAGCTGCCTGTCTGTCTTCCATTCACGATTGACGATTCACGTTTGATGATTTGCTGCCGATGACCCTCAAGAAGTGTCCCAACTGCGGTCAACCCACCGAGTGGAAAGACAATCCAGCCCGCCCTTTCTGTTCCGAACGCTGCAAGCTGATTGACTTCGGCGCGTGGGCCAACGAGGAATATTCCGTGCCCGCCGAAGAGGTTCCCCCGCCCCTCGACGAAGTGAACGCCGACGCCGATACGTCGGACGACGAAGCTGGCCGCCGCCCTGATTTCTGAGATAAATCAAGATATAAACCGTGGCGAAGCGAGTGTTGCGAGGCCGGGATTTGCCGTGCTCCTCGCCGGAGCGCGGGTGTGTCGCTCGACCTTCGACGGGGGTGTGCGTCAGACGTGCTTAGCTCTCAGGGCTTGTGTAGAATATTCCACGCTCTCGCCCGAAGGAGTTCTGGCTGAAATGAAGATCGCATTTCCCGTGTGTCCGCGTCTCTCCCGCTCGATGCAGGCCATGCTTGCCTGCGTCCTCTGCATCCTGCTTCTCACTTCGTGCAGCCTCGACGGCGCGTCCAGGAAGGACGTGGCACATACTGCCCGCCCTGCCGCGACGAGATACCGCACCTCGTCGCTCTCCAGCGACGGCTCGGCCCGCAGGGCTTGAAGGTCGTCGGGCTGAACGTCGGCGGCGCGGAAGATCAGGCCAAAGTACCCGACTACGTCAAGGCGCTCGGCATCCAATATCAACTCGCCAACCCGGACAACGAGTTAATCAGCACGTTCCTCGCCGACAACGACGTGATTCCGCAGACCTTCGTCTTCGACCGGCAGGGTCGCCTCGTCGAACACTTCGTAGGCTTCGACGACGAAGTCTCCGGCAGGCTCGAAGACGCCATCCAGACGGCGCTCGCGACCAAAGCAGACTAGCGACAAAGGATGAGGGCGGAGAGATGACGGATGAAAAGTAAGCTCTTGCTTTTCTTCATCCCGCGTCGCGCCGCCCTCATCCCTTAATTTGACGCCGGGCAGTCGCGGGGAGTATTACAAAAGGCAGATTCAAAGCGAACAACAGACAGTTTCCGTCGTCAACGGCGGTATCTTGGGCGAGCGCAAGGGCATCAACCTGCCGGGCGTCGCGCTGCCCATCCCTTCACTGACGGACAAAGACCGCCGCGACCTACAGTGGGCCGTGCGCGTGCGCGCCGACTACATCGCGCTCTCGTTCGTGCGCCGCGCGGAGGACTGCGTGGAGGCCAAGGCGCTCATCAAGGCGGCGGGCGGCAACGCTCCGCTCATCGCGAAGATCGAGAAGGCAGAGGCGATTGACCACTTGGACGATATCATCGAAGCCGCCGACGGCGTGATGGTCGCGCGCGGCGACCTCGGCGTCGAAACGAGCGTCGAACTCGTCCCCGTCTACCAGAAGCGCATCATCGAGGGAGCGAACAAAAAAGGTAAGCTCGTCATCACGGCGACGCAGATGTTGCAGTCCATGATTTATGAGCCGCGCCCGACGCGCGCCGAAGCCTCCGACGTGGCGAACGCCGTGTGGGACGGAACCGACGCCTTGATGCTCTCCGCAGAGACGGCGACCGGCAAATACCCGGCGCTCGCCGTGGCGACGATGGCGCGCATCATCGAGTCGGCGGAGGCTGGCCGGCAGAACGAACAGTTCGACATCACGCGTTGGGCGGGCAAGCAGTCCGGCAAGGTCAGCCGTGCGCTGTGCGAGGCGGCGGCGCTCGCGGCTGAAGAGATGGGGACGAAGACCACCGCCGTCTTCACCGAGTCTGGATTGATGGCACGCCGCCTCGCCGCGCTGCGTCCCGCGCAACGCATCATCGCGCTGACGCCCGACAAAAACGTCCTCAACGAACTGGCGCTCGTCTGGGGCGTCGAAGCCATCATCCACGCGCAGTGCGGCAACACGGAGGAGATGCTGAAAATCGGCGAACGGACGCTGCTCGAAGCGGGCATCGTGCAGCAGGGCGAGACGCTCGTGATGATGGCGGGCAGGCTCTCAGGGATGGGCCTGTCCAGTTCCGTCACGCTCTACACCATCGGCGGCACGCTGCCGCAGCAAGTTTAAGGGCGGGCTGGTGGGCGCGGGCTGGCAAGTCTCCGCAGGGGATTTCTCCGAGCTACTGCGCCCGGCCAGCTACCTGCTCGCCACGTTCGCCTCCGCATGGGCGCTCTCACGCCTGCGACGACGAGGCACCGGCACGCCCGCAGCAGTCGCCGTCGCACTCACCGTCTTCGCCTCAACCTTTCTCTTCCCGCTGGTCGTCCTGCCTCTCCTCGCCGCTTGGGAGCTTCTGCGCTCCGACGCGCGATTGCCAACGCGCGAGAGAGTCGCAGAGCCGAAGCCGGCGTTGGACGAAGTGATGAGTTCTGTCGCGGATGATTCAGCAGATAGGGATGAAAAGCAGGGACGAACGCGGCGAGACTTCGCATCGTCTCTCCTTTACGCGGCACTGTTGCTATCGGCAGGGGCTTTCTTTTTCTACCGCGATTACCAGACCGTTGACGCTCATCTGGCACGCGCCGAGCGGTCGAAGCTACACGAGCGGGGGGAGCAGACGATCCGTGAATATCGCGCCGCACTGAAACTGGAAGACGACCCGCACACACACAAGTTGCTCGGTCTGGAATTCGCAAGGGCGGGGCGGGCGGAAGAGTCTCTGGCTGAATTCCTCGCCGCAAAGCGCGGCGGCGAGCCGGATGAAACGCTCTCTTATCGCATCGCTTCCGAGCTTGAACTGCTTGGTCACACATCCGAGGCAGCCGACGCATATCAAAAATTTCTGCAAAGCCGCGTCTGCGCCCGGACACCTCCCGGCGCGCTCTGCAATGCCGCAGAAACTCGTTCGCGGGAACTGCTACGAACTCTCAATCCAGACTAGAAAGCCTCAAGGGAATGCGTTTCCGCTTCGCTTGAGGCTCGTCTCAATCAAGTTACTTTGCAATCATTCGGCGCGCAGGACGCGCCCGATGGCGTCGCGGAGTTTTTGCGGGCGTGCGTTCTGTGTGCCGATCTGCGGGTCGCGCCAGTTATCGAGGACGGAGACTTTGTGGACGCAGGCGACCGTGCAGAAGGGAGCGCACCATTTCTCCGTGTTGTACTCGCGCTCGAAATCTTCCATCGTGTAATCTTCAAGTGGGATGCCGGGCAGGCCGCGCTGCTGCGAGCAGTAGTGGACTAACCCATCCTCGCTGACGTAGAGATAGCGCGCGCCTGCGCGGCAGCGCCACTCGTTCGGCTTGCCCGCGATGAGTTTCTCCTGAAACCAGTCGAGCCGCGCATACTCGCGTCGCCCGACGTTGCGCGCAAGCTGCCACAGGCCCTGCCACGCACTCTTAATCTCAATCGGCTCGAACTCGTGATGGTCGGGAAGTTTTTGCACTTCGCGGTAGACGCGACGCTCGTTGTCACCGAGCGGCTTGAGTTCGCCGCTGCCGTCGTGGATGACGCCGATGGTGCTGGTGAAACCCAGTTCGAGAGCGCGCTTGTCAATAACGAGCGCGTCCTCCGGTTTATTGACGCCGCTGCCGATCACGGAATTGATGTTGACCTGAAAGTCTGCGTGTTCGGAGAGCCAGCGCAGACGCTTGTCGAGCAGGCTCAGGCTCTTTTTTGAGACCTCATCCGGCTCGACGTTATCAATGCTGATCTGTAGATATTCGAGTCCGGCCTCGTTGAACTTCTTGATCTTTGCGGGCGTCAGGTAGTAGCCGTTGGTGATGAGGCCGGCGAGCATCCCGCGACGGCGGATGTGGCGGACGATCTCGTAGATGCCGGGATGCATCATCGGCTCGCCACCCGAAATGGTAATGATCGAGGTGCCGAGGTCTGCGAGTTTGTCGAGCCGCTGCTTCATCACGTCCAAGGGGACTGGCTCAGAGACCTTGTCGTACTCATTGCAATAGGTGCAGTCCAGGTTGCAGCGGCGCATCGGTATGACGTGCGCGAGCACGGGATGGCGCGTCGAGAGCAGAGCGCGCGAGATGAACGTCGCCTCGCGCAGCTTGAGCTTGAGAAATGTGCTTCTCTTCATTGAAACGGTTTAGGCCGGTGGCCGTCGGGCGTCGCGGGGTGACAAACTACAAACGCGCCCGAAGTGTTCCTTCTGAAAACTTCGTTAGAAAATACGCGAACGTGCGCGTCTGAGGCAAGGCGTCGCGGGTGTCAGGCGCACGAGCGTCGAGTCGCCGTTCTTCTCGGTGACGCGCGTCTGCACGGGCATGCCGCTGTCGTCCACCCAGACTTCGGCGAACTGGTAGCCGGCGTTGCCCTTCGGGATCAGTTTCAGCATCACCACATGCGGGCCACCGGCGTCCAGAGTCCCCTCACCGACAGGCTGCACGTCGAAGTTGCTCTTCAACTGCGCGCCTGAAGCGTTGAGACCGAAACCGAGTACGCTGCTCACTTTGGTGCTTTTAGAAGTGGAGGCTGTAGTGCCTTTGTAAGCCATGTTCAGACGCGGGCGATAGAGCGTGTACTGCCCGTCTTTCACCGCCAGCATCTCGACCTGTGGCTTGTGCCAGTCAACGCGCACAGACATGTTGCGCCCGGAGCCGGGGATGTATTGCACTTCGCCGAACAATGTGTCCATGTCGTGAAGCTGCGCGTTGTATTTCTGCATCACCAAACCGGCGTGCAGGCTACGCAGGTCACGGCGGTTGCGCTCCATGCGATTAAGGATGGAACTGACAAGGCCGGGGCCTTGCGCGCTCGCGGGCCGTGGGGTGACGACCAGCGAGGCTATCAACATTAAACTAACGAGGCCAAGCGAAACTAACTTCTTCATGCAAACTCCTTTGAGTTAAGTTGGGGAGACTCCTGCCCGGTCTCGAATCCGGGTGATTATAGTTAATGATTACTCTATGTCAACTTCGTAGGCGACTACTTTGCCGTCACCATCCACCATTTCGCGCCACCCTCTGACGCGCACTTCAGGGCGGCTGGTTGCAAATTGCGCGCCCTTCAAAATCTCCTGTGCGCCGGGGTTTTGCCCTAGATTTTCGGGCGGAAGGAGCAATTTTTTCGCTCCAAGAGACACATTGTGATGCAGTCCGGGGGGTTTAAGTTCGCCCCCCTCGAACCAGTGCGGCGGCGCAATGATCTGGCCGTCGCGCATCTGGATAATGCGTTTGCACATGGCGGCGGCTTCGGGGTTGTGCGTAATCATAATGATGGTCTGGTTGAGCCGGTAGTTCATCTCCTGAAACATATTGAGCACGATGGCGGAGTTCTCCGTGTCAAGATTTCCGGTCGGCTCGTCGGCGAGGATGATGGCGGGACTCGTGACGAGGGCGCGTGCGAGGGCGACGCGTTGCTGCTCGCCGCCGGAGAGTTCCAGAGGCTTGTGATGCATCTTATCTTCGAGCTTGAGCAGGCCGAGGATTTCGCGTCGTCGTTCGGGATCGTCTTTCTTGCCGTCGCCGCCCGCGTGGATGCGCTCGGCGAGGCGCAGATTTCCTTCCGCCGTGAGCGTCGGAAAGAGGTTGAAACGCTGGAAGACGAAGCCGATCTTGCGGCGTCGGATGTCTGTGCGGCGTGCGTCGGAGGCGGCGGTTAAGTCTTCGTCGTCAATGATGATGCGCCCGCTGGTCGGCGTCAGCAGCCCGCCGAGCAGGTGCAGCATGGTTGACTTGCCGCACCCCGAAGGCCCCATGATCGCGACGAACTCACCCTCTTCCACGTCGAGCGACACGCCCCGCAGAGCAGGCACGTCCACGCTACCCACACGGTAGACCTTCTCCAGATTCTCGGCTTGCAGGATTTTCCTCATAAGCAATTCAGTGATAAGTGATGAGTGATGAGTGATAAGAGAAAGACAGGAGGTTCTTTCTTATCACATATCACGCATCACTGATCACTCATACGAGAGCGCATTCACCGGGTCGAGGTTGGCGGCGCGCAGAGCGGGGTAGAGCGCGCCGAGTATGCCGCCGCCGAGTCCGATGAGCGTCGCCGTCAGTGCCCAGCGCCAACTGTATTCAAACGGCAGGCCATAGGAGCGTTCAATCAGGTATCCGGCGACGAACGAGGCGGCGAAGCCCGCGACGAGGCCGAGCACGCTGATGAAGACCGCTTCCTTCTCAATCGCCCCGACGATGTAGCCGCGCGACGCGCCGAGCGCCTTGAGGATGCCGATTTCGCGCGTGCGCTCCGTGATCGTCGTGTACATCGCCAGCATCACGACGAGCGTGCTGACGATGGCCGCCAGCACGACGAGCGTGCGCAGGAAAACGCCCAGATACGGGATGCTCTTCTCGACGTTCGTGAAGACATCGCGCGTCAACTGAATTTTATTCCCCGGCAGGGTCTCGTCGAGTCGTCGCGCCACCGCGACTTCTTCGTCCGGCTTCCTGAGCTTGACGTAAATCCAACTGCACTTGCCCGGCGCTTCCAGCGCGTCCTGCATCGCTGCGAGCGACATCTTGACGCGCGGCCCGGCCTCCGGCGTGTAAATGCCGGACACGCTGTAATCCTGATTGCCGAAGAGTTTCAACGTGTCGCCGACCTTGAGGCTGTTGTTGCGCGCCTTGGTCTCGTCCACGACCACTTCGTTGAGGCCCTGCGGCGGACGGCCTTTGACGAGGCGCATGTCGTTCATGCGTGCGAAAGGCTCCCAGTCCACGCCCTCCACCTGCTCGAAGCCGAAGCCGCGCCCGCCCTGCGACACGTAACGAATCGAAGGCACAGCCGACTCCACGCCCTCGATCTTTAGAAGCTCGTCGGCGTACTTCACGCTCAGGTTGGCGGTGGAACTCGTCAGATCGGTCGAACCAGCCCGTGTAAAAATGATCTCCGAGCGGATGTTCGACGAGCGTCGCTGAAGATCGTTCGACATCCCGCGCGACAGCCCCGTAAACAGCATCACCAGACAGACGCCGAGCGCCACCCCGGCTGCGCTCACCATGGCGCGCACCGGGCGCTGTCGGATGTTGGCTGTGACGAGATTATCCATAAAAGGCAGTGGTTGAAGATTAGAGACCAGAGGTTAGTGGAAATCAGTTTTCACTGGCCCCCGGCCTCTATTTTTTCTGCGCGTCCAGATTTACTTCCGGCAGATTGGAAGTGTTCTTCAGAACGAAGATGTCCCTGTCGAACGGCTGGTTGACCTTCGCCGCTTCGGGCTGCTGGAAGCTCATGCGAATCGAATAGCTGTCGTGCGGGCGCGTGAGTTCCACTATCGAAGGCAGTTTGACGCCGCCCTCGCCGAAACTTTTAGTCGCTCCGTAGACCACGTCGGTCGTCAGCGCGCCGCCCTCATCGTAGGTCTGGACACGCGCCAGACGGATGTCGCCGATGCGGTCGAACCAGAAGCGGCGCAAGACACGCGCGCGGTTTGCGCCCTGCGGCTCAAGCTCCGAGAGCACGTAGTAGCCGCGCACGACGCGCGCTCCCTTCTTCGCGCTCACGCGCGTGTCGGGTTCTTCCTCGAAGCTTTCGGCCTGCGCGTAAATCAAATTCGAGTTCTCGGTGGTGATGGGGCGCAGGAGCAGCGCGTCTGTGAAGTGGTGCGGGCGCAGGCTCGACAGAGTGCTGACGGTGGCGCGCTGCATGGCGGCCAACTGTTTTTCGCCGCCGCCGTCGCAACGTGGCTTCGCGCCGTCGGCGTCAAGTTTGCGGTAGACGGCGTTGTTCGTGCCCTGCACGAAGCGCCTGTACTTCTCGTCGCCCTGATAGAGCGCGACCCAGAAGTGCTCGCCGTCCGAACTCATCTCCGCGATCTTGATGCCGAACGGTGCCTGAATCGCCAGGTAAATCTGGCCGTCGCGCTGCGCCACCAGCGAGCCTTCCGCCGTGCGGAACTTCTCCACCAGACCGCACTCGGCGAATGACGTGTCGAGGAACTGTAAGTCAACCTTCCCGCTCAACGAACGCAGGGCCGCCTGCCGGTTGATCTCTTCGATGAGCTTCGCCGTGTCCGCTTCCAGAAGCGGCGTGAGCACCGGCGGGACGGTAACTTTTTTCTTGATGAATTTACTGCACCCGGTGGACGCGGAGAGCAGCAGGGCGATAATAAAAAACACCGTCAGGTGTTTTAACGGCATTCTCTTTGGGGGGTTCAAGTTGTTCATCGAAAGAAAACTGCGACGGCGCACCATCAACATGCTAATCAAAAAAGGTTTCGCTCCAGTCGCTTAAATTGATAAAGGAACCTAACAAACGCGCTTCGCCCTTGTCAACGCGGCGAAAAGCGAAGGAGGAAGGATGTGGGCGGAAAACGGAAGTAAAAAGCAAGAATTTGACAGCCATGCTTTCATTCTTGATCGCTCATCGTTGCTTTCAGTCGAGCACGAGCGGCGGCTTGTCGAATCGCTCGCGCAGGCCGTTGATGGCGCGCAAAACTTTAGGCTGTTTGACCAGCTTCTGTTCCAGGCGTCGCTTGCCGGGGAAGTCGAGCAGCATGATGCCCAGCAGAATCGTCAGGACGCCCTGCCCCGGCACGCCCGGCAGAGACATCAAGACGCCGAGCACGACGAGAAACAAGCCGCACAAATTCTTCGCGATGATGCCGCCCCAGCGCAGCACGCGATGGCGCTCGACCCAGAAGTCGCGGTCGTGCGACGTGTGGAAATATGTGGCCGGGAGTTTGACCAGCACCCACGTCACCACCGCGAGGCTGAGCACGAAGGTCGCCGCAGAGATCGCCAGCCCGACCAGCACTTCTCCCCAACTCAGGCCAAACCTGTGTATTGTCTGCGTCAGCCAATCAAACATAACAAGTGCGATAAGCGCCGAGTAAAGAACAGAAGGATTTTAACTGCCGACTGCTCGCCGCACGTTGCTTACTTTTTAATCTCCTCACGCGCGCATGCGAGCGCCGACAGGACTTCGCCGACCACTTCCCTCGCCGCGCCTTCGAGCTTGAAGTCGCGCGCTTCGGCACCCTCCCAGAACTCGTCCAGACCGCGTGCTCCTGCCCGCTCGAACGCAAGCGCCTGCGCCAGCAGGTCAACGATGTCCGCAGCCTTCACCAGCCGCGCCTCCATGCTCGCGCGCTGCTCGTAATCTTCATGCAACTCGCCATAGCGCACGCTCCGCGCCGCCCCGGCCCCGCGCATCACGTCGTCGAACGCCGCGCGCTCCGCATGCCTGCGCGCGTCCGCGCCGTAGTAGTCAACCATCGTGCGCGGCATGTCGCCCGTGCGCGCTTCCGCCAGATCGTGCAGCAGCGCCATACGCAACACGCGCTCGACATCAACTTCAACGCCGCGCGCCGCGACCTCATCCGCCAAAAGCATCGCCACGAGCGCCACCCCGT
This sequence comes from Acidobacteriota bacterium, assembly GCA_020200155.1. Lineage (GTDB taxonomy): Bacteria > Acidobacteriota > Blastocatellia > Pyrinomonadales > Pyrinomonadaceae > JAIVJG01. Next base: position 25,699 of record JAIVJG010000168.1, on the reverse strand, counting down.
ACGCGCGTCTGACCGCTTCGGCGTCCGCGCGGTCGCACATGAAGTTGACGTGAATATTGCCGTCGCCGAGGTGTCCGAAGTTGACGACGAAGGTGGCGTGGCGTCGCGCGATTTCGTCCACGCGCTCGATGAGTTCGGGGACGCGCGAGCGCGGCACGACCACGTCTTCGTTGAACTTGAGCGTCCCGTATTTCTTAATCGCGGGCGAGAGAGCGCGGCGCACGTCCCACAGGCGCTCCTCTTCCTCGCGCGTCTCGGAGCGGATCACGTCGTAGCCGCCGCCCGCCCTGACTACCTCTGCGACGACGCGCGCCTCGCGCTCGACCTCTGCAGGCGAGCCGTCAACCGCGACCAGCAGAAGTGCGCCCGCCTCAAGGCCTATGCCGAAGGCGAACTCGGATTCGACGGCGCGGATGGCGTGGCTGTCAAGCACTTCAATCGCCACCGGCGACACGCGTGCGCGCGTGAAGTGCGGCACGCACGCGCACGCCTCCTTCATCGTGCGGAACGTGGCGCGCACGGTGCGCGTCGCTTCGGGCAGAGGGAGCAGGCGGAGCGTCGCTTCCGTGATGATGCCGAGCATGCCCTCGGAGCCGCACATCAGTCCCGTCAAATCGAAGCCGACGACGTTCTTGCTCGTCCGCCCGCCCGCCACGACGATCTCCCCTGTCGGCAGCACCACTTCGAGTCCGAGCACGTAGTGCTTCGTCACGCCGTACTTGGCCGAACGGATGCCGCCCGCGTTCTCTGCGATGTTGCCGCCGATGTAAGAATTTTTGTAAGAGGCAGGGTCGGGCGGATAAAAAAGTCCGTGCTCCTCAACCGCCTGTTGCAGCGCGTAGGTCGTCACGCCCGGCTCTGTGACGACGAGCAAATTGTCCGCGTCAATCTCGCGGATACGGTTCATGCGATCCGTGCCGACGACGATGCCGCCCTCGACGGGCACAGCCCCGCCCGTGTAGCCCACGCCGCCGCCGCGCGCCGTCACCGGAAAGCCGCGCTCGTTCGCCAGCCTCAGGATTGCCGCGACCTCATTGGCCGAGCCGGGCAGGACGACGGCCTCCGGCGGAAACTTCTCCTTCAAAGCGTCCTGCGCGTAAGGTTCGACACGCACTTCGTCAACCAGCACGTGTTCAGCGCCGACGATCTCACGCAGCCGCGCCTGCACTTCCGGCTCGGACGCAGCCGTGCGCGCACGCTTCCTGCTGTCCGCGAAATGTATCGAACGACTCATGCTGTTACGCTCTGGCCTCTCCGTCCGCTTACTTTAACTTGCACTCGACTAACTCATCAATGCGTGAAGAAGGTATATACGCGGGAGCAGGGATTGTCTCGGCCCGTGTCTTCACGCGACGATGCGGGCTGAGACAATTCCTGCTCCGACACAAAAGCCGGCGGCGCTCTCAAGTTGCGCCGCCGGCTTTTGCTTAACTACCTGATGTTTTACTGATTCACATTTGCCGATTCGTTAACCGTCAGGCGGAAGGTCGTGCCTTTGTCGAGTCGCAGGTTGCCGCCGGTGAGCGAGAGTGTGGACGTGCCCTCGACCGACGCGCTGCCCGACTGCGTGACGCGTACCTGGCCGAGCGTGCGACCGACGCCGCTCACTGCGCCGCCGACCGTTTCGGTCGTGCCGTTCAGCACGTCGCCTGTAGTCCGCGTCGTCGCCCCGACGGTGCTGCCGACCGCGCCCGTCACGCCGCCCAGCAAGCCACCGCCACCACCGCCTGAGTTGCCCTGCGTGCGCGTCGAACTGCGGCTGCTCGCGGACGCGTCCGCGCTCGCCTCGTCCTCGTTGATACGTGCGCGCGTCGTGGCCTGCGTCACCGAATTAATCGTGGCGGAGATGGGAGCAGACAGCGAACCGTTCTCCAGCCGGTCGAACAAAAGTGTGACGCTCGACTCGGCGCTACCTTTCGCCTTCCGGCTTACGTCCGTGACCCTGCCGACGAGGCGCGCGCCCTTCTTGACGATTGTCTGGCCGTTCGACTTGATGGCCTCGGTGGTTTTCAAAACAACCTCATCGCCCACACGCGCTTTGCCCGCGTCGAGTGTGCTTTGAAGTTGCGCTGTGAGTTGCGTGCCTGATGCAATGCTCAACTGCCGTCCATCGCCGTGCGCAGACGCGGAGCCGCCCGCGTTCGCAGACGCACGAGTGTTGTGCGCCTGTGCGAAAGAAATTGTGGAACCGAGCGCGACGGCTAAAACGGTGGTCAGAAATTTTCCAGACATAATTTCTCCTTAGAGGTTCGAGTGTGCCCGCTACGGGTGCGCGCGTGCCTACGCGTATGCGCGGGCGACCGGCAACCTGTGGCAGAGACGAGCGCTGGTGTGATGTGCGAGGGGTAAGGGCAGTTGCGACTTTGCGGTCGAAAACTTGATTACAATTTCGTTGCAATCCGCTACGGGAGAGATGCGCCCGAACAAGTATCGCGAACGAAGCAAGCGGGTATCACTCGACATGCCGACCCTCTCGACGCGATGCGAGATGCGGAAACGAGCGTCAGGCAGTCGTCCTCCGGGAAACTCAAACTTGAAAAGGCTGTGAGCTATCGGCGTGTTGCGACTCGTAGGACTTTTTTGGATGGGTTGGAAGCTGGACGATTCGTTAAAGTGTGCGGCTCTCAAACGCCCACTCAGGGCGTTTGAGAGCCGCGATCATCGGGTTAAGCGCATTCCGGGTGATGACAGGTGCAGCCGATCTCCATCATGTGTACCTTGGCCGCGTCCTCACACTGCTCGCTGCAATACTTACTGCCTTGCGCGACGGAACACTCGCAGGTCGCGCGCGCGCACTTATTCTCTTTCTTCTCATCCGCCATCTCAATTCACCTCCTTACGAAAACCAGTAGCAGTCGGGCTTGACCGTCTGAGTAAGTTTCGTCCCGCAGAACAGCACAGTCAAGTCAAAGAGAGCAGGGATGAGCGACGCTGCGAAGGCAGAGGCTTCAGAGAAGCCGCGCTTTCATCCTTCCGCCTTCATCCTCGCTCTTCACGGCACGGGCTGGACGACGATGCGGACGCGCTCTTTGCCGACCACGATTTCGAGCGGGTTGCCGAGTTGGAGCGGAATGGTTTTGCCGTTGACGTTGATTTCGAGCGGCGGCATCGCTGTCGCGCCCGTCGCCGGGGAGGTCGTGACGGCGGCGTCTGCTGCTGATGTCTGGACGCTTCCCTCGGCGGGCGGCGGCGCTCCCTCAGACGGCTTCGCCACGTCGCCCGTGCGCGTGAGCAGCGTGGTGGCGGCGAGCCGCCACGTCGAAGGTGTACAGGTCAGGCGCAGGCCCGGCGTGTCCACCTCGACCGACTCGTCCGGCGCGAACGCCTCCAGTTTCCACAGTCCCTCGCCGCAACGCACGCCCTCCGCGTCGTAAAACGTCGCCCAGCCCGCCACGTAGTTATAGAAAATCCGGCTGCGATTTTCGACGACGATGCGCGTGTTACGCACGGGCGCTTCGGGCGTGCCCGCGAGCGCCTGCGTGCGGAGGCGACCCCGCAAAGCTTCGCGTCCCGCCACGTCGAAAGCCGTCGCGGCCTGCGCGAGCGGCACGCGCGTCTCGCCCGGTCGCGGATCACTCGTCACCGTTGTTGCTTGCTGCGCGCTCGCGCCCGCCGCGCACGCGAGCGCGAACAGCGCAAGGCACAGCGCCCTTTTGATTGCCGGTTTCACTTTCGTTCTCCTCACTTTCCGATTCGCCGTTGGCGTTTGAACTTTCCAGAACCTGTGAAGACAAACGCTGTGACGAAAACGGCAGCAGCAGTTTGACGCCTCCGCCAACCTTCGTCGTGATGAAGTCCAACACGCCGTGCGAGGTAAAGGCCAGCCCGTAAGCCAGCGCCGCGCGTGTGCGCGACCTGCCGAGATAGGCGAGCAACAACAGACTCACGACGAGCGCGAAGACGAGCGAGTGTGTGAATCCGCGATGCCAACTCCTATCGTGGAGCGCCCAGACGAGCAAAAAATCCGCGTCAGGGCAGTTGGCTAAAAGCGCTCCGACCATCAGCGGGAGACGGAAGCGCCGGCCATCAGTGAAAGGCGCGTCTGGATGCACCGCCGCGACGATGCTCGCGCCCAGTAGTCCGTGTGCGATAGGTAAAGGCATAATGTCTCGGCGACCTTGTGCGGCCCTTCACACTCAACCAACTACGGGCATTAACGTCGCGCCGCGCGGCATGACGTAGCCGTGCGCGTTCGTTTGAGTTTGCGCGAGCGCCTCGCCGAGCGTGCGCGATGGATGCAGACGCATGCGCCGCACGTCTTCGTCCGCGAGTTGCGAGACGAGATGGACGCGGAAGCGCTCGGCCTTCGTCAGGAGAGACCATGCGGTCTGCCCGCTCACTTCATAATTCTCGCGCAGGCGCGCTTCCATCTCGCGCGCGTCTTTCACGTCGAACCACTTCAGAAAATCCTCGCGCCCGAAGCCGTCCGCGCATTCGGCCAGCAGGATAATCTCGCCACCTTCCACACAGGCGTCCGCAGCCATCTCCAGAGCCTTGTGCGCCTGTATGAGATTGATGTCGTGGGGCGCGCCGCCCGCCGACGCGACGACGACGGGACGCTTCTCCTGAATCTTGACCGTGTGTGTGTCGGCGTATTCGGCGCAGGCCAGACGGTGCGCGGAGCGCCAGTCGCCGGCATAGAGACGCACCGCGCGCCCGCGCTCGTCCAACACCGTGTTGATGAGAAAAGACGGCGCGGCCTCCGCCGCGATGCGCTCGCATTCTTCGTGGACGGCGTTGCCGTCGAGGCGACCCGCGCCGACGCCCGCGCGACGCCCGCCACGCTCGAAGTCGAGCGCCTGCAAATGCGTCGCCGCAATCGTGCGCGAAGAGGCCAGTCCGGGGCAGACGCTCTTGCGCCCGCCCGTGAATCCGGCGAAGTAGTGGAAGTTAAAACCAGCCGCCGCACCAGCAAATTCAGAACCTGCGCGCTCGCCGTCGCACGCGTCGCGTCGGACACGACGACGAGCACGCTCTCGCCCGGCGAGAGAATGTCTTCGAGCGGCTGCGAATCAAAAGGGTCGTCAATCAACGCCCCCATCTCTGCGTCCGACAGTGGCCGTTCGTCGCCGGCTTCCATGTCGAGCACTTGGAAACGCTCCTCGTCAAACTCAAACGAGACGGCGTCGCGTCCGTAACCTGATTTGATCTGAGCCATTCTACCCTTTACCCGCGCCCCCTCTACACAAGTTTACACTCCGAAGCGAGCCAGTTCGCGCTCGATGACGTTGAGCGATGTGAAGTCTGTCTTGCCGGAGGCGCGCGTCTCGGCGAGCCAGCGGCGCAGTTGCCGCGCTTCGTCGAGCGTCGGGATGCGGCATGCGCCCGTGAGCGCGAGCGTCACGAGGCAATCCGGCGCGCCGTGCGTGACCAGCGCCGCCTGAAGCGACGCCTGTTCGCGTAGGTCGAGCACGAGCAGAAGGTTGATTTCCATAAAACAGCGATCAGAGATGAGAGGTTGGTCAAAGTCGCAGACTCCACCTCCGGACTCTTTTCTATTCTCTCGCCGAGCGGAAGCAGGCCGTGCCCGAAGCGCAGAAGTGAAAGGTCTCGTCCTCGAAGTCTTCCGTCTCCATCTGGATCGTCAGGTGGTCAACGCCGAAGCGTTCCTGTAGTTTGGCGCGCAGTTCCTTCAGGAGTTCGGGCTGCGAGATGGCGTGCGCGTGGATGACGTGGGCGCTCAACGCCTCGCGCCCGGACGTAATCGTCCAGACGTGCAGGTCGTGCACGTCCTCGACGCCCTCCGTGTCGAGGATGGCGTCCTCGACCGACGCGAGGTTGATGTGCGCGGGCGTGCCTTCGAGAAGCACGTTGGTCGCCTCGCGGATTAAATTCCATGAACTCCAGATGATGAGCACGCCGATCAACGCGCTGAAGAGCGGGTCGGCGCGATAGAACCCGAAGAACGCCACCAGCGCGCCGGCGGCAATCGCCCCGACCGAGCCGAGCGCGTCGCTGATGACGTGCAGCCACGCGCCGCGCATGTTCAAGTCGTCCTCGTGCGCGCCGTGCAGCATCCACGCGCACAGAAGATTCGTGACGAGTCCGCCCGTCGCAACCAGCATCATCACGCCGCTGTGCTCAATCGTCGGCGGCGCGAGCCAGCGCCAGTAGGCTTCGTAAAAGATGAAGAGCGAGACGACGACGAGCGCCACGCCGTTGACGAACGCGGCGAGGATTTCGAGACGGTAGTAGCCGAAAGTTTTGCTCGGCGTCGCGGGGCGTGAGCCGAACCAGAGAGCCGTCAGGGCGAGCGCGAGCGCCGCCACGTCCGTCAGCATGTGTCCGGCGTCGGCCAAAAGCGCGAGGCTGCCCGTCCACCATCCGCCCAGCGCCTCGGCCAGCATGTATGCGGCGGTCAGCGCCAGCACCATCAGCAATCTTCGACGGCTGCGCGCCGCACGCCCGCCCTCTTGCGAGTGCCCGTGCGCGCCGTGCCTGTGTTGATGCCCGTTCGCCGAAACCATCTCCTGAATCCTCTCTCACCGGACAGAGGTTATACCTTCACCCTTGCGACGCAAAGTATTTTGCGCAGCGCCCGCGCCAAAAGGCAAAGCTCACGCACACGGCGCGGGGTCGTGCGATGTCTTAACAGCCTGAAGCGCGGCGCGATTCCACGAACGAGCAGGTGAAGCCCTGCCGTCGTCAGACCATAAGATTATGTGCTCAGAGCTTAAGATGTCGAGAAGATAAGATCGCGAGCCGATGCCTTAGCGTAGAGAGCTTACGCTATCGGATGCCGCGCTCGCGTGACGAAGTGGTGCGGCTCAAGGCGCGGCGACTGTCAGACAAGCTTCGCGCGGCAAATTTACAGACTGGCCTGATTGAGTGCCTTGTTGAAGTGGCGATAAAGATCGTTCAGCTCGCGAATGTTCTTTTCGAGGGCGTGCGGCAGCTTTTCTACATCGGAGTTGTTGACGATGAGGTTGGCGTTATTGAGGAAAGCCGCGTGTGCGTCGCCCGTGCGCGCCGTTGTCGAGAGTTGGACGAGAAGAACGCGCCGGCGATCCACCATCCGCAGCGTGTTGAGTTCGCGGCTGATGAAGGCCGTGCCCTGCGCCATCATGTCGAACTCGTTGTCGAGCACCACCACGTCCATCTTTTCTTCGCGCATGTGCTCCATGGCCTGCGCCGTGTCCTTCGCCACGAAGACCTGATACTGGCTTCCGGCCAACCCGCGCGCGACCGCGTCGCAATGCACGGAGCCGAGACACAGGAGCGCACGGCGGCGATCCGGATCTGGTTGTCGCGTGTTCGTCTGAGGGCCGGCATACTCGACTGCGGCTCGTTGCATGAGCGTCGCCAGCAGGCGCATCAAGTCTGCTTCGCTCGCGCGGGACGCGGACGCCTCCTCCGGCTGAAATTCTTCGCTAAGCATTGCAGCGGGCGGTTGCACATTCGTCTCCTGCTGCGGGCGCGTCGAGACGGGCGGCTTGCCTGCGGCGTCAGTCGCGTCGGTCTTCTGACCGGCGGGCGGCTCCGCGTCTATGATCTGCTCGCACTTCGGACAACGCACGCTGAAGGCGCGCGCCGGAATCTTTGAGTCGTCCAGTTGTAGACGCGTGGTGCAGGTCGGGCAGGTGACAATCATAACTAAGAAGTCGAAGGTTGACTGAATTGATTGTGAAGGCCGGAGAATCCGGACAGGGTTTAAGTCTTCTTACCAACCTCTGCCTTCTTACTTCCGGCGTCTGTTTTATTCGATCATATCCAACATCGAGGCGCTCGACGCGGTTCGGGGTGGGGCGACGGGGTTGCGTCTCACGACGGGCTTGATGCTGCTCGTGAATTTGTCTGCGGGCACGAATTCGTCGGCGGCGGACATTCCCTTGAGCGCGAGCATCAGGTTGTTCGGATTAGTGGCGAAGGCGAGGCCGTCTTCCAGCGTGATGGTTCCCCGCTCGATCATATCCTTGATGACCGAGTCGAAGTCCTGCATGCCGTCGAGCTTGCCGTCGTGCATCGCATCAAGCAGCGACTTGCCTTCGGACTCACCCTCGTTAATGTATTCGCGCGTGCGCGGCGTAGACCTCAGAACCTCGACCGCCGCGACGCGCCCTCCGCCGTCGGCGCGTGGCAGCAGGCGCTGCGAGATGATGTAGCGAAATGTCTGTGCGAGGCGCGTGCGGATGACCTGCTCCTCGTTCTTCGGGTAGAGGCCGATGATACGGTCAATGGTCTTCGAGGCGTCAATCGTGTGCAGCGTCGAGAGCACGAGGTGGCCCGTCTCGGCGGCTTCGAGCGCGCTCTCGGTCGTCTCGTAGTCGCGCATCTCGCCGATGAGAATCACCTTCGGGGCCTGCCGCAACGCGGCGCGCAGGGCCGACGGGAAGTCCTTCGCGTCGGAACCGACCTCGCGCTGGTTGATAGTCGAATTCCGGTGCGTGTGGAGAAACTCGATGGGGTCTTCGATGGTCACGATGTGGTGGTGATGAGTCTCGTTGATGCGGTCAATGATGGCGGCGAGCGTCGAACTCTTACCCGCGCCGGTCGGCCCCGTCACGAGCACGATGCCGTTGCGCAGTTCGGCAATGTCGGCGAGGTGAGACGGCAGGCTGAGCGACTGAAGCGTCGGCACTTCTGTGGGGATGACGCGCATTACAATCGAGTAGGTGCCGCGTTGCTGAAAGATGTTGACGCGGAAGCGCGTGCGCGAAGGGATGCTGTAACTGAGGTCTGCCGAGCCTGTGTTGACGAGACGGTGCGCTGCCTCCGAGTTTCCCTCCAACAGCGACATCGCGATGATCTCTGTCTGGAACGGTGTCAGCTTTTGCACGCCGAGCGGCTGGACGGGCGTCAACTTACCGTTGATCTCCACCTGCGGCGCTTGCCCGACGGAGAAATTCAGGTCGCTGATTTTGTCCGAAGCCAGCAACATGCGCTCGATGACGGGCGGCAGGTCGAAATATCTCATGCCAGAATTTTAACTCCCGGTGGAAAGATGAAGTGTGGAAAGCAGTCGGATTGATATGCGACGGAAGAGGCCGGAGGCTGAAGACCTCCGAAGGCGTTTTCATTGTCGCGTAAAAGCGAAGGAAAAGCAAGTTTAAACTTTTAACGCAAACTATTTCTCTACTTAGCCCTGAAGTCCAATTCGTCGGGGTCTTACAAATGGGCGAGCAATTCGCGTGTCCGGCGGGCGATGTCGGAATGGTCGGCGGGCGAAAGCAGCGCCCCGATGACGGCGACTGAGTCGGCCCCGGCTTCAAGCACCGCTCTGGCGTTCGTCCGGTTGATGCCGCCGATGGCGACGAGGGGCTTGCCTTCCAACGCGTCGCGGACGCGCCGCAAATTGTCGAGGCCGACGACCGGCTCCGGTTTTTCTTTCGACGAGGTGGCGAAGACCGGGCCGTTGGCGACGTAGCTGACAGGAAGCCGCGCGGCATTCCGTGCCTGCTCGATGTTATGCGTGGAGAAACCGATGATGGCTTCTCCGCCCAGTAAAGCCCTTGCCGCCTCCGGCGAGAGGTCGTCCTGTCCGAGATGCACGCCGTCCGCGCCGATGGCGAGCGCAATGTCCACACGGTCGTTGATAATCAAACGCACGCCTCGCGCACGCGCCACACGCAAAGCTTCGCCCGCCTCCCTGTAAAACTCGCGCGGCGAGAGATGCTTTTCGCGCAACTGGATCAAAGTCGCGCCGCCGTCGGCCAGTCGCGCGACCTGCTCCGCGTGCGAAAGCCCCGACAGAAGCCTGTCAGTCACGGGGTAGAGTTTCGGCAAAGAGAGCTGCGACATAAGACCACTGAAGGAGCGTTGAATGCGGAGTGATAAATGATGAAGAAAGAGGTGGGTGCTTCTCATTCATCACTCCGCATTCGTCATTTCACTTCGCGTCCGGCGGCGTGGCCGACGCGTTGCCGTTGAGGTAGCGATCGAACCAGTAGATTTGCCAGTTGAGACTTTCGACCAAATGCTTCGGCTCGCCCGTGCGCGTGAGGTTGTGATTCTCGCGCGGGAAGATGACGAACTCTGCGGTCGCGCCGTAGTGCTTGAGCGCGCGGAACCACTGCTCGCCCTGTTCGAGCGGGACGCGGTAGTCGTTGTCCGAGTGCAGAATGAGAATCGGCGTCTTGACGTTCTTGGCGTACTTCAAGGGTGAGCGTTCCCAGTAGAGGTCGAACTTCTCGAAGAGGTCGCCGCCGAAGTCCGGCTTGTGTCCGTATGCGCCGTCGCGTGTGCCTTCGTCGCTGATGAAGTTGACGACGCTACGGAGCGTGACGGCGGCCTTGAAGATGTCTGTGTGGCCGACGATCCAGTTAGTCATGTAGCCGCCATAAGAGCCACCCGTGACGCCGAGACGGTCGCGGTCAATCCACGAATATTTAGCGAGCGCCGCCTCGACCCCGTTCATCACGTCCGTGTAATCATTGCGGCCCCACTCGCCTTCGATGCCGCGCTCGAATTTCTGGCCGTAGCCCGTAGAGCCGCGCGGGTTGGTGAACAGGACGGCCCACCCTTTGGCCGCGTAGACTTGAAACTCCTGATACCAGTCCACGCCATACTGGCCCGCCGGGCCGCCGTGGATGCTCAGGATTAGCGGATACTTCTTACCCTCGCGCCAGCCGACGGGTTTTACCAGAAACCCGTCAACGTCCCAGCCGTCCGCGCCCTTGTAGGTCATGCGCTCCACGTCTGCGAGTTGCAGTTGCCGCCAGAGTTTTTCGTTGAGGCGTGTCAACTGTCGCTCGTTCCCGCCGTCCAGAGCTGCGACGTAGAGGTCGTCAAGGTGCTTGAAATCGTTGGCGGCGTAAACCATCCGGCGTGTCGCGTCGTTGTAGTCCGCGCCGCGCACTGCACGCGCGCCCGTCGTTACCTGTCTGAGCTTCCTGCCCGCCACGTCCACGCGGAACAGTTGGTACTCGCCTTTGACGCCCATCTCGAAATAAAGTGCGCGCCCGCCTTCGGCCCACTTGAGGGCAGAGGGAATCAGGTCGAGTTCGTCGGTCGCGAGTCGCGAGGGCGCGCCGCCCGAAGCAGGCGCGAGCCAGATTTTCGGGTGATCCCTTTCGTGCATTTCGCCGATGAAGGCAATCGTCTTTCCGTCGGGCGACCAGCGCGGGCTGTCGTCGGCCTCTTCGTGGTCGGAGATTTTGCTGAGCGTGCCGGTGCCGTCGGCATTGACGACCCAGACATCCGTGTTGCGGCTTTCGTCGAAGGCCTTGCCGGTGCGATCCGAGACGAAGGCGATTTTCCTGCTGTCGGGCGACCACTGCGGGTCGCTGTCGTTCCACTCTTCGCCGGAAGTGACCTGCTTCGCTGTTCCGCTCGCGACATCCACGACCCAGATGTGGCCGCGCTTGTCGTCGAACCACCCGGAGTCGTTGAACTTGTACGAAGGATGCTTGTAGTGGCGCACGTCGCTCGAAGGCTGGCGCGCGTCGCTCGGCCCCGTGCGGCTGACGACGGCGAGGCGCGTGCCGTCCGGCGACCACTGGAAACTGCCGACGCCGTTCTTGATGTTCGTCACGCGCCTCGCCTCGCCGCCGTCCATCGAGAGCAAGTAAACCTGGCTGCGCGGCGCTTCGCTCACGACGATGGTCGAGAGCGCGCTCGGCACGCCCGGCGTCGTGGCCGTCCCCAACGCGCCCGGCGTGCTCGCGGGCACGGGTGTCGTGGTGGCGGCGGTCGGCGTCGCCGACGGACTCGCTGTGGCTGAAGGTGTCGGAGTTGTTTGCGGCGCACTCGTGTTGGCGTCCGCCAGCGGGCGTGAGGAGAGGAACGCGAGCGACTGCCCGTCGGGCGACCAGCGCGGCGAACTCGAAGACTGCGCGCTCGTCGTGAACTGCCGTGGCGGGCGGGTGCCGTCCGACGCCACGAGCCAGATGTTCGACTGGCGGCGGTTCTGCTTCTGATCCACCGTCGTGACCACGTAAGCGACGAGCCTGCCGTCCGGCGACAGGCGCGGGTCGCTCAAAAACTCGAACGCGAAGTAATCCTCCGGCGTGATGCCGCGCCTCTTCGACGACTCCTGCATACGCGCCCGTGGAACGAGTGGGGAGAGAAGAAAAGCTATAACCAGTAAAAAGACGATGCTCGAAGATTTTCTCATTCTGTTTTCCTCGACGCGCCGGTCGGCCCGCGCCCGTCATAATGTGCAATCAGACCTGTTTCTACTTGGTAACGGCGGCGTGCACGTTATCAAGAATCCCCACCACTTGAAACCACGGCGGGTCGGGATAAGGATTTCGCTCGACGCGCATCCCCAATTTCTCCATCACGCGGATTGAAGCGGCGTTGTCATGTGTGGTCGTCGCTACAATCCGCTCAAGGCGCATTTGCGCGAAGGCGTATTCAATCAACGCTCGCGCCGCTTCGGTCGCGTAACCTCGACGCTGCTGCGCGGGTGAGAAGGCATAAAACAGCCCGAACTCGTTCGTGTAGAGGCTTGCGTCCGCGCCGCCGGGATGAAACAACTGCTCGAAGGGAGCGAGGCAGGGGACAAAGCCGCAGACGCCGATTAACTCATCAGTTTGCTTGAGCACGACCGCACGGTCGCCGTATGGCGGCTGGAAAAGTTTCGCCAACTCCTCATAATTCAGGATCGTCCAGCGCAGCCACCTTTCGCGCTCCGCAAAAATCTTCGCGCCGTCCGAGCCGGTCTCCGCGTCGGCCAGTTCGACATCGAGGAGACGGTAAACGCCTTCAAGGTCGCCCATCGTCAACGGCCTGACGCGAAGTCGTTCGGTTTCGAGAGAAGGCATGTGCATGACGGCTGTCTATTGTCTGCCCGAACTCTTTGCCCGGCTGCTGCTGCTGTACATGCGCCGTGTGTTGATTGAAGGACAATGCGATAATGAGGGACGTTGCGGGAGCGAAAGGCGATTCGTCTTCGGCATGATCTTCAGTAGCGATTTTTGCCCGCGCGTGCGGCGCAAGACATCACACGGAGCAGTTTCAGATGGAGAGCGAAATAAGCGAACGACCCGCCGATGATACAACAGAAACGCCGGACGGGTCGCGCGCCGGGCGCGGGCGCGCGACAGGCGGCTACTATTATGACGACGGCACGGGGTACGAGATTTACAGGCCGGAGGAAGATAAGGACGAGGACGACAGTGGAGAGAGTGCCGCCGAGGACGAAGGGCGAAAATAAAAAGCCCTGAAGGGCTTTTCGTCATACGTTAGAGAGCGCAGGCATCGCCCTCTTCGCAGGAGAGGCGCTCCTGCTTCAACATTGCTCGAAGAATTAAGGAACTTCAGCGACTGCTTTTCGTTGGACTCAACCTGCGCCGGTCGGAGTATGTGTACGTGTCGCGCTTCCGCTGCTGGCCGTTGTATTCGCTATCTTCGTAGGCGCGGCAGTCGCAACGCTGCTCGCCCTGCCTGAAAGAGCAGCCGCCTTCAATTGTGTGATACTCGTGAGAATGACCGCAGTTCCAGCAGACTCTGTCGTTCACGTCGCTTCTCCTCTCAATGTCATAAAGAGCGCAAAGGCGTCTGCTCTCCGCGTCGTTAGCTCATGCGCCGGACACGCGAACGCGCGACGCAAGAGAGCCGCACGTCACGATTCCTTTTTCTTCGGCCTCTCGTTGGCGCGCAGGCCACGCTTACGCAGGCGTATAAACTGCGGCGTTACTTCCACCAGTTCGTCGTCGGCGATGAATTCCAGCGCCTGCTCCAGCGAAAGCTCCTTGACAGGCACGAGCCGCATCGCATCGTCTGCGCTGGCGGCGCGCATGTTCGTCAGCTTCTTTTCCTTGATGATGTTCACGTCGAGGTCAACTGAGCGCGCATTTTCGCCGACGACCATCCCTTCGTAGACCTTCGTGTTGGGACGTATGAACATCGTGCCGCGCTCCTGTAGATTGAAGATCGCGTAAGTGGTCGCCTCGCCCGCGCGGTCTGCGACGAGCGACCCTGTGGAGCGCCCGCGCATCGTGCCCTGCCACTCGCCCCAGCGCAGGAAAATGGTGTTCAAAAGACCCGTGCCCTTCGTCTCCGTCAGGAACTCTCCGCGAAAGCCGATCAGCCCGCGCGACGGAGTTTCAAATTCCAGTCGCACACGGCCCGTGCCGTGATTGACCATCTTCGTCATCTGCCCTTTGCGACGCCCCATCGCCTCCGTCACGACGCCGATGAACTCTTCCGGGCAGTCCACGACGACCTGCTCAATCGGCTCCATCGTCTTCCCGTCCATCTCGCGCGTGATGACCTCCGGCTTCGAGACCTGTAGCTCGTAGCCTTCGCGCCGCATCATCTCGATGAGGATGGCAAGCTGCAACTCGCCGCGACCCGAAACCCTGAACTGATCCGGCGAATCCGTCGGCTCGACGCGAATCGCGACGTTCGAGAGCAACTCCCTGTCGAGCCGTTCCATGATCTGCCGCGACGTGACGTACTTCCCGTCCTTGCCGGAGAACGGCGACGTGTTGACGCCGAAAATCATCGAGATGGTCGGCTCGTCCACGTGGATGACGGGGAGCGGGCGCGGGTTGTCGGCGCTCGTGATAGTCTCACCGATCTCGATGCCCTCCATGCCGGCGAGCGCGACGAGTTCGCCGCAGCCCGCGCGCTCGACGGCCTCACGCTTCAACCCCTCGAAGACGTACAACTCCTTGACGCGCAACTTCTGCTGCGAGCCGTCGCGCTTGGCGACCATCACGGTCTCGCCCGCCGTGATCTCGCCTGAGAAGATGCGACCGATGGCGAGCCGCCCGATGTATTCGCTGTAATCGAGATTGGCGACGAGCAGTTGCAGCGAATCGTCGCGCAGGGCTTTCGGGGCGGGAATCGTCTCGACGATCTGGTCGAAGAGCGGGCGCAGATTCTTCGACTCGTCGGCCAGATTTTTCTTCGCGATGCCTTCGCGCGAGACGGCGTAGAGAATCGGGAAATCAATCTGCTCGTCCGAGGCGTCGAGGTCTATGAAGAGGTCGTAAATTTCGTTGACCACCTCTTCGGGGCGCGCGTCCTGCCGGTCAATCTTGTTGACGACGGCGATGGCCGGCAGGCGGGCTTCGAGCGCCTTACGCAAAACGAAGCGCGTCTGCGGCAGGCATCCTTCCGCCGCGTCAACCAACAGCATCACGCCGTCCACCATCTTCAGCACACGCTCGACCTCGCCGCCGAAATCGGCGTGGCCCGGCGTGTCCACGATGTTGATCTTCACGTCGCCGTAGCGCACCGCCGTGTTCTTCGCCATGATCGTGATGCCGCGCTCGCGCTCCAAATCCATCGAATCCATGACGCGGTCTATGACGTGTTCATTATCGCGGAACGTCCCCGACTGCCTGAGCATCGCGTCCACGAGCGTCGTCTTGCCGTGGTCAACGTGCGCGATGATGGCGATATTGCGAATGTCTTTTCTCTCTAAAGTCATGTGTTCCCCTGCACGGTTGAAGCCCGCGTTTTTCCGGGCATGTGTGTAAACCGTGCATCATAACACGCGCGGCGGAATTACTCCCGCGCCGCCGGATGAGAAGCAAGACGGGCGAGGACGACGGGCAGAGGTTTTTCGGAGTGGAGAGTGCGTTCGCGACTAAGAATCTCTAACACAACCGAAGCGTCGAGACGACCTCAGCGGATTCCAACAGGGATGGACAGGATAGACAGGATTAGGAGAAGACTTGAAACCGACGCGGTTCTCTCTGTTTGTATCCTGTCCATCCTGTCTATCCCTGTTAATTTCTTTCTTCGCCTTCCAGTGGTCTGGAAGTTTTGTTAGACGCTCTAAAACTTGAATGCGCCGGTCTGCCGCAGGGCTTCGTAGAGCACGATACCGACGGAGGTGGCGAGGTTGAGGCTACGCACTTTCGGGTTGAGTATCGGGATCGTGACGCATTGCTCCCAGTTGGCGCGCAGGAGTTCTTCCGGCAGGCCGCGCGTCTCGCGCCCGAAGACGAGGCAATCGCCCGCGTCGAACGTCCATTCCGTGTAAGACAGCTCGGCTTTCGTCGTCAGGTAGACGAAACGTGCGCCGGGCAATTCCGCGCGCAGGGCATCCAGATCGCGGTGGCGTCGAAGCGTCACTTCCGGCCAGTAGTCGAGGCCCGCGCGCCGCACCGCGCGGTCGTCGAGGCGAAATCCGGTCACGCCGACGATGTGCAGAGGCGTGCGCGTCGCCGCGCACAGTCGCGCGACGTTGCCCGTGTTGGGCGGAATCTCCGGCTCGACGAGCGCCACGCTAATCATAAAAAGCTTTCGGCGTCCGGCAATCGCAGCCGGCCCGGACAAGAGGGGTAGCGCGTGTGGATGGATGCGCCGGATTTACCTGAAGACTGGCGTGAAGACCCACTTGTCGTGCCGGTCAATGTCGTAGTAGAGGATGACTGAATCGCGGCAACTGCGGCTGGCGACGCCGACGAAGTAGCCTGTCGTGGTGGTCGTCGTCGAACTCTCTCCGCCGCCGCCTTCGCTGCACGGCGTCTCTTCATCTTTGGTTTTAAGATTCGTGATACTCGTGAAGACAGGGACGTGCACGATGCCCTTAACCTTGTCGTCCCTTGTCGTCGGGAGTTGGCCTTCGTTGTAGATGGCGACCGCTTTCGCGAATTCGATGAACGACGGGTCTGTGTCTCTGACGAGACGCCACTCGCCCGTGCTTGAGAGAGGGTCGTGCGCGGCGTAGGCGCGGAGCACCTGTATCTTCTTGACGCCGAACGGAGCGCCTTCGACCAGTTGCTCCATCGAGGTCGGCGGCTTGCCTGTGTAGTTGATGTAGAGGCGGATCGCTTCGGCCACTTCTTCGCCGCGAATGATGGCCTCCTTTTCCAACTCGCGCTGGTTCTGCTGGCGTATGCTCGGCACGGCGGCCATCAACGCGAGCATCATAATCGTCATCAACGCGAGCAGCGCCACTAATGCGTAGCCGTCCTCCGCGCGAGTGGTACGCGGCGCGGAGGATTCGGGCTGGCGAATGGTTGTCAACTTCCGGGGCATCCTTCTCTCCAAAGCTTTTACCGGCACAGAGGTAATTAAGGCTCCTCCTCACCCTCGTCCTCCGTCCTTGGCGGCGGGGGGGGCGGCAACACTGAACCCAGCGGGCGCAGGCCGTTGATGCTCGCGCGCGGGTCAACGTAGGGCAGAGTGTGTTTGATGCTCAATTCCTTATCCACGAGGTCTACGCTGCGCTCAGAGATGGCGGCGACGCGGAAGCGTCCCTCAATGGTGTCGTTGACCTGCACGCTGACCAGATCGCCTTTCTGGTTCTTGAGCACAGCCGCTTCGTTGCGCTTGCGTGCGATGAAGCCGACGTAGGTGTAGGTCGGCACGGGCGGCTGCATGACGTTGAGTGTGGCGGTATTGGAGTAGAGCTGATTGTCGGGCGTGCGTACCATCACCTGACGCGCGCCGGGGGCGGCGATGAGCGCGGCGGGCACGTTGGCGGTCAACTGCTGCGGACTCTTGTACTCGGTCGGCGCTTCCTGCCCGTCGAGGTAGACGCGCGTGGCGGGCGTGAACTTGTCGCCGGAGATTTGGAGCGTGAAGGCGCTGGTGCGCGCGTAGACGCTCGAAGGCGAGAGCGAAGCCATGTTGAGGGGCGGTGTCGGCGTGGGCGTGGGCGGCGGGGGAGTCGGGGTTGCGCCGCCAGCCGGGTTGACGGGGCCGACGGGGCGGGCGTAGTAGGCGAAGATGTTGCGCCCGGCTTCGGCCCCGCCGACGCGTGTACCCCCCCAGACAATCGGAGTCATCACGACGTTCGGGTCAATGTCGTCAGTGGTGTTCGTGGCGTTCTGCTGCACCGTCCTTCTCGGCGTGGGCGTGGGCCGCGTCCCGGTTTGCGTGCCGGGGCCGGACGAGCCGAAGAACATGCGACCGAGAACGATCAAGGCGATTGCGCCGAGCGCGAGCGCGGCTATCGTCTTGTTGCGTTCCGCCGGAGTTTTTCCCTCGAACAGCGCCATAAGTGTTTCGTGCCTGTCTTGCGTCTAACGCGCCGTCGTGCCGGCGGCGGGCGAAGTCATTTCTCCCTGCGCGTTGGTGCGCCGGAAGTATGCGGCCATGTCGAGACGCAGGCTGACGAGCGTGCCCCGCGCGCCGCTTGGCCTCGCGACCGTGGGACTCACGCCCGTCGGATTGATGCCGGGCGCGACGGCGACACTTTCGATTGACGTGCCGGCGCTGCTGCCGTTGTCCGTGATGCCTTCGAGTTCCACCGAATCAATGGCGATGAACTGTCGCGACGCTTCCACGTCTCTGATGAAATGGCGTAGGTTCGGGTAAGAGCCTTCGACGGTCAGGGTAATGCCGATGCCGGGGAAGACGCTTTGCACCGTGCGCGTCGCGCTCGTGGTCGCGCCGCCGCCTTCGCGTTGCTGTTGCTGCCGCTTCTTCTCGGTTCCGGGCACGGTCTCTTCGAGTTGAGTGAAGGCAAGGCCGCCGCTGATTCGCAGCTTATTCCTGCGGATCAGCGCGTTCAGTTCTTCGATGACGTTGGTGCTGCCGCCGCCGCTGCTGCTCTGTCCGAGGTGCTCGGTCTCGAAGCCTTGCAGGCTGTCGAGAATCTCGCGCACGCTCGTCTGCGTGTCTTTGTCCTGCGAAATGTTTGAACGAAGGCTCGGCAGTTGTCTCTCAAGCGACGCCAGTTCGTCCTTGAGCGACTGCGCGCGAGCGGTCTGCGGCCTCAGCATAAAGACGTAAGCGCCGACGGCGGTGAGCAGCAGCAGGGCTGACGCGGCGAGCGCGGCGACTTCGGGCAAGCCAATGATACTGCTTCGCCGCCGCGAGTCGCGCAATTTGTGAAACTGCCCGCGCGCTCCTTTTGGCGGGGTGGGGATTCCATGTTCGGAAGTGTGTGCCGGTTCGTCTCTCACTGTTTACTCTCGCGCCCTGCAATCACGGAATCAGATTCGGCGGGAGTGTTGAGGCTCGCCGTCGCATCACGTTCGCCGCCGCTCGTCCGCCTGCCGCCCTGCACGTAGTTGACGCGCAGCGTCCACTCGAAGCCGCTCTCGCCCTTGGCGGATCTTTGATTCTCCGTCAGCGGTATGACGGCGAAGCCGATGCGGCCCATATCTGCGATCATGCCGGTCACGTCTGTGGGCGTGCGACCGACGACGGTCAGGTCGAGGTCGCAGCGCGTCTGCTCGCCACGCTGCGAAACGTCGCGCACGCTGATGCGCGAGACGCGCACGCCCGTAGGCAGAGACGCTTCGAGGTCTGCGAAGAGTTGCGACCAAGAGAAACTCTTGCGGTCAACGAGCGCGTGCGCGGCGGCGAGCGTCTCGCGTTGTTCCGGCGACATCGTCTCCCTGATCTGCGTGGCCTGCGCCGTCAGTTGGTCGCGCTCGGCGCGCATCGTCTGCACCTGCCGCTCCGTCGCGTCGGCTTCGGCGCGCACACGCTGGCCCTCGGCGACGAAATAAATGAGCGCCAGCAGCGAGACGCCTGAAATCAGCAGCGCGACCACCCACGGCAGCGTGCGGTTGCGAAAAGGCTGGCTGGCAAGGTTGAGTTTGGCGATCACTTGAATCTTTCCGTTTTTCCGGGGGAATGGCGAGGCAGCGACCTTGAGCGGCTTCACCTGACGGGCAAAGCATAACGCGTGCGACGCGAGCGGCGCAACCGCGTGACAAGGCGACGGACGAAGGGCGAAAGGCATAGCGTATAAAAGCAAAAGCGGAAGAAGTTCCCCGCCGCCCGACGCACGCGACGAAAGCACACGCGCCACGCGCCGTCTCAGCACGACTCTTTACACGCGCCGTCGTGCAAGAGGTTGCATAAAAATGTAAGGCGGAGGCTGCATAAAAACGAAGGGCGAGAGTGAAGAGGCGGCGTCTGCGCGCGAGCCGGCGCGGGCGCAACGACTGAGACGACGCACAGCGAGAGCGCGACACAGGCCAGACCCGCAAGCTGTTTTCTCATGTCCTTGAGACACCTCCCGAAGAGAGAAAAGCCAGACTCCGCCGCGCGAACTGTTCAGAGGGGAAAGTATTTAAAGAGGGTTCGAGGGTGCGTGCATGATGTCAGAAGCCGCGCGGAATACAAGAATTTATTCGGCGCGCGGGGGAAGCGGTGAAGCCTCCGCCGTGTCCGGGCCGGACTGCGGAACGCAGTAGGCGGCGACGCGGTTGCGCCCGGTATTCTTGGCGCGATAGAGCGCCGTGTCGGCCAGTTCGACCAGTTCGATTGGGTCGCGTGCGTCGTCCGGGTAGGCGGCGACGCCGACGCTGATGGTCAGGCGCAAGGTCTCGCCCGACTGCGCCGCCGTCGAGCCATGACGGGCAGCGGCGAACGTACACTCCTCGATGGCGGCGCGGACGCGCTCGGCTGCGACAAGTCCCTGCGCGCAACTGGCGTCGAGGAGAAAGGCCGCGAACTCTTCGCCGCCGAAACGAGCGGCCACGTCGCCGGCGCGCAGTGCGCGCGTGATGCATGCCCCCACGTCTTCGAGCGTCTGGCTGCCGACGAGGTGGCCGTGCCGGTCGTTGACCTCTTTGAAGTGGTCGAGGTCCATCATCAACACGCAGAAGGGACGGTCTTCGGCCTCCGCGCGCGCGGCCTCGCGGCGCAGTTCGGAGAAGAAAGACTTGCTCGTCAGCAGTCCCGTCAGCTCGTCGTGCGCGAGCAGACGATGAATCTGTCTCTGGAACTCGCGGTCAATGTCGTCGAGCAGCTCGAAGCGCAGGAGTTGCTCGCCGACGGTGAGCTTGTCGCCGTCCTCAAGCAGCGCGTCGCGGACGGTCTGGCCGTTGAGCAGCGTGCCGTTGGTCGAGCCGAGGTCTGTGACGCGATAGCGCGTCTCGCCCGTGTGCGCGTCCCTTTCCGTCGAGATGCGCGCGTGCATGCGCGATGCGCGTGCGTCGTTGACACGCACGTCCGCTTCGAGCGCGCGGCCCAGAATCACTTCGTCTCGATCAAGCGGGATGGGCGCGGCCATCAACTCCCCGCCCAGAAAGACGAGCGCCGGATGCCGCTCGCGCGTGCGCGCCGCAGCCTGCGGGACAACGAGGAAAGTCTTTTCGTCCGAATCATTATTCACGAGAAATGTCCCGCAAGGGTTTGTCTGAGTGCCGTCTGAGATGCCCCTTCAAAGCGTCCGTGCCGCATCTTAACAAAAGCAGGGCGGAGGGCGGAAGGCGGAAGGACGAAAGGGTAAAAGCGTGGCTGTCAAGCGTCTGATACTTTCCTCTCAAGCTGTCCATCCCTCCGCCTTCATCTCTCACCCCTGCCCTTCCTTGTCGTGCCCGCGCGGTTGCTTCTATAATTGTCGCCGCATCACGCTCAGACAGACAATCTGTTTTGAAGGCTCGCGCCCGCGCCGATTGGGGCGCGACACGCGCGGGATGCGGTTTTCATAGTCTTTTGTTTGAAATGTGTTTGAGGTGTCTGGATGTTGAAAGAAGAAGCGGCGTTGGATTGCAGTTGGTCGAAGAACTCCCTGACGGTCGAGCGCGTGTCGTCGGCGCGTTTGCCGACGGGAGCCGGCGAGTTTCGTATCGCCGGTTATCGCTCGAAGACGAGCGATGAGGAGTTCGTCGCGCTCTTCAAGGGCGAGATACGCGCGGACGTGCCGACGCTGGCGCGCATCCATTCGCAGTGCCTGACGGGCGATGTGTTCGGCTCGACAAAGTGCGACTGTGGCCCGCAGCTTCACCGGGCGATGGAGTTGATCGAGCGCGAGGGCAGCGGGGCCATCGTCTACCAACTTCAGGAGGGGCGCGGCATCGGCATCATCAACAAGATTCGCGCCTACGCCTTGCAGGACGAAGGAGCCGACACGATTGAAGCCAACGAACGCCTCGGCCTCGCCGTAGACCTGCGCGAGTACAGGCAGTGCGCCGAAGTGCTCTTCGATTTGGGGCTGTGCCAGGTGCGTATGATGTCGAACAACCCGCTCAAGCTGCGCGCGATGGAAGAGGCGGGCTTGCGCATCGTCGAGCGCGTCGCCCTACAGGTCGAGCCGGGCGAGGCCGCAGTGCACTACCTCCGCACGAAGAGAGAGAAGATGGGGCATCTGCTCGACACCATCGAATAAATCACTCCACGAAGAGATCAGGCGGGCGGAAACCATCGGCGCACTTCGGTACGGGTTTTCGTCTCTGTCCGCGCGCTCCTGTTTGAGCCGGGTCGGGGCAGGGTGGACGGTAAATCCCCCTGTTCGTAATTTTTTGACGGCTCACTCCAAAAATTTTATATACGCAATTCGTTTTTTCGAGTACACTTCAGCCCTTCTAGTTATCTCTCATAGGCATTAGGCCACGAAATATAATTGCTTTCATTGACGGTAGAGGATTACGGCGAAAGTCCGACGCGCCGGCGAGCCTCGAACTTAATTGACGTTAGCCGGCCTCGCGACGTGATGCGATAGCTCAGGGTCACAACGACGACTCTCTTTCATCAAGCGGGCGAGGCGGAAAAGGCTTATCTCCGTGCCGCCGAAATAAATCCTTCTTTCCTGCTCGCCTTCCTCAATCTAGGCCGCCTGCGCATGGCGCGCAAGGACTACGCGGGAGTCATCGAGTTTTTGAGTAAGGCCGTGGAACTGAAACCGCCATCGGCGGACGCCAACTTTCTGCTCGGCGAATGCTACCTGCAAACGAAGAAAGGCTCGAAGGCCGTCGGGTATCTCAACGAAGCCGCGCGGCTCGGACGCAACGACGCACACCTGCGACTCGCCGTGCTCTACCACGCCGTCGGGATGAAGGACAGGGCGGCAGCCGAATACGAACAGTTCCTTTCTAAAACACCGGACTACCCCGACAAGAAAAAACTCCAGCAGTACATCGCGGAGAACAAAAAGAAATGATTGCGGATGGAAGGATGAATAAGAAACACGACTCCTGTCTTTCATTCATCATTCCGCATTCACCATTTTCTTTGATAGACTCGCCGCCGTGAGCGAACGCATTTACCGCGACCCCGTGCACAACATCATCCGCCTGCGTACCGACACGGACGAGGGCGAGTTGATGGTGCGCCTCATAGACTCGTTCGAGTTCCAGCGACTGCGCCGTATCAAACAGCTCGGACTCGCGCTCTACACCTATCAGGGCGCGGAGCATTCGCGCTTCACACACTCTCTGGGCGTGCTGCACCTCATCACGCGCGTGCTCGACCGCCTCGGCGAAAAGTACACGATCACGCCGGAAGACCGCGCGGCGGCGCGTGCGGCTGCGCTCTTGCACGACATAGGGCACGGGCCTTTCTCGCATGTGATGGAGAAGGTGCTGAATTTTCATCACGAGGCGTGGACGGTCGAGGCCGTGACGAGCGACGAGACGGAAGTCGGGCGCGTGCTGCGTGCTTACTCGCCGGATTTGCCGCGCCGCGTCGCGCGTATCATCGAAGGCACGTTCCAGCCTGCGTTCCTCGCGCAACTCGTCTCCTCGCAGTTGGACGTTGACCGCATGGACTACCTTCTGCGCGATTCTCTGATGACCGGCGCGAAGTACGGCCTCTACGATCTCGAATGGATCGTCAATGCGCTCGAAGTTGACGAGGCGGCTGATCGCATCTACGTCGCGGCGCGCGGACTCTACGCGGTCGAGGAATATTTGCAGGCGCGCTATTACATGTTCCGGCAGGTCTACTTTCACCGCACGCTCCGCTCGGCGGAGGCCGTGCTGCGCTCGACGCTCAGACGCGCGCTCGAACTGGTGGACGCGGGCCAAGAGGTCTGGTGCGCGCCCAACACGGCCTTCGAGAAACTCCTGCGGCGCGAGCCGCTCACCCTCGCCGACCATCTCGAACTCGACGACTCCGACGTGCTCTTTCACGCCAAGCAATGGCAGCACTCGAAAGACGCAGTGTTGAGCGACCTCAGCCGCCGCTTCATCGGTCGCCGTCTCTTCAAGGCGATTGACCTGGACATGCCCGAATCGGAGCGCGCGGACTTTCTCAAGGCGGCGCGCGTGCACGTCGCGGCCAAAGGCTACGCGCCCGAATATTATTTCATCGAAGACCACGCGGGCGACGTGCCCTACTACTCCTACTATTCGGCGGAAGGCGCGGAGCCGAAGTCGCGCATCTACGTCGAGGACGGCTATGCGCGCCCATGTATTCGCGAGATCAGCGAGATCAGCGACGCCGTGCGCGGACTGCGCGGCTATCAACTGCACCGCGTCTGCTTCCCGCCCGAAGTCAAAGATGAGATTTACACGCTCTATCACGGGAAAGGAGAAATGATGAATGCGGAATGATGAATGAAAAGCAAAGAGCTTTTTGTCTTTCATTCATCATTCCGCATTCATCATTCGCTTTTCTAATGCCGGACATGCTGGTCAATCTGTTGAAGCTGCCGCCGCTCGAACCCTTGCTGGCGGAGATAGAGAGCGTGGTCGTGCGGCGGGCGCGCGTGTGGGAGATCGGCGTGGTGCGTGCGTTCGTCGAGGAGCAATTCAGCGCGATGTGGGCGGACGAGATTTCCGTCGCTTACGCGCGACGGCCCGTCTCCCTATACGTCGCGACGAGGGAGGGGCGCGTTGTCGGCTTCGCGGCTTACGAGTGCACGAGCCGCGCCTTCTTCGGCCCGACCGGCGTGGCGGAGAGCGAGCGCGGGCGGGGCATCGGACGCACACTGCTCGTCGCGTCTCTGTGGGGGCTGCGCGAGTTGGGCTATGTCTACGGCATCATCGGCGGCGTCGGGCCGTTCGAGTTCTACGAGCGCGCGGTCGGCGCGACCATCATCCCCGGCAGCGCGCCCGGCATCTACACAGACTTGCTTCGCACGCCATAAGACGGATATAAGACAGACCTCCCCGCCCGTTTCACATCAGAGAATTTATGCTTCTGCGCCTCGCTCTCGTCATCCTTTTGCTCGGCTGCGCGCCGGTCTTCGCGCAGACCGCCGGCGAGCCTCGCCCACGCGTCGCCGTGCTCGACTTCGGGCAGACGGAGACGGGACGGAGCGCGTCGGACGCGCTCGCGGCTTCGCTCGCAAAGGATAGAAGCCTCAAGCTCGTTGATCGCGAGTTGACCCGCATGGCGGCGGCGGGCATGGGCTACACGGGTTCGCTGAACATGACGCTCGACGAAGCGCGCGACCTCGGCGCGGCCATCGGCTGCGACTTCCTTATCACGGGCGACGCGCAGGCGCTCCGTCGCTCGTCGTCCGACGCGCCCGCCTATCACGAAGCCTACGCATCTATTTTCTTCATCAGCGCACGCACGGGGCGGCTCGTCATGTGGTCGCGACCGAGCAAGCGTGCGAGCAAGCCCGACGAGGCCGAGAAGTCTCTGCTCGAAGAGTTGCGGCGTAATCCTATTCTTTACCGCCTTGCCATGCTCCGCTGGCGAGAAGACGAGAAGGCGCGTGGCGAGCCGGCGGCGACGGGCGAAGAGATTGTCTACGAAGTCGCGCCCGAAGAGGGCAGCGCGGAAGCGGCAGGCTTTCGCCCGCCCGCACCGTACAGGCGCGTGCGGCCACCTTATACGGAGACGGCTGCCGCCGCAGAAGTTGAGGCGACCGTGGACGCGCAGGTCGAGATCGGCGCGGACGGCGAAGTGGCGCGCGTCGAGATAGTGCGCTGGGCGGGCTTCGGTCTGGACGAGTCGGTCGCGGCAACCGTCCGGCGGATGCACTTTCGCCCGGCGATGCGCGACGGCGCGCCCGTGCCTGTGCGCGTACTTCTGCGCTACAATTTCCGACGCCCGCCGAAAGCGAAATGAGTATGAAGCTCGAAGCTCTCTCCGATCATCTTCCGACGCGCGCAGCATGCGAGCCTTCCGTCTGCGAGGCTTGCGGCGAGGCGTTCGCGTGCGGCGCAGGGCTGGCGGATTGCTGGTGCGCCGGGATCGAGTTGAGCGATGCGGCGCG
>JAIVJG010000080.1 GCA_020200155.1 Acidobacteriota bacterium | reverse complement strand
GTGGCCGAAAGCTGAATGGTCGGGGCGGTCTTGTCTATCTTGATCGTTAAGCTCTGCGCCGTTTCGATATTCCCGGCGCGGTCGGTGGAACGATAAAGGATTGAGGTCGTTCCTTCCCGGCTGATGACAAAGCTGCCCGCGTAGGGCTGCCATGTCGCGCCGCCGTCTGTCGAATACTCGGTGCCCGCCACCCCCGTGCATGAGTCCGAAGCGTCGAGCGCGACTGACACGTCGCTCGTGTACCAATCGTTCGAGCCGTTAGGAGCGGAAGGGTTCAAGGTCGCCGTGGTCACGGGCGCGGTCGTCTCCGGCTGTGCGTCGGCGGTCGTCACAACGCCCGGCGTAACTTCGGCGACGCACGAATAGAGCGTCTCAGTGCCCAGCATGGCTTTGAAGAGGTACTGGCCGGGCGCGAGATCGACGCCGCCGAAGAAGCCGCCGCCATCGGTCGCTGTGTTGCGCGTCGCGTGCGTGTCGAGGTTTTCAATCGTCACGTTCGCGGTGTCGAGGGGGGTGTTGTCCGCTCGCTTCGCAAATCCCATGATATGTCCGAGGGTCGGGGCAGTCTTCCAGGGCAGCACGGGGATGGTCGCCGCGTCGCGGAAGATAGGCGTCTGGCCGACGGGTTCGTAGAGCGTCGCACCGTTGACGGACTTGCCCGTCGTCAGCCCCGAAGCGAACTCTGCAAAGGAGCGCACGGGCGTATTTTGCCCCGGCGGGACGGAGTGCGGGTTGGGGGTGACGGCGACGTTTGTGGTCGCCATCGAGAAGTAGATGATGCCAACGCCGCTCTTGCCCGTTGTCGAAGGGGCGAGCGCGCGGCGCGTTTGGCGGAGCGTGCCCTCGACGGAGTTGAGGAACGCACCCTGCCCGACCATCCCGGCGCGGTTGTATTGGTGATTCTTCACCCACTCGCTCCACTGATCGAACTGGAGCGGCTGGTTAACTGGCGTCGTCGAATTCTCACGCTTGTAGTCCATCGGCGCGGCGATGTCGAGCGTGCCCTCTTCCGTCCACGCGCGCCAGTCCTGATAGACGCGCCAGTAGGCTTCCGCCGAGTTCCACGACGACTCGGTCGTCGGCCCGCCCCCGAACGCGATGAGCGCGGCGGAGATTCTCAACTGAGGTCTGACGGCGACGGCGTTGAGGTAGACGCGCCGCACCAGATTCGATACCTGATCGCGCCGCCACTGATTCCACTGCGGGTCGTTCTGCGCAGGCGTGCCCGTCCGCCCGTAGCGCGCATTGAAACGTGCGACGCTCGTCGGGTTATAGCCGATGCTGGTGCCAGTCGTGGGCGTCTGACCTGAGACGCTGAGTTCGGGGTAGCGGATGCGGTCGAGATGTAAGCCGTCTAGCTGATAGCTGCTCACGAGATGCGTCAGCACGTTGACGGTGTAAGCCTCAGCGTCGGGGTGGCCGAAGTCGAGCCAGAAGTCCGAGCCGATGCGGTGACCTTGAAAGCTGATGCCGTTGGCGGTGCTGTCCGGCAACAGGGTGCGCGTCAGCCAGTTGTTCGGACCCGGCACGATCTGCTTGGCCACAGAGTTGTAGCCGCCGTGCAGGTTAAAGACGTGGTTGGGACTGACGGGTGGCCCGAGCGTCGCTGTCGGCGCAAAAGTCGGGTTCTTGTTCCAGACCGCGCCCATGATGACGAAGGCGTGAACCTCGATGCCTTCGGCGTGCGCCGTGTTGATCAAGTCCTGGAGCGGGTCGAAACCGGCGGCGATGGGCATGAAATCCGGCGGCGGCTCGAGCGAATTCAAGTACCACGAATCGCCGCGCCTTCGCACCTGCGCGAAGATGGCGTTGGCTTTCGCAGCCTTCGCGTTGTTGACGACGGCGGCGACATCGTTATGATTATTGAGCGCGGTGTTGAAAGTATCCACCCAGAAGGCGCGATACTCCGCGCGCGATTGGGCTTGTATGCTCGCAGGATTCAGCAGCAATCCTGTCAGAGCCAGAGTCGTACAAATAAAGAGAATTCGGGAAAGCCTCGTCGAGATAGTTCCTTGCATTTTCTATCTTGCCTCCTTTAGTAGGATGATTCGTGCCACGTCGGTATTCGACACAAGATTGCAGAGGGCAGGTCTCATAACCCCGCCGCCATTACTCAGAACTTGACGCGCGTGCCTCGCGCACCGCCGCCAGATATGCGCGCGCCGCTTGCGTGACCTTTGCAGCTTCTCCGGCGCGGATCGCTTTCGTGTCCACAAGGTCGCTACCGACACCGAGCGCGCTCGCGCCCGCGCGGATGAAGTCAGCCGCAGTCTGAAGCGACACCCCGCCCGTCGGTATTAATTCCACTTGCGGGAACGGAGCCTTCAAAGACTTCAAATAACTCGCGCCGCCCAACGCGTTGCACGGAAACACCTTCACCATGTCCGCGCCCGAAGCCCACGCGGTGATCACTTCCGTCGGCGTCAACGCGCCCGGCATCACCGCGATTGAGTAGCGCCTGCACATCTCGATTGTCTCCAGGTTCAGTGCCGGGGAGACGATGAACTGCGCGCCCGCCAAGATGCACGCTCTGGCTGTCTCGGCGTCGAGCACTGTGCCCGCACCGACCGTCACTTCGTCTCCAAAACGCTTCGACACCTCTTCGATCACGGCGACTGCGCCCGGCACCGTCATCGTGATCTCCAAAATGCTGATGCCGCCTTCTTTGATCGCATCCACGATGCGCATCGCCTCGTCCGCAGACGCGGCGCGCACCACCGGCACAACGCCGGTCTCCTTGATTCGATTCAAGACTTCGCTTTTGTCCATCACTGGTTCACCTTGCGCCTACCTTGCAACGCGCGCTGCGCCGCCCTTCATTACCCGTTCGACTTCCGCGAGCGTCGCCATCGTCGTATCACCCGGCGTGGTCATCGCCAGCGCGCCGTGCGCCGCGCCGCACTCGACCGCCCACTGCGCGCCCTTCTGTTCCAGAAATCCGTAGATGAGTCCCGATGCGAAACTATCTCCGCCGCCCACGCGGTCGAAGATTTCCAGGTTCTCGCGCGTCGTCGAACGAAACAACTCGCCTTCGACATAGCACACCGCCGCCCAGTCGTTGATTGATGCAGTCTTAGCATTTCTCAATGTGGTAGCCACGACTTTGAAGTTCGGAAATGTCTTCGTCGCTTCCTCTATCATCCGGCGAAAGTTTTCTACGTCGAGCTTCGAGTGATGCTCGTCCAGGCCTTCGACCTCGAAGCCGAGCGCGGCTGTAAAATCCTCTTCATTGCCGATCATCACATCAACGAAAGGAGCCAGACTGCGATTGACCTCACGCGCTCGCTCACGCCCGCCGATTGTCTTCCACAAAGATTCGCGATAGTTCAAATCATAAGAAACGATAGCGCCGTGACGCTGCGCCGCCTCCATCGCTTCGCGCGCGACCGATGGAGTCGTTTCCGATAGCGCGCAGAAAATTCCGCCAGTGTGAAACCAGCGCGCGCCCTCTGCGCCGAAGATTTCTTCCCAATCAATCTCGCCGGGTTTGAGTTGTGAGACGGCAGTGTGCCCTCTGTCGGAACAGCCGAGAGCCGCGCGCACGCCGTAACCGCGTTCGGTGAAGTTCAAGCCGTTGCGCGCCTCGCGCCCGACCGCGTCGTACTTCACCCACTTGACGTGCGAGAGGTCAACGCCGCCCTGCAACATCAAATCTTCAACCAGACGCCCGACCGGGTTATCCGCCAGAGCCGTCACGATTGCCGTGCGTTGGCCGAAACAACGACGCAAGCCACGCGCGACGTTGTACTCGCCGCCCCCTTCCCACACCTTAAACTCGCGCGCCGTGTGAATCCGCACATCCCCCGGATCGAGCCGCAGCATTACCTCGCCCAGGCTGACACAGTCCCAACGGCATTCCTCTTTTGTTTTGATTTTCAACTCACCTGTTGCCGTCATTACTTTCCCTCTGCCATCGGAGCGGCATCTCCCACGTTGGCTGTCTCCAGGCGCGGCACAAGAAGGTGAATCACTAAAAGGGCAATTAAATAAGCTGAAGCTGCGAAAGTGAACAGCGGCACGTAGCTGCCCGTCCATTCCAACAGGTAACCGGCGACCTTGGCGATCAACATCCCGCCGATTGCTCCCGCCATGCCGCCGATGCCGACGACTGATCCGACTGCGCGACGCGGAAACATATCCGAAGTCAATGTGAACAGATTCGCCGACCAGCCTTGATGCGCGGCAGTCGCCAGTCCGATCAAAGCGACCGCTACCCACAGATTTGCCGCCTTCGCCGCGAACACAATCGGCACGACGCTCAAGGCGCAAATCAGCATCGCGGTCTTCCGGCCGGCGTTAATTGTCCAGCCCCGCTTGATGAGAGCGGAAGAGAGCCAGCCGCCCGCGATGCTGCCGACATCAGCCATGATGAAAATCACGATGAGTGGCAGCCCGATATGTTTCAGGTCGAGCTTGTAAGTTTTTTCCAGGAAATCCGGCAGCCAGAAAAGATAAAACCACCACACCGGGTCGGTGATGAATTTCCCCATCGCAAATGCCCACGTCTGCCTGTGCGGGATCAATCGTGCCCAATTGATCTTCGTCGTGGCTTCGACCGGATCACTTCGGATGTAGGCTAGTTCTGCCGTGGACAAACGCGGGTGTTCCTCCGGGCGACGATAAAGCAGTAGCCAGAAGATGAGCCAGATAAAACCGAGCGCGCCCGTTGCGATGAACGCCGCGCGCCAACCATAAGTCACCGTAATCCAGGGCACGACGAGCGGCGTTACAATCGCGCCGATGTTCGAGCCTGAGTTGAAAAGACCTGTGGCGAACGCGCGCTCCTTTTTCGGAAACCATTCGGCAACTGTTTTCACTGCTGCTGGAAAATTCCCAGCCTCTCCCAGACCCAGAGCGAAGCGCGCCGCGCTAAAGCCCATCACCGATTGCACGAGGGCGTGTCCCATCGCCGCGAGACTCCAAAAGATTATCGCCAGCGAAAAACCTTTGCGTGTGCCGAGCCAATCCATCAGCCTGCCGACCAGCACCAGCCCTATCGCGTAGGCGGTCGTAAACGCAAACGCCACGTTGCTGTAATCAATCTCATTCCAACCCAACTCGCCTTGCAGGGTCGTCTTGAGCAGACCGAGCACTTGCCTGTCAACGTAATTGATCGTCGTCGCAAAAAAGAGCAGCGCACAGATCAACCAGCGGTAACGCCCGACGCGCGTTCCGCTTCCCTGTTTGCTCGCGGCGGCGGCAAACGCGCCCGTCGCGCTCGCGCCCGCCACCTGCGACGGAGAGACATCAGCCAGCGACTTGCCCAAGCCGACCTGCTCGGTTATCCGCGCGCCCGTCGGCTTGCCTGACTCGGACATGAAGCTCTCCTTCCGTTTGATAGCTAACGTCTGCTGAATTCTGCTGCGGCGATAATTTCGTTTCCGTGCTGTTAAGAATTAACTCCTGACGCGAGAAAGCCACCGTCAACCGCAATTGTTTGTCCGGTAATAAAACTGGCCGCGTCGGAGGCGAGGAAAATAGCCGCGCCGATTAACTCTTCCGCGCGCCCGAAACGGCGCATCGGTGTGCGCAGCAAAAGTTCCCGCCCGCGCTCCGTGCCGTCGAGCAGCTTCGCGTTGAGTTCGGTCGGGAACACGCCCGGTACAATCGCGTTGACGTTAATCCCATCCCGCGCCCACTCCGCGCCCAAACTTCTCGTTAAGGCGAGCACGCCCGCCTTCGACGCGCCGTAAGCCGCGACTTCGTGAAACGCCACAAATGAAGCGAGCGAAGCGATGTTGACGATGCGCCCGCGCCCGCTTTGTTTGAGCGGTTCGTAAAACGACTGACACGCACGCAAGCTCCCCGTTAAATTCGTGTCCATAATCGTCGCCCACTCCGCCTCATCAACTTCGGTGGTGGCTTGACGCGCCGTGCGCCCGGCGGCGTTGACGAGAATATCCACGCGGTCGAAACGCTTCACCACCGCGTCGCGCAGCGCGTCAATTGATGCGCGCTCGGATACGTCCACCGCCTGCCGCAAAGTTTCGCGTCCGCACGCCTCGACTTCGGCGCAGACTTCTTCGACTAATTCTTCGCGGCGACCTGCCGGCACGACGTGCGCGCCGGAGCGCGCCAGACCGATGGCGATGGCGCGCCCCAGCCCCGAAGTTCCGCCGGTGACGACCGCGACGCGACCCGTCAAATCAGTAATATTTTCTGCCTTCGTCGTTGCTGCATTCATTGAATGTTATGCCATCTGCACGATCACGCCGGGTACGACTTTTTCAGTTTCATCTAGTCCTACCCACTGCCGGAAGTTGCTGGAGAAGAGCTTTGCCACGTCGCGCTCGATCTCACTGCGCGTGACCGCGCGACCGTCGCGCAAGAGTCCCGCGTAAGAGTCATAAAGCGCGTCGGCTATGACAAGACGCGTGTGCGCCCACTTATAAATCAACTGGTCTAGCACG
>JAIVJG010000167.1 GCA_020200155.1 Acidobacteriota bacterium | reverse complement strand
TCATCGCCGCGCCGCGCGACTTGGGCGTGAAAATCCTTATTGAAGAGACGGGCGTGCGCGCGGGGACGACCGGCGACGCGGCGCTCGATAAAAGCATCTCGGATTACGCCGCGACCTTTCTTAGTTCCCGCGCGGAGGCGCGCACCGTGTATGTCGAAGAGTTCGCGCCCGGCCTCTCGGAGTGGCGCGGCGCACGCGTCCTCTTCGAGCGCATCGAGCCGGAACAGCACGTCGTCGTCTGCGGCGCGGGGCACGTCGGCGCTGCGCTGGCACGTCTCGCGCACTCAATCGGCTATCGCGTCACGCTGATAGACGACCGCGCGGATTTCGTCTCGCGCGGGCGATTCCCCGAAGCGGCCATCAAGCTGGTCGCGGCGTCGAGCTGGGCGGATGCGGTCGGGGAAGTGATCGGCACGGGGCGCGGAGTGGCTGTCGCCGTCGTCACGCGCGGGCACAACGAGGACGAAGAGTGCATGCGTGCCGTGCTTGCGGCGCGTCCCGATTACGCAGGGATGATCGGGAGCAGAAGGCGCACGAACATCGTGCTCGAACGCCTGCGCGAGAGCGGCGTGCCCGACGACCTCCTGCGTGAAGTGCGTGCGCCGGTCGGTCTGGACATCGGCGCGGTCTCGCCGGAAGAAGTCGCGCTCGCCATCCTCGCCGAAATCGTCGCCGTGAGGCGCGGCGGCATGGGACAACCCCTTTCAGTCTGGCGGCGAGAATAATTCTTCAGCGGTCATCGTTCATTCGCAATTTCTTTCAGAGCAAATGGTCGCACAGGTGGACAACCATACGAGCCGGCTGGCGGGGATGTTTCAAGCGCTCAGGCACAGAAATTTTCGTCTCTTCTGGGCGGGCGCGTTCCTCTCGAACGCAGGCTCCTGGATGCAGACGGTTGCGCAGGCGATACTCGTCTACAACCTGACCAACTCGCCGTTCTGGCTCGGCATGGACACCTTCATGGCGACCGCGCCGGGACTCCTGCTGACCCTCTTCGGCGGTGCGCTGGCGGACACTATGAACCGCAAACGCCTGCTCATCTACACGCAGGCGGGCGCTGGCCTGTCGGCACTCACGCTGGCTGTATTCGTCTCTGCGGGCGTGGTCAAAAACAGCGGCGACGTATGGATCGTGCTGGTGTTGTCGTTCTTCACGGGTTGCTGCTGGGCCATCTCCGGGCCTTCGTATCAGGCGATGGCGATTGACCTCGTCGAGCGCAGAGACCTCGCCAACGCCATCGCGCTCAACTCGACGCAGTTTCAACTCGCGCGCGTCATCGGGCCGACGCTCGCCGCGCTGACGATCAGCCTCTTCGGCCTGCAAGGTTGCTTCTTCGCCAACGGTTTTTCCTACGTGGCGATTGTCGCGGCCATCGCGCTGGTACGTTTCGAGCCGAAGGCGCGCGAAGATGCCGGCGCGGAGGCGGCGGACTTGGAAACACAGACGCTCCCATCGAGGACGCGCGGCGCTCTCTGGCGAGACCTGCTCGCAGGTTTTCGATATGTGGGAGGACGCCCGCGCGTGCGCCTGCTGCTTCTCTGCTCGGCGTTCGTGGCCCTCTTCGGCGCGCCGTATCTCGTGCTCGCGCCCGTGTTCGCCAAGCAGGTGTTCGGGTGGGGCGATGCGGGCGTCTCTCTGCTGATGGGGACGGCGGGCGCAGGCGCTCTCTGCGGAGCGCTGCTTTTAGCTTACCTCGGCGACTTCAAACGCAAAGGCAAGTTCGTGCTCGGCAGCGCGTTCTCCGCGTCTGTGTGTCTCGTTGGCTACTCGCAGGCGGGCCACCCTGCGGTGGCGCTCCCGCTGCTCTTCGGCATCGGCTTTTCGATGGTCTCCTTCTTCGCCGTCTGCAACACGCTCTTGCAGCAACTCGTCACAGACGAGATGCGCGGGCGCGTGATGAGCATGTGGATTCTGACCTTCATCGGCACGCTGCCCGTCGGCAGTTTCCTCGCCGGTGTCGCCGCCGAACACTACGGCGCGCAGCCGACGCTCGCATCAGGCGGAGTCATCATCGCCCTCTTCGTCCTTTTCATCGGCTTTCGCAATGCGCGTCTGCGTGAGATTTAGGCTCACGAAAGGGCCGCGCACATTTCCGCGTGCGCGACCCTTTCATAAAAATCACATGCATTATGACTACTGCTTTTTCTGAGGGCGCGTGCCTGCTTTGCCGGACGAGGCATTGGACGGCATCGCCGGCGCTGGGTTGGCAATCCAGAAACCCGGCGACGATGTATCGCGCGCCATGAACTCTGGCGCGACGAGGCTCAGGCGCGGGTTGAAAGCGTAGTAGTTCGTGGTAGTGAGGACGACCGCGCGATCCGCAATCTTGTCCATTTCCTCGCGGTCACTCTTGCTCATCATGGGACGCACCAGCGTCATGCTCGCGGTGTCGAGATCGGCGAGTGTCTTGAGCACGCGCAGGGTGAGGTATGTCGGGCCGGGCATCCCGCCGCGTACCTGATAGACGGCGTAAGAGGCCAGCGTCTTCAGAGGCGTCTTGTCGCGCGCAGGGTTCACGAATTTCTTTGACGCCTCCCAGTATTCATCCTCGTGGCCGGGCTTGAGGCGAAGCATCGTCATCACCATGTAGCGCGCCTGTGCGATGTCCACATTGCCGATGCCGTAACTCAGGTCTGGGCGGAAGGCAGAGATAATGTCGGTCTGCGCCGCGTGCAACTCGTGGTCGGGGAGCGCCTCGTAGTCGGCCTTCATCATGCCGGAGCTTAGCTTGTCAACTTCTTTATTCTTGTTCTCCATGTCTGCGAACGACCCGTAGGCAAAGAAATACGTTACTTCATTCTGGTTACCTGCGATGGGCGACATGGCAAGCCGGTAGTTGCGTAAGTTCCTATCCGCGATCATCGAGTTGGCCTTTGCCATCACACGAACATTCGCCAACGCCTCTTCAGTGTGGGCTGGCATCTTGCCCGGCTTAATCTCCTCGCGCGTGATGAGTAGGATTGGCGGTGGCGG
The DNA here is from genome assembly GCA_020200155.1 of Acidobacteriota bacterium. Classification (GTDB taxonomy): domain Bacteria; phylum Acidobacteriota; class Blastocatellia; order Pyrinomonadales; family Pyrinomonadaceae; genus JAIVJG01. The sequence goes on along the minus strand of JAIVJG010000167.1, from coordinate 17,860 downwards.
TGGCGCGGGCATGCTTTGCGCCGCGACTTGAGCGACAGTTAGAAGGAACAGGCACAGTGTAGAAAGGAGCAGGAGAAGTTTCTTCATGTTTGCCCACCTCCAGGGGGCAAGGGAAAAGGTAAATGCTGGTTAGAGCTTTTAGCGCCGGGACGCCGACCCGGCTGGTAAAATTTGGGCGTCCCGCGTGTGGGCACATTGTTTCAGGGTAGGATGCAGCAACGCGCCTCCGTCATTTGAACGATCACGCGGGAAAGAGGCGATGGAAAACGAATTCGAGCGTGGCCGGCGCGCGTGAAATCTTTTGGTGGCGGGACAATATGTAAAATCGTGCGACAAGTCAATAGCGAGAGCGAGTCCCGCGCGCCGGGACAATTGATCTGCAAGGAAGGGAATCAGCGTCGTTCTATCAACAGGCCGACGGCTCGCACATTTGTCTGAGGCGCGCCGGTTCGCCATTCAAATCAACGGAGATTGTGAGAAATATGCCGACCAGAAGAACTTTGACCCGCTTCGTTTTCGTCCTCCTGCTGCTGGCTTTCGCCGTCGTTGCTGCGAGCGCGCAGGGAATCATCATTCCGCGCCCGTGCGAACGTTGCCCCGCGCCGCCGCGCCCCGTCACTCTGCCGCGCGCACTGCCCATCAAGTCAATCAAAATTGACACGAAGATTGCGGGGCAGGTGGCGACCACGCACGTCGAGCAGGTCTTCCGCAACGACTCCGACGCGACGCTCGAAGGCACTTACTTTTTCCCAGTGCCGGAGTCGGCTTCCATCTCCGAGTTCGCCATCTGGGACGGCGACCGCAGGCTCGTCGGCGAGGTGCGCTCGCGCGAGGAAGCGCGACGGATTTACGACGAGATCGTGCGCCGCCAGCGCGACCCCGGCCTGCTCGAATACGCTGGCCGAGACCTCTTTCAGGCCAGCATCTTTCCCATCCCTCCGCACTCCGACAAAAAGCTTGAGCTGACTTACACGCAGGTGCTCAGGGCCGAGACGGGTACGGTCTCTTACCGCTACCCGCTCGGCACGGGGCACAACCTCGCGTCCATCGGCAGCGTCTCCGGGGCGGTCGAGATCGAGGGGCAGAAGCCGCTACGCAACATCTACTCGCCGAGCCACGAGATTGACGTGAAGACTTCGCGCGCGGGTCAGCGTGCGCGCCTCTCTTTCGAGAACAAGCAGGGACAAGAGCCGCAGGATTTCCAACTCTTCTACACCGTCTCAAGCGAAGATTTCGGCCTAACGCTCCTGACGCACCGCGAACCGGGCAAGCAGGGCTACTTCCTACTGATGATCTCGCCGAAGGACGAACTGACCGAAGCCGAGTATTCGGCTAAAGACATCGTCTTTGTGCTCGACACTTCCGGCTCGATGGCCGAGGCCGGAAAGATGGAGAAGGCACGCGCCGCGCTCCTCTTCGGCGTGCGAAGCCTGCGACCCGAAGACCGCTTCAACGTCATCTCGTTCGCGGGCGAAGAGCACTTGATGACGAACGGCCTGATTCAGGCGGACACGGGCGGGCGCGCAAGGGGCGAGGAGTTCGCCCGAAGCCTGCGACCCGTCGGCGGCACGAACATCAACGGGGCGCTGCTCGCCGCGATGAAGCAGTTTGAGCCGGGCGACCGCCCGCGCATGATTATTTTTATGACCGACGGGCTGCCGACCGTCACCGAGACCAACCCGCAACGCATCATCGAAAACGTGCGCGCTGCGCGAGTCGCCGGTGTGCGCCTGTTCAACTTCGGCGTCGGCTACGACGTGAACACGGCGCTGCTGGATAAGCTGGCGTCGGAGAACGGCGGCGTGGCCGAGTACGTCGAGCCGAAAGAGGATTTGGAAATCAAGGTCTCGAACTTTTTCACGAAGATCAATTACCCCGTCCTGACCAATCTCGCGCTCGACATGGGCGGCGTCGAGACAGACCTCGTGTACCCGCGTGAATTGCCAGACCTCTTCCGAGGTTCGCAGATCACGCTCATCGGTCGCTACCGCAATGGCTTCGACGCGCGCAACACGACCATGCGCCTGACGGGCCGGGCCGGACAACAATCGCGCACCTTCACCTACAACAACCTCGACTTCCCTCTGACGCACGGCGACAACGATTTCCTGCCGCGCCTTTGGGCGACGCGTCGCGTCGGCTGGCTGATGGAGCAGGTGCGCTCGAACGGCGAGCAGAAAGAACTGCGCGACGAGATAGTTGATCTCGGCACGCGCTACGGCATCGTCACGCCGTACACTTCTTACCTCGCGCTTGAATCGAATGACGGGATGCCCGTCACCGCCACTAACCGCCCGCTCCCGGTCGTGCGGCGCGGCATGGCTGATCTGTCCGTCGCCGGCCCCGGCGGAAGTGGCGCGGGAAGTGGCGCGCCCATGTCTGCGCCGAGGGACGCTCAGGCAGTCGCGAAGGCGACGACCGGCGAATTCGCGGTGCAGCAGAGTAAGCGCGCTCGCGCGCAGCAAGAGACTCTGCGCACAGAGAACGACGCCCCGCCGAGCGTCGTGCGTAAGGTAGGAGATAAAACTTTCTACCAGCGTGACGGCGTGTGGCTCGACGCGGAGTTCAAGCCGGATGCGCGTCTGCCGGAAACAACTCTCGTGTTCGGCGGCGACGAATACTTCGCGCTGCTCAAACGCGAGCCGCAACTCGCGCGCTACTTCGCTCTCGGCGAGCGCGTCGTGGTCGTCTTTAAAGACCGCGTCTATCGCGTCGGCGCGAAATAGGCACAGTTGAAGGCATGTGCCCCGCAGAGACGACTGAATGACTCGTAACAAAGATTTCAGTCGTCCCTGCGGGACTTTCCTGAATCAATCCCTGCCCCAGACCCGCCGATGAAATTGCCGTGCCGTTTTCACGTCGCCACTTCCATATCCCACGCCTGGCTGCCTTCCATTTTCTTTTTCCACATACCGGCGCTTCTTGTTTCGCGACCCCTGGTTCGTGTACAAACGAATGGGAGAATGTGGAGTTGAAAGTGAGCGGGGCTTTGATGGAGACAGGGACGCGATGACAAAGAAACGGGCGCGCTCGACGAGGTCGAGGCGCGGGATGAATTGGAGCTTAGTCTTTACGTCGCTTGTGACGGCGTGTGTGATTGTCTCTGATGCGCGGGCGCAGGAAGGCTGGGTCACGCAGAGGCGCGGTCAGGCCGGGAAGGATTTGAACGCAGTCTATTTCGTGGACGCCAAGCGCGGATGGATCGCGGGCGACGACGGCCTCGTACTCAGCACGGAGGACGGTGGGCGCATCTGGGCGCAGCAGGCCACGGGAACGCGCGAGAGCATCAACGACATTTACTTTCGCGATAAAGAAGACGGCTACCTGCTCGCCGGCAACCAAATCTTCAGCACTAAAGACGGCGGGCGGACGTGGCGTGCCTCCGTCCGATTCCCGGCTTCAGCCTTCGGCGGCGCGGAGCCTGAACTCTACAGCGTGCGCTTCACGAGCAAGAAGAAGGGGTGGGTCGTCGGTTCCGTGAGCAGAGGCGAAACCGTATTGGACAGCCTCGTGCTGCGCACGACGGACGGCGGCGTTTCCTGGCAGCGCCAGTTCGTGCCGCCGCGCGGCGAGTTAATCCACCTCGACTTCGACGGCGACAAGCGAGGCTGGATTGTCGGCGGCGCGGGCGTCATTCTCCACACGAAGGACGGCGGCGAGACGTGGCAGGCACAGTTCTCCAAAACTCCCGCGACGCTCTACCACGTTGACTTTGAAGATGACGAGCAGGGCTGGGCCGTCGGCGAGCGCGGCACCATCCTTCGCACCGTGAATGGCGGGGACAACTGGAAGCCTGTCAGCACGCCTGTGCGCTCGACGCTGTTGAGCGTCAAGTTCGTGAATGATACGCAGGGCTGGGCCGTGGGGCGCGGCGGCGCTATCCTCCGCACGGAGGACGGCGGCCTGACCTGGGTGCAACAGGAAAGCAGCACCAAACAGAATCTTTACGCGCTCTTTCTCGACAAAAAGGCGGGCTGGGCCGTCGGCGGCGACGGGCTGGTGTTGAAGTACGAGAGGTGAAGAAGTGATGAATAATGAGTGTGGGACAGATCGCTTGTGCTCTTCACTCGCCACTCAGTACTCATCACTTTTCGAGAGGCAACGCGGCGGCGGGGCGTGGCATCCGAAGGAATTAGCAGAGCTATTACCTGCACAGCCGTGATAGGGATGCGGCTCAGGTAATCGAATGATCCTCCTGTGGTTTTGCCCGGCGTGAGTCAAACGCGCCGGGCGCTTTTTTGTTTGCGGGTGAGCGTGACGCGAAGGTGCGCCGTAGTTTAAGGCGTCGCTAAAATTCTTGACAACTCGGTAATGGATGCGAGGTGGTGATCGTCGTGCTCGGCGACGAAGAGGGCCATGTCAATGACCCGCATGGGCTTTTGCAGGCGCGGGTGGATGGCTGTGCGCGCCGCCGCCGCTTCGTCCATCTCTTCGAGCCGGCGGACGAAACTGCGGCGCGCGGCGCGGAAACGCGCGAGGAGTTCAGGCATCGAGGCGGCGTTATGGTTCGCCTCGTAAGTCCTGCGGTTCGACATGTCCGCCGCGCGCAGGACGCTTGCGCCCTTGTCGTAATCTTCCAGCCTGCCTTCATGCAGTTCGTCGAGGTCGAAGAGGTGGCCGACGTGCTCCTGTATAGACCACGCATCGCCGTCACGCGTGGCGAGAATTTCAGGCGAGAGCAGACGGACGATTTCTTCCAACCGGGCGGGCGTCCCGCGCAGGCGCTCGATTAGGCAGGGGAAGATGCCGGCGGGCAAGTTGAAGTCAAACTCTCTCTCGATCCATCTCGTTCTTTTCATCGCCATACTCCGGGTTGATGATGTGGAGTTAACTAAAGCCGCGCCAAGTCGTCTAAGCCACTTGCGCGACGGAACGCGCGCGGAGCACATCGCGGAGGAGGGAATTGAAGCGTTCAGAGTGTTCCTCCTGCGGCATCATGCGGCAGCGGTCGAAAACTTCGAGGCGCACGCGTGGGTTGAGGCGCAGAAGCATGGCCGCCTGCTCAATCGGGTTCGCCTCGTCCTGGCGTCCCCAAACGAGCGTCGTGTCCTGTGTGAGCCGCGCGAAGGCTTCGCGGATGTCCGTGTTGAGATAGCCGGAGAGAAAGGCCGTGATGGCGTACTGCGCGCCGGGCAGGTGACTGACGGAGTAGTAGTGCGCGACGAGACGCTGCGTGGCGAAGCGCTTGTCGTAAAAGAGTTGGTCGCGCGCGTAGTCGCCGATGCTGCGCTCGCTCGCCACAGCGTTGTAGAAGGAAGTACCGAGCACGGGCGAGTGGAGCAGGCCGTAGAAGGCCGCGCCCTTCATGCCTGGACGCGAGTTCAGATTGTCCGCACCGGTCGGGGAGACGAGCACGAGCGAGTTAATCAGTTCGGGACTCTCGTCGGCGACGTGTATGACGTAGGCCGCGCTCAGCGAACTGGCGACGACACACGCGGGACGCCCTATCACTTCACGCAGGAAATCCGCGAGGAGTTCGACGTAGAGGTCTGCGGAGTAAGGCGCGTTCGCAGGCTTGTCTGAGTAGCCGAAACCGAGCAGGTCAACGGCGTAGACGCGAAACTCTTTCGAGAGCGGCTCGAAATTGCGCCGCCACATGAACGAGCGCGCCCCGGCCCCGATGCCGTGCACGAAGACGAGCGGCGGCGCGTCTTCCGGCCCGGCGAAGCGATAGAAGATGTTGCCGTGCTTCCAGGGGAATACTCCCGCCTCGCCGCCGAGCGCGCCCGTCTCCGGCTCTGGCACATCGCGCGCAACTGCCGCGTTGAACGCCGCCAGCGCCGCCACGCCGCCCGCGCCCGCCACGAGTCCTTTCAAGAAATTTTGCAGCTTACCCATGTCGAAAATCCGCGCGCTACCCACCCCCTACACGACGCACCTTTCCCCGAATAACACCCTGACGTGCACGACTCCGGCGCGCATAAGAGAAGACGGTCGCTCTTTCGTGAGGCGCGACATAATAGCACGCGCGACAGGTCGCCCCAAGCAAGAGAAGGAAGCGTCGGCTTCAACTTGCTGCCCGCGCAGTTGACGAGAAACGACAAACGCCCGCCGCCCTCTTATGACCGAGGACGGCGGACGCTCGCCGGTGACGCATGATACGCGACCGGGGTTCGGGTTTACGGGCGGCGCATCGGCCTCGTGTTAACGGGTTCGAGCCTGAGCTTTTGAATCAGCGCGGGAGGAATGTTCACCTTGTACCGATTGCTGCGCGCTTGAATCCATTGTGCGTTGCGCCCGACGCGGTTGCTGCCGTAGGCAATCCACATATAGCCGCGCTCCGTGCCGTAGCCGCCTGTCTCGCCCCAGTCAGTCCCCCATGAGTTCTTAATCAGCCAAGCTCCCTTGTTGTCGTCCCAGCCGATGACAGTGATGGCGTGATTGGTGTCGGTGCTGGGGCCTTCGTTGAAGACGCCGGAGGTGTATGCCTGGAAGGCGTCAGTGGCGTTGACGGAGACCGAGACCGGGCCGTACTCGCACAGCGCCGCCTTGATCTTGTCTGTACTCGGGTCTTGTGTGCTCGAATCAACAAAGCCGGTCGCCAACCCCTCGTAGGGCGTTGAGGCACCGGGGTTGGGCGGGACATCAGAGCCGGTGTAAGGGACAGCCGCTTCGGTGGCGGTGCCGGTAGCGACGAGGAAGGCGTTTGCCGCCGCGCGGTTGCCCCCGCCGCAACTGCCCGCGCCGCTATTGGCAAGCACGTACTGCTCAGACTCGTCCGTCGTACTGTTGTTGCGGATGAGATAGCTGGACTCGAGCGCGCCGAGCACGGCGAACGACCAGCAACTGCCGCAGCCGCTCTGGTCGCGCACGGGCGTTACCTTGCCGAGCTTGCGCCAGTCGAACGACTTGGCCGAGGCGTTACACTGCGTCTGGATAACTCGTATGTTCTTGAGAATATCCGGATTGATCCGGGCGGCTTCGACGCTCGCTTGCCGGTCTATCTGTAGGATTTGTGTAGCGGTCTCGTTCTGCGTGCGGGCTATCGCGAGGATGTTGGGCGGCGTCTGGTCGCCGGTCAGTTGGGCGAGCGGGAAGTCGAGCGCCCTCGTGTAGCCGACCTGGAAGGTGCGTTGCTTAACTTGTATGTCGCGGCGCAGGTTGGTGAGCAGCGCCTTGATCTGCGGCGGTGCGTTCACTTCGCGTATCCGGTAGTCGCTCTGCACGGACACAGCGTCAACGCGCTTCGTCTGGACATCCACGCGGGGTTGCTGTGCCGCGACGACGAGCGCGAGCAGCATCGCGGCGAGCAGTGCCGCGGCGAGTCCGCTGGGGAAACGATGGCCTTTCATAATCTTCTCCTTTAGTTATTCTGAGTCGGTGACGAAGCCGCTTTGACGAGGGCTTACATGAGAAAAGCTCGGGAAATGCTCTTCACGGTGCGAGGCCGTCTGAAGGTTAATTCTCTCTGCCCCCGCCGCAGGTCGCGCCGTCACGCGCGGCGTACGGAGACGGAGATGCTGAACGTCTTTGAGGGCGTGCTGCGGCCCCAGGGCCGTTTGTATTGGAGGCGGAGCCTGGACGGGCCGCGCGACAGCGCCTTGAAGCGAAAGATCTGAATCTCGTGGCCCCCCTCGTCGCCCTTCGTGAGAGGTTCGACGGAGTTGCCAATCAACTTAAGGCGGCGGGCATCGTTCCCGGCCACCTCCCACCTGTATCCGGTTCCCATCTGTGTTTCCAGCCTGAGCGTCAGAAAGTCGCCCGACGACAGGATGACACTTCGCCCGTCGTCCTCGACGGTGAAAGTGACCTCGTGCGTTTGAGACGGCAGAGGAGCGCGCGTCGTGTAGAGCGTGCCGGGCCGGGCGGAGAGGCAGAAGGCGAGGAGCAACAGCAGCATGGGCGTAGGCATATTATCTCTCCCGGCGAAGTCAAACGCGCGAACCTCAAGGCGCGGGGATTATAAAATCAAACTGGGGAATATCAAAGCGGCGTTTCCGGGCGCTCGCTTCTTACATGAAAAAATTGCGAGCCGCCTTCAACTGAACGTGAAGGCGGCTCGCAATCTTTGTCGGCAGGTCGGACTCAGGTTTAGATTAACGCGAAATCAAACTGCTCCTGATGAACGTGCTCGTCGCTGGTTACGTCAACGGTTCCGAGATAGTCCTCGATCTCTGCGAGCACGTCGCGCTCGGTCGTTCGCAGCGCACGTGCGACTTCCGGGTTGACGCGCAGAGTGGTCTGCTTGATCGGCCCGTCGTTGTCACGCGACAGACGCCGCGCCTCTTCAAGCATTTCGTAGCAGACGGTTTGCGGCGATTTGACGAGTCCCGCGCCTATGCAATACGGGCAGGGTGAGCAGAGCGTGCGTTCGAGCGACTGCTTGACGCGCTTGCGGGTCATAATCACGAGGCCGAAGTCGTTGAACGAGAGAACCTTCGTCGGCGACTTGTCGTCCCTGAGCGCGTCCTGCAAGGCGTTCATCACCTTCTGGCGATTGCGCCGGTCGTCCATGTCTATGAGGTCGAGGACGAGGATGCCGCCGAGATCGCGCAGGCGTATCTGGCGCGCGATTTCGTCCACCGCTTCCATGTTGGTGCGCGTGATGGTGTCTTCGAGACGGTTGCCGCCACGCCCGACGAATTTGCCGGTGTTCACGTCAATCGCGACGAGCGCCTCTGTCTGGTTGATGACGAGATAGCCGCCGGACTTCAACCACACGCGCGGCTTGATGGCTTTATCAATCTCCGGCTGCACGCCGTAGGTTTCGAGAATCGGCTCGGCGCGCGTGTGGAGCTTGACGCGGTTGACGAGTCGCGGCTGAATGCGGTTGATGAACTCGACGATGGCGAGATATTCCTCTTCGCTGTCAACGCGGATGGCCGCGAAGTCGTCGGACAACTGGTCGCGCAGGATGCGCTGGACGAGGTCGAGGTCTTTATGCGCCATCGCGGGCGCTTTCTGTTTCTCGGCGGTGCGGCGAATATCGCGCCACGTGCGGACGAGGTAGCGCGCGTCGTCGCGCAAGTCCTGTTCGGAGATTCCGACGCCTGCGGTGCGGACGATGAAGCCGCCGGAGGGCACGTCCTCTTCCTTGACGATGGCCGCGATCAGTTTACGCAGGCGCACGCGCTCGGAGTCAGACTCGATCTTGCGCGAGACGCCGACGTGTTCGACCGTCGGCATGTAGACGAGGAAGCGTCCGGGCAGTGCGATGTGCGAAGTGATGCGTGCGCCCTTCGCCGAGATCGGTTCTTTGGCGATCTGGACGATGATCTCCTGACCTTCGCGCAGGAGGTCTGCGATGAGCGGCTGATGACGACCGCGACCACCACCGCCGCCGCGCGAGTCGCGTGTGTTGCGTCCATCGCCACCGCCACTACCGCTACTACTGCGCGGCCCGTCACCACCGCGAGAACCTTCGCCGCCGCGCGCTCCGTCTCCGCCGCCGCGCGGGCCACCGCCACCACTACTACTACTACTGCGCGGCCTGTCTCCGCCACGCGGGGCATTGCCGCCGCGCGAGCCTTCGCCTGAGCGGGAGGTGCGCTCTCTGGCAGCGGGTTGGGGAGTCGGGGGAGCGGGCGGAGCGGGGGCTGTTTCGACAGGCGTTTCCGGCGCGTCCAGGACGATTTCCGCGTCTTCACTCTGCCCGTTGGCGCGTCCCTCGTCGCCGTTCGTGCCCTCCGTCCCAGTGCCGGGTTTGCGCCGGCGGCGTCCGCCGCGACGCGCGAACTCTCCGCGCGGTGTGCGTGTGGTGACGCTTGCCTTGGCGTCCGCGAGCGGAGCGCTTTCCCCATCGCCCGCTTCGGCGGACTTGCCGCTGCGCGAACGACCCTTGCCGGGCGTTTTGCCGGCATCCTTAGCGGCGGACTTCTTCGACGCACCCTTCGCGGCGCGCGAACGGCTGGGACGCTTGCTCGCGGCTTTTTCGCCCTCGCCGCCTGCGGCCTTCTTCGAGCCACGCTTGCCGGCAGTGGTGCTCGCCGCGCCCTTCTTGCTGGCCCGGCTTTTGCTCGCGGCAGTCGTGCTGCGCGAAGAGGTTGAAGTCTCCGCTGCTTTTTCGTCGTCGCTGACGCGCTCGAAGGATTGCGCGCCCGCGCTGAAGGCATCCGTGTTCGTCAACTCTTCGTCGAGTTGGCCGACGGAGGCCGCGACCTGCTGCGTCTTCGTGGAGCGGCCCCGGCGCGTGCTTTTCGGCGGGGCGGTGTCGCCGTCGTCGTCCACACGCTCGAAAGAGGTGTCCGCAGAAGCGCCCGCGCCGAGCAGCGAGCCGACTTCCGCCGTCGTCGTCGTGTCCATGTCGAACTCGACGGCGCGCGTCTGATCCGTCAGTCGCTCCTGTATGCGCGCGTCCTTGAACATCGCGCCCTCTTCAGCCGCCGCTTCGTCCTCGTCCACGACGCGCTGGAACGAGTCCGCGCCGGAGACGAAGGGCGTCGAGATGTCTTCCTCCGTCGAGAACGCGTCGCTCTTCTGTGCATCCGCTTTGGCGGGCGCAGTAGTCGCCTGTCCTCTGCCCTCACCCTTGTCGCGCCGGTCGCGCCTGCCGCGCTGACGCCCGCCATCCTTAGCGGCGACTTCCGGCTGTTCCGGGGTGCGCGTGTCTTCACTCTGGCGCGCGACCACGGCTTGAGCCTCAGCCGGTTCTTCATCTTCAGCCGACCCGGCCTGCGCCTCTGTTTCCACACCCGGCTCGGCCTGCTCCTGCGCTGTCTCCATGGCGCGCTCGCGCTCGATGCGCGCACGCTCGATGCGCTCGGAGGCGGCACGCGCGGCGGTCTCGGCGTCCGCGCCCTCCGTCTTCTTTTTGTCAACGACGATACGCTCGAACTCTTCTTCTTCGTCGAAGAAGTCCGAGACGTAGAGGAACGCATCGCGCTCCAATCCGATGTCCACGAAGGCCGACTGCATGCCGGGCAGGACGCGCATCACGCGCCCCTTGTAAATGTTGCCGACGATTCCCTGCGAGGCTTCGCCGCGTTCGATGTAGAACTCGGTGACGCGCCCGTCTTCGATGATGGCGATTTTCTTTTCGCGCCCGTTAAGGCTGACGATTAACTCTTTTGGCATTGTTGGAAAACTGTCTCCCTGATTTGTTGCTGCGGCGCACGCGCGTCGTCCGCACATGGGCTTGCGGGGCGCGTCTCGACCGCACTGTTGAAATTATCCGGCGCGCGAAATACCGGCGCGGCGCGGCCTGCGAGCCACACCCTGATGGTGTTGGCGAGGCGCGTGCGCGGCTGTATCTCCGGCGCTCGAATGCTCACGAAGCCACACCGGCTTCGCTCCTGATTGCTCGTGTTGCGACGATTGATTGCCCGTTGAAGAACAGGGCCGTTGAAGTTTAAGCCTGATGCGGCTGCGCAGCACGGCGGCGCGCGGAATGCGACGCCGGGGCTGATGCTGGCGAGATCGCCCGACCGGCGAAAGATAGTCTTTCTCCGCGCGGACGCGTTTTGAACTGTTCACCTAAAGACTCCGTCCGGTGCCGCACGCGGGGCGCGCCGGGCCGACGTTTGCCGGCGTGCAGGGCGTCGGTGCCGACACGCGAACGGGAAAACATCCACGCTGCGGCAGCAGACAACGACTCCTGAGCGCCACGCTTTCGAGCGACCCTCGCAGCCCGGTGGACAGCCTTGACCGCGAAGCGCCTCTCAAGTGCTCTCGCGACCCGCCGCCCAGCGGCTTCCTCTACTACGTTTCAATATCAAGATGGACGAGAGCGCCGCCCTTGAAAGGCATTCGCCCCAATCATTCTCAAAATCTGTGTGCCGTCTATTCTGAAAGGCGCGCGGGGTAAATCCACTTCACTCGTGAGTGCTTCGTGCGCCGTGCCGGAAAGTTTAAGTTCAGGCGAAAAGGACAGGCGAGGGCAGTATAAACGAGCGGGAGTCGAATTGGCGAGCAAATAAACGCCCTCCGGCATGCGTGGAAGGCAGGAAGTAGAGCCGACGAGAGACGAATGTGTGGTCTGAATTCGTTTAACTGTGCCGCAATGCCTGTGTAGTTGTAGTTAACGTAACGGGACAGCCCTGTCAGTTGACGAAGCGGCGCAGGCGGACGCTGATGGCGAAGCCGATGGTGATGAGCGTGGCGAGGACGGCGGAGAGACCGGCGCTCATCAGCGGCAGCGGCACGCCGATGACGGGCAGCATGCCGAGCGCCATCCCGACGTTGATGAAAATCTGGAAGGCGAGGCCGCCGACAATCGCCATGATGACGAGCATCCCCGTGCGGTCGGGCGCGCGACGCGCTCCGGCAATCAGTTTCGTCAGCATCACTGCGTAGGCGAGCAGCAGCAGGCTCGTGCCGATGAAGCCGGTCGTCTCGGCTGTCACGGCGAAAATGAAGTCGGTCTGCGGTTCGGGCAGGAACTTGAGGCGGCTCTGCGAGGCGGGGTCGTCCGAGGCGACGGAGCCGGTCACGCCGCCTTTGCCGACGGTGACGATGGATTGCCACGTATGATAGCCGAAGCCTTTGCGGTCGGCGTTCTCCGGGTCGAGGATGACGTTGATGCGCTCCTGCTGGTAAGGCTTGATGGCTCCTGTCCTGACCCCTACGAACCACGCGGCGGGCACAGACAGCGTGCCCACGACGAGCGCGAGGACGACGAGCCACATTCGCACTGCCGAAAGAAAAAGGATGACGGCGAGCAGCGGGAAATAGGTCAGCGCCTGCCCGGCATCGGGTTCGAGGAGGATCAGGCTGATGGGGAGCGCGAGGATGAGTCCGCCGACGATCATCTCCCTGACGGCGAGCGGTCGCTGGCGCGGCCTGCCGAAGTAGCGCGCAAGCATCAGCACCGTCGGAATCTTCATGAACTCCGAGGGCTGAAACTGTCCGAGGCCGGGGATGCCGATCCAGCAACGCTGGCCGTTGATCTTGAGGCCGATGCCCGGCACCAGTACGATTGCCAGCAGGAGGAGGCCGAAGACGTAGAAGGCGGGCGCGAAGTGAATCAGCTTGCGGTAGTCCGTAAAGGCGACGACGAGCATCAGGACGAGCGAGATGCCGAGTCCGATCAACTGCTTTCGCCAGTAGCCCATCTCCGGCGTCGCGATGCGAATCATCCACGTCCCGAAGAGCGCAATCGCCACGGCCAGCAGCGTCAGCACCCAATCGAAATCACGTAGCCGTTTGCTTTCTAAAATTGCAGACATAGACAAGTGATGAGAGACAAGTGATGAGAGATAAGTGATGAGAGAAGAAAAGTGTTTTCTTATCCCTCATCTCTCATCACTCATCACTGTTTTCGAGCTATTTGCTCCGTCGCGGGCTTCGACGCAAGGTCTGGGTGCGCCTTTTGGAGATAAGCCTGATAGACGTTGTGGACGGCGGGGGCGGCGAACTTGCCGCCGAAGCCGACGTTTTCGACGAGCGCGATGATCGCGATCTCCGGCTTGTAGGCGGGCGCGTAAGAGACGAACCACGAGTGGTCTTTGTTCTTGCCCGTGTCCATGCCGAGGCGCGCGACCTGCGCCGTGCCGGTCTTGCCCGCCACGTCGAAGCCCGCGATGCGAGCCGCGCCGCCCGTGCCGCCCGCCTCGTTGACGACACCCCACATACCGCCGACGACGAGTTGGTGCTGGTCTTCGGGAATCGGGATCAGCTTCGGTTCGAGGCGGTCGAAAATCTGGCGCGGTCGAGTGGGGAAGGGGCCGACCTCGCTCACCGGCCTCGCTTCCTTGAGCAGGTGCGGCACGAAGAGCTTGCCACCGTTGGCGACCGCGACCTGCGCGCGCAGCATCGCGAGCGGCGTGACGAAGTCGTAGACCTGACCGAACGAGGCGTAGACCGTGTCAATGTCCTTCCACTCGGCGTCGTGCGGGTTGAAGCGCGCCTTGAACTCGCGCGACGGCGTCCAACTTGTAATCTCGCGCGGCAGGTCAACGCCTGTGCGCCTGTTGAGGTCGAACTCATCAACCATCCCCATGATGCCGTCGAGTCCCATCTTGAGACCGAGCCGATAGAAGTAGCCGTCGCACGAGACGCGGATAGCCGTGTGCAGTTCGGGTGTGCCGTGGCTGCCCATGCAGCGCGTGAACTTGTTGCCGATCTGGATGCCGCCGCCGCAGACGAGGTGCGAGTTCTTGATGGTGATCGCGCCCTGCTGTAAGCCGGCGGTCGCCATCAGGATTTTCCACGTCGAGCCGGGAGGGTAGCGTCCACGTATGGCGCGATTGGTGAGCGGCGTCAGCGGGTCGCGCAGTAGCGCGTTGGCTTCCGCGCGTCCGGCCTTCGTCCCGATGCGCTGCGAGAAGAGGTTCGGGTCGTAGGTCGGATAAGAGGCCAGCGCGAGTATCTCTCCGTTGTTCGGGTCCATCGAGACAATCACGCCGCGCTTCGTCGGCGAGTTGCGAAGCTGCTCCTCGGCGGTCAACTGCAAGTCGAGGTCAATCGTCGTGACGATATCCTGCCCCGGCTGCGGCGCGACCGTCTCCAGTTCACGCTGGATGCGCCCGCGGCTGTCCACCTCTACTTTGCGGTAGCCGTCGTGCCCGCGCAAGAGGCGGTCGTAGGCTGACTCCAACCCCTCCAGCCCGATGATGTCGCCGGGATTATAAGGATTCTCTTTGTATTCTTTGTACTTCGCCTGCTTCAACTGTTCGGGGCCGATCTCGCCGACGTAGCCGAGGACGTGTGCCAGCACGCCGTTGAGGGGGTAGCGGCGTTGCGGCTGTTCGCGGACGCTGAGCATTGGAAGTTCGAGGCTGTGCGCGTCAACCCAAGTGGTATCGGCAACAGTCGCGCCCTCTTTGATCGTGACTGGTTCGGAAGGCGGCAGCGTCCTCATCTCCTCGAACCGCTCGCGCAGCAGGTCGGGGTCGAGTCCGAGTCCCTCCGAGAGTTGCGCGATGATGGACGCGGGGTCAACGCTCTTCATGTCTTCGCGCAGCAGGATGATGTTGTAGGTCGAGCGCGAGTCCACGAGCAACTGGCCGTTGCGGTCGAAGATGGCCCCGCGCGGCGCGGGCACGCGCAGCAGACGGACGCGCTGGTTCTCGGCGCGCTCGGCGTAGTAATCGTGGTTGACGACCTGTAGAAAGTAAGCACGCGCCCCCAAGACGACCAGCACGGCGAGCACCAGACCGTGAAGCACGTTCACCCGCAGGCGTAAATTTTGCGACTCGTCTGCAAATTTCATAAGGCAAATGTTGGATGTCGGATGCCGGATGATGGATGTTAGTAAAAAGCAAAAGGCTGGCATCCATCATCCGGCATCTTTCTCAATACTTTTTCCGTCCCAGTGTGCGGCGCGCGATGCGTCGGCGGAAAGCGAACTGGCGACGCTGGCGCGCGTTGTCGCCGAAAAACGTGTCGAGCAGATAGGCGAGGAACGTCCCCGCCACGGTCGTCCAGATAATCTTAAAGGCCATCGTCTCGGCCAGCGAGCCTCCCATCGGCGTCGGCAACTGGCCGAGCAACTGGTGGAGGAGCAGGTAGACGAGCGTGTCGAAGGCCGCCGCTCCCGCCAGCACGGGGATGCGGAGCAGCGGGTTGTCGAGCATGATGCGCGTCATAATGGCGGCGATCAGGTAGGCCGTCAGCGTCTTCGAGAAGCCGCCCGCGCCGAGCAATCCCTGGCTGAGCACGTCGGTTGCCAGACCGGCCACCGTCCCCACCACCACCGCCAGCAACGCGTCGCGCCGCAGCGCGAAATACGTCACGGCGATGAGCGGCAGGTCGGCGTAGGCCAGCGGCGGCCACAGTGCGCGCAGGGACGACTGCAAAATCACGGCCAGCGCCACGCAAACGGCAATCTTCCATTTCATAAGAACCAATGCTGAATGATGAATAAAAAGCAAATAGTCTTTACTCATCACTCATCGCTCATCACTTGCTTTTCCCCTTGTCCACGTTCGGCAACGCCTTCTCCGGCGCGGTGCGCGGCGGCGGGTGATACCGCAAGACCAGCACCTCTTGCAGGGAATCGAGCCGCGCGCCCGGCTTGACGAAAATCGTTTGGGGCGTGCTCGCCGAACCTTCCTTCTTATCTACCACCGCGCCGACGCTGAGGCCAGGTGGGTAGATACTGTCCTGACCCGTAGTAGCCACATAGTCGCCGACGTTGACCGTCTCCAGCCCCGACACGTAGCGCATTTCCAGTAGACCGTTCTTGCCGAAGCCGCGCACGGAACCGATGGCGTTCGACGTGCCGAGCTGGCCGACGACCGCGCCCGCCGCCGAACGCTCGTCCGTCAGCAACATGATCTGCGCCGTGACGGGGCTGACGGCCACGACGCGACCGACGATGCCGTCCGGCGTGGCGACCGGCATGTTCACGTCCACGCCGTTCGTTGAGCCGCGATTGATGATGATGGAGTTGAACCAAACGGAGGGGTCGCGCGCGATGACGCTGGCCGCGACGGTCTCGTATTTCACGTCCTGCTTGAAATCGAGCATCTTCTTGAGGCGCTCGTTCTCGTCGCGCGCCTCGCGTGCGTCGCGCAACTCCGTCTCGGCGTCGGCGAGGCGCTGCTTCAGGCTCTCGTTCTCGGCCTCGGCGTGACGCATGTTGACGAGACGCTGGAAGAATCCGATGCCCGTGCCGCCGACGCCCGTCGCGGCGCGCTGGAAGGGCGAGGCGATGGCCTGTCCCCAGACACGGACGACGCGCTGTTTAGTGACGGCGTCTCTGGCGTCCCAAGTCATCAGGCCGAAGTTGACGGCCAGCAGAACAAGCAGCCACACGGGAGCGCGCTGCCGTATCTCTTTCTGCGTACTGCGTACCATAAAGGCCGTAAATCGTGATGGGTGACAGGTGACAGGAAGGAACAGGGTTTTATCCTGTCACCCGTCACCCGTCACCTGTCACGGCTTTTCTCATGTTCCGCTGGTGAGATTGTTGTCCCACTTGACGCGCTTGAGGAGGTTGAAGTCGGAGAGCATCTTGCCCGCGCCGAGCACGACCGACGAGAGGGGGTCTTCCGAAATCGAGACCGGCAGGCCCGTCTCAATCGAGAGACGGCGGTCGAGGTTCTTGAGGAGCGCGCCGCCGCCCGTCATCACGATGCCGCGCTCGACGATGTCGGCTGAGAGTTCCGGCGGCGTGCGTTCGAGCGCCACGCGCACGGCGTTGACGATTGTGGCGACCGAGTCGGCCAGCGCCTCGCGTATCTCTTCGTCCGTAATCGTGATCGTCTTTGGGATGCCTTCGATGAGATTGCGACCGCGCACGTCCATCGAGAGCGGCTCGTCGAGAGGGAAGGCGCTCCCAAGTTCGATCTTGATGGCCTCAGCCGTGCGCTCGCCGATCAGGAGATTGTACTTGCGCTTGATGTACTGCGTGATGGCCTCGTCCATCTCGTTGCCGGCGACGCGCACCGCACGCGAGTAGACGATGCCGGAGAGCGAGATGACGGCGATGTCGGTCGTGCCGCCGCCGATGTCCACGATCATGTTGCCGTGCGGCTCCGTGATGGGCAGTCCCGCGCCGATGGCCGCGCACATCGCTTCTTCGACGAGGTAGACCTCCGAAGCCTTCGCGCGATAGGCCGAGTCTTCGACGGCGCGGCGCTCGACCTGCGTGATCTCCGAAGGGATGCCGATGACGACGCGCGGGCTGACCCACGTCTTGCCGTTGTGCGCCTTGCGTATGAAGTGTTGGAGCATCTTCTCCGTGACCTCGAAGTTGGCGATCACGCCGTCCTTCATCGGGCGGATGGCGACGATGTTGCCGGGCGTGCGCCCCAGCATCTCTTTGGCTTCCTTGCCCACGGCCTCGACCTGATTGGTGACTTTGTTGATGGCGACGATGGACGGCTCGGAGACGACGATGCCGCGCCCCTTGGCGTAGACGAGCGTGTTGGCCGTGCCGAGATCAATCGCCAGATCGCTGGAGAAAAGACTGAAAAGTGATTTGAATGCCATGTAGTCCTGTCCGTACCTTAACTATGGAAAGAAATTCGTGCGCCCG
>JAIVJG010000307.1 GCA_020200155.1 Acidobacteriota bacterium | reverse complement strand
CCGTTCGATGACGAGGCGCTCAACGCCGTCATCTACCAGCCGGGACAGACGGCGAAGAAGGTTGACTTGATCCTGCGCGCACTCGCACGCCGCGCGCGAGGGATGCGAGAGGTGCGCGGCTTCGACGCCGTCTATATCCTGCGCGAGACGGCGCTGCTCGGCCCGCCCGTCTTCGAGCGTTGGATCGCGCGCATGGGCGTGCCCTTCATCTTCGACTTCGACGACGCGATCTTCATCCCCTACGTCAGTCCCTCGAACGGCTACCTCAGTTATCTGAAGTTCCCCGGCAAGACGCGCACCATCTGTCGCCTCGCCGCGCACGTCATGGCCGGCAACGAATACCTCGCCGACTACGCGCGACAGGTCAACCCGCACGTCACGGTGATTCCGACGACCGTGGACACCGAAAAGTATTCGGTTGAAACTCCGGCACACCGCAACGACGTGCCGGTCATCGGCTGGACAGGCAGTCACAGCACGGCGCAGCACCTCCGACTGCTCGGCGGCGCGCTGCGTCGTCTCGCGGAGCGCGAGCGTTTTCGCCTGCGCGTCATCGGCGCGCAGGGCTTCGAGTTGGAGGGCGTGGACGTGGAGGTGCTGCCGTGGCGTTCACAAACGGAAGTGGCCGACCTGCGCCCCGTGGACATCGGCATCATGCCGCTGCCGGAAGATCAGTGGAGCAAGGGCAAGTGCGGGATGAAGGCGTTGCAATACATGGGTCTGGCGATTCCGACGGTCTGTTCGCCGGTCGGCGTCAACTCTGATATTATCCGCGACGGCGACAACGGCATGCTGGCGGCGACGGAAGAAGAATGGATAGCTAAACTGACCGCGCTCCTGCATTCTCCCGAACTCCGCGAACGACTGGGCCACGCGGGTCGCGCCACAGTCGAGGCTAACTACTCCGCCGCCGTGCAAGCGCCGCGCGTCTTTCAAATCATCGAGTCTGTCGCCGGCGCAAGCACCGGGCCGCATTTACCCCGCAGACTCCGGCATGCAGTACGTTTCCCTCAGACAAGGCGATGAAAGGAAAGAGATATGTCAACCGTTTCCTTAGAAGAGGTTTTGGAAGAAGTAAAAGCACTTCCGTCGGACAGCCGGCAACAGTTGTATGAGGTTTTGGAAAATCAGGAGTTGAGTCAAATATTGTGGGAGGTCTTCGCGCTAACGGTAATAGCGCTTCTTGAAAAAGAAAACTCTTTGATACCTGGCGAGCAGAAAAAAATACGTGACGCACTGGGCCACGGAGCGCTTGATTCCGTGCTCGTCGGTAAAGCTTCATTAGTACGCGCCGTGCGAGGTAAATATGCACATCTGTCAGTGAGCAGTGATGCGTTTGCTGCACAAAAGCAGGAAGAGATTGAACTGGAAGACCGCCGATGACCTACGTGCTTGATGCCTGCGCGCTGATCGCTTTCCTGAGTGGCGAGCCGGGCGCGGATGTGGTCGAGCAGGCTTTGCTCGAAGCAGGCAGTCAATCAATCGCTCATTCTATCAACTTGTGCGAGATTTATTACGTCTTCTGGAGAACGGGCGGGGAGGTCGCTGCGACTGAAGCGATTGATGATTTGAAAGCTATTGGCGTTGTAGAGCACAATGATATTGACGAAGCTTTCTGGCAAGAGGCCGGAAAACTCAAGGCGGTGCAGAAGAAAGTTTCACTCGCTGATTGTTTCGCCATTACCTTGACGAATCGCGTGGGAGGAACGTTAATGACCTCTGACCATCATGAACTCGATGCGGTGGCAACGAAGGGTCTTTGCAATATAAGATTCATCAGATAAAGTCCCATCGCATTCAACATTAGATTCCCTGTCCAATTCCGTCCGCAGCAGTCCATCTGCATGGCTCGTCGCAGCAGCAAATTCCGCTTGACCTCG
>JAIVJG010000151.1 GCA_020200155.1 Acidobacteriota bacterium | reverse complement strand
TACTCTCTCCCTTTGGTCAGCGTACAAGATTCACAAGAGGCTACTTGTCTCAGCACCTGATGAAACCCTCCAGAAAGCTGTCAAGCTTACCCATTAGTAAAATCATCGCCTAACCCGCTGATTACACGGAAAATTTAGTTTCGCTCCAAATGTCCGGTTGACCAGCTACAACTTGATATCCTGAATGTAGAGTCGATCTTCGCCCCGCACTTCCGAACACCCTCGCAATGCTTGGAACTCTATTGCACGCCTCGAAGGTAGATTTGATCACCACTGCCCCCCGCAACTCCATTGTTTTCAAGTTTTTAGCTATAACTCCCTTGTTTCCAAGTTTTTGGCCTACCCCTCTCGGCTAAATCCTTTGTTTTGTTATATGGAGCGCGAATAAGGGGGGGAGGGGGTAGCCCTCTTGTCCAGTCCTACGCGGACAATTGTCAGCACGCCTAACTTGCGAGCATAGCGATTTATCGCCACTACTTTGAGGTAACAGATTTTTTCTGCTTTGAGGTAACAGATTTTTTCTGCCGCCATTCCGCCGCTTGCTTCTCAGCGTCAGCTATCTGAGCGGAGGTAAGCTTTGGTTTTAGAAAATTCCTACCATCAAGCTGACTACCTCCATCGACGGCAAGCGTGAACCACTTGTAGGATCATCTTTCTTAAGGCAACTCCCTCGTTCGTAAATTGCAAGAAGGTTGTCGATCGCGAACGCATGATTTTGCTCGGCAGCTTTTGAATACCACTTCGCGGCTTCAACGCAGTTGGCCTTTATGCCCTCTCCCTTTTCGTACATCAACGCAAGGTTGTATTGCCCTTCAGCATTGCCTTGCTGTGCAGACTTGGTAAACCAATCAAACGCCTTCCGAAGGTCTTGAGAGGTGCCTTCACCTGATAGGTACATCGCGCCTAAGCGGTTCTGACTCGCGGCATCTCCAGCACTAGCCTTCTGGATCAGAGTTATTTCGCTTTCCTGTGAAATGGCAGCGCCGCTAAGCAGAACGATGGCAATTGCTGTCGATAACAATTTCATGTCGCCACTCTACGCCTGAATTGAAGGAATTATGTAATGGCTCTCCGTTTGAACCACCGACTAGCCCACTATGCAACGTGGTGCAAGGAATTAACTACAACATCTCAAGATTACTTACCAGATGGAGATTATCGTCAGCTATTTCGTGCTGAGTGTTTCGGCAGGGCTATCGATCACCTCAATTTGGGGTGCGTAATACGAGGCCACGTCGATGAGATGGTCTAAGCACACGAGTTTGAAATGCTGCACGTCGTGGATATGACCGCCGGTGTTGCGGGCGATGTGGTCAAGAAAGTTTGACTTCGTATACGTGCGAAATATGCTTCCCGTAAACTGCTCGTCGGCATAACCGTTCCGTGCGCTAGACCCGACCGACTCCTCGGTGACTAAGTACCCCACATAGTGCGTCCAAAACAGTCGAAAACGTTTACAACCTGCAACGGATTCAATTGGGTGCGCGTCTTTGAAAACCGCTTGTATTTCCGGCCTATCGGAGTGAAAGCTTTCGCCGTAATTTACGACTGCCTCTTCCACAATGACACGCAGGTTATTGAATGTCTGCTTGTCCGGCTCTGAAATCTCGCGCAAGTACACATATTTAGTCGCATTGAGTTGTTCCAAAGCCGTCATTGATGCCATAGCGAACAGATTAACGTACACATAGTTGCCCAGAACAGGCCTACCACGAAGTAAAAGCTGAACCGTTTTCCTGCTTCGTGGCAGCAAAGTTCGTACCCCGCGTGAAGGGAACTAGCAGGAGCGCCGACTCTTCTTTTCAGTCACCGAAATGATGTTTCCACCCTCAACGGTAGCGAGGGGATGTTTCGCTGGGTAAGGCTGCTCTCGCATCAGCCAACGACGAAATTTCCTCACATAATCAGTCGTTAACGGGTAATTGATTTCAGGAGCAGACCAGTCACTCAGGACATTAGCTAGTACTTCCTCGGTATCACCATCCCACTCGAAATTGTCTGAGGCGAGGAGCGCGAAGCCAATTGTCTGAAGGTCGGCTGCCGGTAGTTCGCCGCTGAGGACAGCGTCGCACAGGCGCACTGCCATCGCCGAAGATACCGTGAACACTTCGGTCATATCTTCAATGGAGACTTTTGACACGATGCCGCTGCGACTGACCGAACCCTCAATATCCCGCGCCAGTTCAGCGGCTGAGGCCGCTCCATCGAAAAAGTCGCGCAACGTCTGCTCATGCATACATAACCTTCAACTAATGTGGCACTCGTGATGAAAGCGCCCGGACATGCAGATGCGCGAATTGCTATGCATTATCAGCATCCGAGCATCGATCTGTACGAAAAGTGCTTCGGAATCAGGCACAGCTTACGGCACAATTCATGTCACAACAAATCGTGTCGAGAGCTTTGGTAGCGCTAACGGGAATCGAACCCGTGTTTTAAGATTGAGAATCTCATGTCCTAACCCCTAGACGATAGCGCCACATGATCGGGTCAAACGGGAAAAGCTCAGCAGAGATTCGAGTATAG
>JAIVJG010000079.1 GCA_020200155.1 Acidobacteriota bacterium | reverse complement strand
TTCGACGGGTCAATCTCCGCCAGCGCCTCGATCAGGTTGGCGGCGTAGGTCTCGTTCCCGGCGAGGCCGGTGCCGACCGAATGAGCGTCTATCGCGATGTGCAAAGCAGAATAAATGATGAATGCGGAATGATGAATATCAGGCGAAGCTCTTTTGTCTTTCATTCATCATTCATCATTCCGCATTCATCATTTGCCTTTCGTCGTTTGCTTTTCGTATTCGTCACGCGACAGTCCGTACTGCACCACGTCGTAGCCGTAGTAGCGCGCCTCGCCCTCGTACTTCATGCCTAGCTTCCGCATCACGCGCTGCGAAGCAACGTTCGCCGGTTTCGTCACGGCCACGATGCGCTCGTACAGTCGCTCTCGAAAGCCATACTCAAGACAGGCCGAGGCGATTTCGGTAGCCAGCCCACGCCCCCAGCACTTCTTCGCAAGCAGGTAGACAACTTCGGGCGTGCCTTCGAGGAACCTGATCCCCGCGAAGCCGATGAGCTTCCCCGCCTCCCTCTCAACTACGGCCCACCTGCCGATGCCGTGCTGCTCCCAGTGGGCAATGATGCTCTTCAGCGCGACCTCTGTTTCCGCGTGCGAGAGCGGCTGCCCCGGCCCCATGTGTCGCACCACGTCGGGGTCGCCGAAGATCGCGTGCAGGTCTTCGAGGTCGCCGGGCGTGAACAGGCGCAGGCGCGTGCGCGCGGTCTCGATCTCCGGCGCGATGCGCTCGCGCTGCCGGGCCGTCAGCTTCTTCGAGTCGTCGAGTCCCTCCGGCAACGGCGCTTCCGGGTCGAGGATCACCGCCGCCGCCACGACCGGCCCCGCCAGAGCGCCGCGTCCTACCTCGTCCACCCCGGCGATCAGGCGATGCCCGCGCCCGCGCGCCTCGTCCTCAAACGTCGTGCAGATGGCCGACACACGTTTCATAGCGTGACAGGTGACGGGTGACAGGTGACAGGAAAAGACAAGGTTTTATCCTGTCATCCGTCACTTGCTACCTGTCACGGCTTTTAGCTACTTGCCGCTCTTGTTGGAAGCGGACGCGCCCTGCGCCTGCTTGCCGGCGGTGCGCGTGTCGAGTTCGCGGATGCGCGCAGCCTTGCCGCGCAGGTTACGCAGGTAATAGAGCTTGGCGCGGCGCACGCGGCCACGGCGGATCACGTCTATGTGGTGGATGACGGGCGCGTGCAGCGGAAAGATGCGTTCGACGCCGACGCCGAAGCTCGTCTTCCTGACCGTCACCGTCTCGCGGATGCCGCCGTTCTTGCGCGCGATGACGACGCCCTCGAACGCCTGCTGCCGAACTTTGGTCTCCGACTCTCTGATGTTGACGAACACGCGCACCGTATCGCCCGGCTGAAAGCTGGGGATGTCTGTGCGCAACTGCGCGTTATCTACACTGTCCAAGCGATTCATAATTCACCTCAATAGCATTTTTGATTTCAGATTTTTGATTTTAGATTCGTTTCAGATTTCAGACTTGAGATTTGAAGTCGAGGCTTCCCCGTTTCAATCGCAAATCAAAAACCTAAAATCAAAAACTTTCCTTACTCTTCCGGCTCGTCCAAACCGGCACGATCTTCTTCACTCAAGCTCGCGTCTTCGAGCAGGTCGGGTCGGTTGCGCCGCGTCTTGCGGAGCGCCGCGCGACGACGCCAGCGCGCGATCCCTGCGTGGTGGCCGCCGAGCAAAATTTCCGGCACGCGCATCCCTCGAAATTCCGGCGGGCGCGTGTAGTGCGGGAAGTCGAGCACGTCTTCCGCGAACGACTCGTTGACGGCGGAAGTCTCACTTCCCAAAGCGCCGGGGATGAGCCGCACGACCGCGTCAACAAGGACGACGGCGGCAGGCTCGCCACCCGACAGCACGTAATCGCCGATGGAGATTTCGTCCGTCGCCAGTCTGTCCGCCACGCGCTCGTCCACGCCCTCGTAACGCCCGCAGATGACGACGACGTGCTCGCACCGCGCCAGTTCCCCGGCCACGCCTTGCGTCAGCACGCGACCCTGCGGCGACAGCAGCACGACACGCACGCCCTTCGCCCTCAAGGAGTTTGCGTCGCACGCGCCCGCCAGCGACTCTACCGCTTCAAAGATCGGTTCGGGTTTGAGCACCATCCCGTCGCCGCCGCCGAACGGGCGGTCGTCAACAACCTTGTGCTTATCCTTCGTCCACCCGCGCAGGTCATGCGCCGCGACCTCGACCAGCCCGGCGGCACGCGCCCGCCGCACAATGCCGTAATCAAAGACCGCGCCGAAGAACTCCGGAAAGATCGTGATGATGTCGAAGCGCATGACTCGGAGGTCGGGGGTTAGACGTTGAAGGTTAGGAAAGACAGCTTTTCACCGGCCTCTAAAGCTCCAGCCTCTGACCTCTATAGTTCCAACAGTCCTTCGGGCGCGTCCACGCGGATGAGTTGGCGCTCGATGTCCGTCTCGACGCAAATGCTTTCCGCGAACGGGACGAGCTGCTCCCTGTCTTTCTCGTCGCGGATGACGAGCACCGGCGCGTCGCCGCCCAGGTGCAGGACTTCGCGCACCGTGCCCAAATCCTGACCGTCAACCGTCTCGGCGCGGCAGCCGACCAACTGCCAGTCGTAAAACTCGCCCTCTTCCAACTCGACGGCTTCCGCTTCCGGCACCGCCAGTTCCAGACCGACGAGCGCGCTCGACGCTTCCGGCGTGTCGTAGCCGGCGAACTTCAAAATCACGCGCCCGCCGTGAAACCAGTGCTTCTCAAGCGTGAGCACGCTGCGTTCGCCTGTGCGACTGACGGCGATGAGTTCTTCAAGTCCGTCGAAGCGTTCGGGGAAATCCGTCAACAGCGCGGCGGCAACTTCGCCCCGGATGCCTCTCACCTTCGCCACGCGCGCCACGGCTACCAACTCGATTCGCGCGAGGTCTTCCGCTTCGCGCGGCTCGCCCTCGCCGTTCGCCTCGTCCGCCCTGCCGCTCATTCTTCGACAATGTCGAGCACGTAGCGACGGTTGTGCTTGACGCCCGCAGCGTGCAGCAGCGAGCGAATCGCCTTGACCGTGCGCCCCTGCCGTCCGATGACTTTGCCCATGTCGGCCTGCGCCACGCGCAACTCTATGATCGTCGTCGAGCGGTCGCGCTCAATCTCGCGCACGTCCACCGCATCGGCGTCCTGCACCAGCGATTTGACGATTAACTCGACGGCTACTTTCATCATTTCGAGTCCGTGGGCGAGCAGTTCGCGTGTTGAAATTTGCCGCGAGTCGGAAATGCCTTCGGCGGCATTCGAGACTCTGCGCTCAAGACTTCAACACTATTGTTAAGCGACGGGCGCGGCTTCGGCTGCCGCCTGCGTCCTCGACTGCTGGCGGATCAACTGGCGCACGGTATCGCTCGGCTGCGCGCCCTTGCTGATCCAGTAGTTGACGCGCTCCATGTCGAGGTGCACCTCCGCAGGGTTGCGCGTCGGGTCGTAGAACCCTACGTTCTCCTCGTATGCGCCGTCGCGCTTCGACAGCTTCTCTTTGACGATCACGCGATACGAAGGTCGCTTCTTCGCGCCCATTCTCATTAATCTGATTGCTAACATTCAAACCTCCAAAGACCGTGACAGGTGACGGGTGACGGGTGACAGGAAAGAACAGGTTTTATCTTGTCACCCATCACCCGTCACCTGTCACGGCTTTTATCTTCTCTTCTTGTGCCGTGGTTTCTTCTTCAGCTTCTTACGACCCGGTGCACCGGGCATTCCCGCGAGTCCGCCGCCCATGTCGCCGTTGCCTTCGCCGCCGCCCATCATCGCGCTCATGTCGGGCATGCCCATCATGCCGGCCATCTTTCGCATCATGCGGCCTTTGATTCCGCCGCCTCCGCCGCTTCCTGCGCCGCCGAACAGGCCGGAGCCGGAAAGCTGGCGCATCATCTGCCGCATCTCGACGTACTGCTTGATGAGCGCGTTCACTTCCGCGACGTTCGTGCCGGAGCCGCGCGCGATGCGCCGTCGGCGGTTGGCGTTAAGTATCCGGTGGTCGTTGCGCTCGACGGCGGTCATCGAATCAATGATCGCCTCTGTGCGCTTCAACTCTTTCTCCATCTGCGCGGTCTGTTCCTCGTCCAAGTCAGGCATGCCCATCCCGCCGAGCAGTTGGTCGGGCAGCAGCTTCATGATCTTCGAGAACGAGCCGAGCTTTTTCACCTGTCGCAACTGGCTGCGAAAATCGTCGAGCGTAAACTCGTTCTTCTGTATCTTCTTGAGCTGCGCTTCGGCTTCCTGCTGGTCAACTTTCGACTGCACCTCTTCGATGAGCGACAGCACGTCGCCCATGCCGAGGATGCGCTGCCCGATGCGGTCTGGATAGAACGGTTCGAGCGCGTCGTACTTTTCGCCGACGCCGACGAATTTGACGGGCTGCCCCGTCACCTGCTTGATCGAGAGCGCCGCGCCGCCGCGCGCATCGCCGTCCATCTTCGTCAGCACGACGCCCGTGATGCCGACCTGCCTGTGAAACTCTTCCGCCGAGCGCACGGCGTCCTGTCCGGTCATCGCGTCTGCGACGAAGAGGATTTCGACCGGCTTCGTGTCGGCCTTGATCCTGACGAGTTCGTCCATTAACTCGTCGTCAATGTGCAGGCGACCGGCGGTGTCAATCAGGAGCGTGTCGTAACCTGTCTGCTGCGCGTGCTTGTAAGCCTCGCGCGCCAACTCCGCAGGGTCGTTCGACTCCGGCTTTTCAAAGATCGCCTGCCCCGTCGCCTTCGCGATCACTCGCAGTTGCTCGCGCGCCGCAGGGCGGTTCACGTCGGTCGAGACCAGCAGAGGCTTGCGCTCCTGATTCTTCGAGAGCCAGAGCGCGATCTTGCCCGTCGAGGTCGTTTTGCCCGAACCTTGCAGTCCGACGATCATCACGACGTTCGGTGTCGCCTTCGTAAAGACGAGGCGCGAAGAAGTGCCGCCGAGCAGTTCGACCAGTTCGTCATAAACAATCTTGACGACCTGCTCCGAGGGTTTTAATTCCTGCCAGACCTGCTGCCCTTCCGCCTTAGCCTTGACGCTGGCGATAAAGTCTTTGGCGACCTTATAGTTCACGTCCGCCTCAAGCAGCGCGAGACGGATTTCGCGCAACGCCGCGTCCACGTGCTCAGGCTTTAAGACGCCTTCGCCGCGCAGATTCTTCAGCGTCCGCTTCAGCTTGTCGGATAGAGACTCGAACATACGCTCACAGCACCAGCAGGCGAAATTCCGCCCACTTGCGGAAAACGAAGATGATAGCTGCGGCGGTAAGTAGAGTCAAGGAAAGGGCTAGTGGCAAAGAAGGGGGCTGCGGGGAGGTCGAGAAAAAGGCGCGGGCGGGGCTTCAACAACCGGCCCCGCCCGCGCGTCTCATCTGAAGTTGGAATGACGGGTTAGTCCGTCAGGTAAATGCCGTCGCCCATGAGAATCCCATCGCCGACCAGAATGCCATCACTCAACAGGATGCCGCTGCCGACGACGATGCCGTCGCTCAAGAGGATACCGTCGCTCAAGAGGATGCCGTCACCGAGCACGATGCCGTCGCCCAGCATAATCCCATCACTGAGCATGATGCCGTCGCTCATCAGAATCCCGTCGCCGACCAGGATGCCGTCGCTCAAGAGGATGCCGCTGCCGATGACAATACCGTCGCCGAGCATGATGCCGTCGCCAGCCGCCCGCCCGTCGCTCAACATGATCCCGTCGCTTAACATGATCCCGTCGCTTAACATGATCCCGTCGCCGAGCATGATGCCGTCCGCCAGCACAACCCCGTCACCCAGCATAATCCCGTCGCCGAGCATGATCCCATCGCTGAGCAGGATACCGTCACTGAGCAGGATGCCATCGGCGAGCACGACGCCGTCACCGAGCACGACGCCATCGCTCATCAGGATGCCGTCGCTGAGCATGATGCCGTCACCCAACACGATGCCGTCGCTCAACATGATGCCGTCCGCCAGCACAACTCCGTCGCCGAGCATGATGCCGTTTGTTAAGACGGGGCGGTTGGCGAAGACGATGCCGGTCGAGTAGAGGACGCGCCCGCTCTGGTTGACCGTCTCGCCGCCGATGCTGGTTGACTGCGCGAGCGACTGGAGCGTGATGCCGGGGCGGAAAATCTGGTCGCCCGCTTTGAGCTTGTCCGCTGCGGGGACGATGGCGCGTGCCATCGCGACCGCCGCGACGGCGTTGACTTCGCCCGCACCCTGGCTGAGCAGGTTCTGCGTCTTGCTCAGGAAGAGCGAGCCGGGCAGCGCGTTGGCCGTCCGCAGCAGCGTGGCCTTCGCGAGCACAGGCGTCAGAGACTTATTCGCTTCCAACATCAGCGCGACGACGCCGGAGACGACGGGCGCGGAAAAGGACGTGCCGGAGTATTTGAAGTAAGCGTTGTGGAGCGCGTTCGCGCCCGTCGGCTGCACGACGCGGTCGGCGTGCTCGCTGCCCGTCGCAGGGTTGTCCTGCGACATAGGGGCGACGACGCGACGGCCCGGCGCGACGAGGTCGGGTTTCTGTAGATGGTCGAACTGCGTCGGGCCTTTCGAGGAGAACTGCGCCACTGTGTCGTCCGAGCGGCGAGCGGTCGTGTGCGTGTCCGTCGCGCCGACGGTGATGGCGTAAGGCGAGTTGCCGGGGCTGTTAATCGCGCCATAGACCTGCCGGTAGATGGGGTCGCCGTTCGCGTCGTGGCCGACGATCTCGTCCGTGCGCCCGTTGTTGCCTGCGCTGCACACGACGACGATGCCGGAGCTGACGGCGCGACCCACGGCCTGCGAGAGCGGGTCAACGCGGAAGGACTCGCGCACAGGCGTGCCGAGGCTCATGTTGATGACGCGAATGTTGAAGCGCTTCTGATTCGTGATCGCCCAGTTGACGGCGTTGAGCACGCTGCTCGTCAATGACGGCGATGCCGACGCCCTTGCCGGTCAAGCCCGGCGTCTCGCTCGTTCCCGCCTGCACCAGCGAAGCGCCGGTCGTTTCGCGCGTCACGTCCATCTGCGCTTTGACGGCGCGGTCGGGCGAGACGTAGGCCACGTCGTCTCTGGCGGCGAGTTCGGCGACGGCGCTGGCCGGCACGTCTGCGGTCACGGCGTCGAGCGCGTTGAAGGTCTGTCGCTTCGCGCCGCCTTTGCCGGCGATGGCGTTGTCGTGCGCCGCCGTCGGGTGACCTTTGGTCTGGACGATGACGCGCACCATGCGCGAGGAAGCGCCGCCCGCGCTCAGTTCCGGCGCGACCTTGCCGGCGGCTCTGTGCTGGCCGGACTGGTTCGCGCCTGCGGACGCAGCGAAGGCGCTGGTGAGAGGGGCAAGAGAGACAAACAACAGGCTCAGGACGGTCAGGCAAGATGTGATGCGGCGCAACATGGTGGATTCTCCTTCTGCTTGGGTGCCCTTCCGCTCGGCAGCGAGTGTGTGGACAGGCACGGGGTTGATTTTCTAAAACTGATTTAAGAGAGCTGGATTGTTCACAGGTTCGGCAGCGCGCTCGTTCCGCTCCGCCTCAAGACTTCAAGGAGCGACTGCTATTCCCTTCCGCTCCCTGAATCTCCCTGTCAATCATCTGCCACTCTCCATTACAACCGTCGTGCCAACGCGCAGAAGAAGCCTGCCCACTCGGCAAAACCGATATTTGGCGGCTTTCGCTCAATATCCCGCCGCGACCGGAGACTCTCCGCGCAACCTCAAAAGTGATACCTCGTTCGCACCTCTCCCCCATCAATCGGCTCGAACTCAATGTTTCGTTGAAGAATGTGAGTTTTTGGCTGGCTTTCGGCAGGAATACTCATGAGTGCGAACGAAGTATCAAGTGCGTACCTCGTTCGCACCAAAAATTGCTTTGCCCAAAAAGTTTATCTTGCCCGGAAAGTCTCTAAGCGCGTTTCGGCGGCTTCTTTTTCATAATGCTTCGCTTGCGCTTCACGACCGGCTTGCGGGCGGGCATCAGGTCTTTGTGTCGCGTCTGTAACAGGTAGGCCAGCCATTGATAGTTCATGCCGAGACGTTTAGCCGCTCGCGTCACGCTCCCGTTCGCATCCTTCAACGCGCGTTTAATAAACTTCGCCTCATGCGTCCGCACTTCTTCCGTTAACGTGAAATCAGTACCTATCCGCACTTCCGCCAGTCGCCGCGCGATGAGCCGCGCACAGGCGCGTAAGCGCGTGATGGCTTCGGCATCCTGCGTGCGCCCTAATAAATCATCTGCGCGGCAGTAAGCCTCATAAACTTCAACTTCGGAGAGTCGCGTTGCCGCGTGTTCTTCCAGCATTGATAGTGCGGAGAGTCCCGCGCTTTCAAGTGCTCCGGCATCTTCCGCAACTTTGATTGCGCGCCAAAACGTAGGCAGCGAAAGGTAGTGATAACCGAGCCTCGCTTGCGCTGTGGCCTGTACCGTGAGAGCGTCGGAGAGTAAGGCTTGCTCACCCGCTTTTTCTAGTGCGCCGATTGCGCCTGTAATCACGTCCGCCGCTTTCTTATATTTCTTTTCGGCGAGATAAACTCTTGCGCGCGT
>JAIVJG010000008.1 GCA_020200155.1 Acidobacteriota bacterium | reverse complement strand
GCCGTGCCGCGCCTGCTTCAAATCATTCTCCTGTGCAGGCGCATCCCGAAGGAGGAAGCGATGATGCTTGAACAGTTCGGCGACGAATATCGCGCCTACATGCGACGCACGGGACGATTGCTGCCGCACTTCCCCATCTGAGGGCGACTTCGAGAAACGCCGAATGTTCAGGTGCGTTTAGCCTGTGTTCAGTTTTCGTATAGACAACGCGCGCCCATTCGACTATATTTCCGCTCTCTTTAACAAACAACTCGGCAACGGAGAACACTCTTTCATGGGACGCTTCAGCTTGATACCGAAAGAGGAACAGTATTTCTCTTTTTTCAGGCAGATGACTTCGTACATCTTCGACGCGGCGCGGGCGCTCAACGAGATGCTCGCCACGGCGGACGGCCAGTTCGCGCAGGCGGCGGCGAACATCAAGGCCATCGAGCACTCGTGCGACGAACTGACGCACTCGATCTCGACGAAGCTCAACACCTCCTTCATCACTCCCTTCGACCGCGAAGACATCTACCTGCTCTCCGGCGCGCTCGACGACATCGTTGACTTGATTGACGACGTGTCGCGCGCGATGGTCATGTACAACGTGCAGTCGAGCACCGACTACGCGCGTCAGTTCGCAGACGTGATCCAACGGATGGCCGTCCAACTGCACGAGATCGTCTCGTCGCTGGAACGCCCCGCAGGTATCGCGCCACGGCTCGTCGAGATGCACCGTTTAGAGAACGAGGGCGACGACATCTATCACAAAGCCATCGCCGAACTCTTCCAGGGCATGCCCGACCCGCTCGTCGTCATCAAATGGAAAGACATCTACGAGAAACTCGAATCCACCATTGACCGCTGCGAGAACGTTGCCAACATCATCGAAAGCGTCATCATCAAGAACGCGTGAAAGCAAATGATGCGCGATGAGTGCAGAATGATGAATAAAAGACCGGCGGTTCGCTTTTAATTCATCATTTCGCATTCATCATTCATCACTCCCAATATGACTGTGACCATCACATTCGTCATCATCATCATCCTGATCGCGCTGGTCTTCGATTACATCAACGGTTTTCACGACGCGGCCAATTCCATCGCGACAGTGGTTTCAACGCGGGTGCTCTCGCCGGGCGCGGCGGTCGTGTGGGCGGCGTTCTTCAACTTCGTCGCCTTTCTCGTGCTCGGCGAGGCGGTCGCCAAAACCATCGGCAAGGACATGGTTGACATCAAGGCGATTCCGCACGACTGGCAACTGTGGGTGCTGCTGTGCGGGCTGATCGGGGCCATCGTCTGGAACCTGATTACGTGGTACTACGGGATTCCTTCAAGCTCGTCGCACGCGCTTGTCGGCGGTTACGCGGGCGCGGCGGTGGCGGCGAGCGGGTTCGGTGTGATTCTTCCTTCCGGGTGGACGAAGACCGTGATTTTCATCGTCCTCTCGCCGCTTATCGGCGCGCTGCTCGGCTTCTTCATCATGGTCGCGGTGATGTGGATTTTCCGTAGCTGGTCGCCGCATCGCGTTGACGGCTTTTTCCGCAAGGGTCAACTTTTTTCCGCAGCCCTCTTCAGCCTCGGACACGGCGGCAACGACGCGCAGAAGACGATGGGCATCATCGCGGGCGTGCTCGTCGCTTCGGGGCTGAACACTTCGGCGACCAAAGACATCCCGCTCTGGGTAGTGCTTGTCTGCCACGCTGCGATTGCCCTCGGCACGCTGTCGGGAGGCTGGCGCATCGTGCACACGATGGGGTCGAAAATCACCAAGCTCAAGCCGGTCGGCGGCTTCAGCGCAGAGTCGGCGTCGGCGATTGCCATCATCGGCGTGACCTTCGGCGGCATCCCCGTCTCGACGACGCACACCATCACGGGCGCGATTGTCGGCGTCGGCGCGACGCGCCGTCTCTCGGCGGTCAAGTGGGGCGTGGCCGGGCGCATCGTGTGGGCGTGGGTTCTGACGATCCCGCTCGCGGCCATCATCTCGGCCATCTCATTCTTACTCTACAAGGCGATCAGCAGCCTCTTCGCTTAATCTGCCTGGACTCCAAGATTCTCTCTTGCGGCTGGGCCGCGAATCTCACGCGCCTGCGCCATTTCTTCAAGGCTCCGTATCAATCATCGAGCCGTCGCTCCTGCGTTCCCAGAAGAACGGCGTGCGCGGTCTGGCCTGCGGGTATTCCTCGTTCATGTTGCGCGTGTCGTAGAGCACGCCGTTAATCATCACGTGGCTGACGCTCTCCGTGTTGCGGATGTTGTCCAGAGGGTTTTTGTCCAACACCACGAGGTCGGCGAGTTTTCCCGCTTCGAGCGAGCCGATGTCGCCGTCGAGTCCGAGATATTGCGCGCCGTAGAGCGTGGCGCAGCGGAGCGCTTCGAGCGGCGTCATGCCCCCCTGTTGCAGCATCCACAATTCCCAGTGCGCGCCGAGTCCCTGTAGCTGCCCGTGCGCGCCGAGTTGCGCCTTGCCGCCCGCGCGCACCACGTCTTTAACCGACTTCGCCAGCTCGAAGTGGTAGAAGTCGTCTTCGGGGACGAGCATGCGACGGCGTGCGCGCGGGTCAACACGCGCGGCGGGGACGAAGCGCAGGAGCTTTTCGTTCTGCCAGACGTTCGTGTGCTGATACCAGTAGTTCTCGCCCCAGATGCCGCCGTAGCCGACGATGAGCGTGGGCGTGTACTGCGTGTGGCTTTTGGCGAACAGGGTAATGGCGTCTTTGTAGAGCGGCGCGACGGGGAGGGCGTGCTCGATGCCCGTGTGGCCGTCGAGAATCATCGTCATGTTGTAGGCGTAGGTTGAGCCGCCTTCGGGGACGACCATCATCCGCGTGTCGCGCGCCGCCTTGATGATGCGCTGGCGGTTGTCGCGTCGAAGCTGGTTGTAGCTCTTGACGGAGAAAGCTCCGTCGGCTTTGAGCCGTTCGAGGTGCGCGCGTGCGTCTTCGTAGGAGTTGACGACGGCCTTCTCCGGGTTTTCCGCGCCGTAGAGGATGAAGCCGGTCGAGAAGACGCGCGGCCCCGTCATCGCGCCCGACTTGACCATCTCTGATTGCGCGAAGACGGTCTGCGTCGCCGCCGAGGGGTCGTGCGTCGTCGTCACGCCGTAGGCGAGATTGGCCCAGTAAGGCCACTGCTTTTCGGGGATGATGTCGAGCGTGTCGTAGCTCATGTGCGAGTGCACGTCAATCAAGCCGGGCATGATGGTTTTGCCCGCCATGTCAATGCGGCGTGCGTTCGCCGGAATCCCAATCTTCGCGCCGACGGCCTTGATGTGGTTGTCTTCGACGAGGACGCTGCCCCTTTCAATCACCTCATCGCCGCGCATGGTGATGATGCGTGCGTTGGTGAGCGCGACGAGGCCGCGAGGCCGCGCCGTCTCGAACTCGAAGCCGATTTTCGTCGCGCGCGGGGCGGGCGTTTTCTCGTCCTTTGCGAGTTGCTTGTTGATGTTGTCGAGGCTCTGCTCGTGGAAATTCTCGCCGAGCGTCCACTGCACCGCTTTGCTGTCGGGCGACCACGCGAGCCAGTCGCCGGATTGCGCCGAGACGACACGGACGGGCACTGTCGTCTCCGTCGAACTGAGTTTGACGGTCTTGCCCACTTTCGGGAACGGCGCGACGTAGAGCTTGTGCAGTTCTTTAAAGAAGACCCACTGGTAATCGGGCGAAGGGACAATCTCGGAAACGTAGCTGCCTTCGATGTGGCGCTTCACGTCGTCGCCGTTGAGCTTGACGCTGCTCAGGTATGTGAGAAAACGCGTCGGCTCCGCAGGCGACGCGCCGGGGCCGCCGCCAGACTCCATGAAGTAGATGCGCTCGCCGGAAGGGTCGAAGCTCAGAACAGGCATGCGCGCGTTCGTCCCGCGACTTTGCAGATCCATCACGTAGTTGTGCCGCTGCCCGTCCCAGTAGTGAATCTCGAAAACCGACTCGCTCGCCAAATCTTCGTCGTGATAGACGCTGCCGCGCCCTTTGAGATAAGCGATCTTCGTGCCGTCGGGCGAGAAGACGGGATTAGCATACTGGTCGCCCGTCGTCGTAATCTTGCGCGCGTCCGTGCCGTCGGAGTTCGCCACCCAGACCGCGCCTTTCTCCGCGTCGCTCCACGTGACGAAAGTAATGCGCCTGCCGTCTGCGCTGAAGCTCGGCGCGTACTCAAGATAACTCGTGTTCAGCAGGCGACGCGGCGCGCTGCTGTCGCCCTCTTTGACGTAAAGCTTGCCGAGCGCGCTGTAGATGATGCGTTCGCCGCTTCTCTCCGCCCAGCGGAGCAGCCGCGCGTTGTCCCGTTCGGGCGCGACCTTCTGCGGGAAGCGCACGGCCTCCGTCACTTTCTGCGCGACGTGCGCGGTGAAAGGAATCTGAGAAGCTTGCTTGTTATCAACGTTGACGCAGACGAACTTGCCCTGCGCGGTGATGACGATTGATTTACTGTCGGGCGTCCACGAGTAGCCGGGGTATGTGCCGTAGACGGCCCACGTCTCCTGCTGGTCGCGCGTGAGATTGTCGTAGACGGGCCATTCGCGCCCCGACTCGATCTCGCGCAGGTAAAGCACGCTCTTGAGACCGACGCGGCGGATAAAAGCGAGGTGCTTGCCGTCCGGCGAGACCTGCGGGCGAATCGCGCCGCCCGCGCCACGGACGAAGACGGCGCGGCGGCCCTTCGTCAAATCGTAGCGCTCGATCCAGTAGATGCTGTCGTAGACATTCTTGTTGTAGTCGAACGCGGTGCTCGCGACGAAGTAGACGAAGCGCCCCTGCGGGTCAACCGCCGGCTCGCCGATGTTGGCCGTCCAGTTCGGCTTCTCGGTGAGTTGCACGCCTTTCCCGCCGCCGTTGATGTGGTACATCCAGATTTCGCCCGCGCCGAGCGAGCGCACATCCACGAAATGCTTCCGCACGACGAGGTACTGCCCGTCCGGTGTCCAGACGGCGCTGTTCAGAAGGCGCTGCGTCTCTTTCGTCACCTGCCTGCGGTTGCGCCCGTCTGCGTCCATCACCCAGATGTTGTCGCCGCCGTCGCGGTCGGAGGTGAAAGAGATGCGCTTGCCGTCCGGACTGAAGCGCGGCTGCGACTCCCACGAAGCGCCGCCGGACAAAAGTTCCGCCCGCCCGCCCTTGAGCGGCATGGCGTAGATGTCGCCGAGCAGGTCGAAGACGATTGTTTGACCGTCCGGCGACACGTCGCAACTCATCCATGTGCCTTCGTCCGTGTCGAACTCGACGGTCGAGGCCGGGCCGTGCGCGCCCTCCACGTCCCACTGCTCAGCCTTCTTCGTGGCATCCTGCGATTGCTCAGTCTTCTTCTGCGCGTCTTGCGGTTGCTTGTCTTTACTCTGCTGCGGGTCTTGCGGCGGCAAGCCCTGCGCGGTGAGCGCGATTGAGAGCGTCAGCAAACAGAGGGGTAATCTTCGGAGCACGTTTTCACCTCATGGAGTGTGGAATTATTCGTTCGCAATCATTCTATCCGACCTCGACGACGACGCGCCAGATTCGGCAGGGAATTTCGCCGGTCAGGTTAAATCTCCCATGACGCCGCATTGCCGGCCATGGCGCGAAGCCTGTGCCTCCGCTGGAAAGTGGAAACTAAGTCATGCTATGTTCTTTTTGCCCACAGCTTTGATGCCCGCGTAGCTCAGTGGATAGAGCGCTTGCCTCCGGAGCAAGAGGTCGCAGGTTCGACCCCTGCCGCGGGTATTTTCCTCTCCATTTGTTTTCCGCCCTCCGTGCAGATTGTTCCGCTCACGCGCTTTCCCACGCCGGCGGCTGGCAAACCTTCTCGCTTCCACCTATCATCAGAGCGTAACTGCTTCCACAGTCGGAATCATTTTCTCTGGAGGATTCATGCGAAGATTGAATTTGTCGGGCCTTGTACTGCTTTGCGCGCTGTTGTCGCAGCCAGTGCCGGCCACTCTCGCGCAGCAGGGCCGGAGCGTGGCGACTGCGCCCGCCGCTGCAAGCGCCAACGCTTCCGCCTCGTTCACCGCCGAGCGCGAAGCGGCCAATCGCATTACGGCTGAGCAGATGAAAGAGTATCTTTATTTCATCGCTTCGGACGAGATGGCTGGCCGCGACACGCCCTCGCCCGGCCTCAACGCGACGGCGAAGTTCATCGCCGACAAACTCGCCCGGCTCAAGTTCAAACCGATGGGCGACAAGGGTTCATACTTCCAGCGCATCGCTCTGAATCGCACCGAGATTGATCGAGACAAGACGCGCGCCGAGTTGGCCGGGCAGACCTTTAAAGTCGGCGACGATTTCGTCCCGACCAGCAGCAACAGCGGCGAGGCCGTGGGCCAACTCGTCTACGTCGGGCACGGATGGGTTATCAAGTCGAAGAACGTCAATGCCTATGAGGGGTTGGACGTGAAAGACAAGTTCATGGTCGTGGCCGGCAGCGGTACTTCCATCCCGTCCGGCGTCGCCATGAGAGAACTGAAGGCCGGCGACTGGGAGAATCCCGTCAGCTACGCGCAGAGGCACGGCGCGAAGGGCATCATCTTCGTCCCGCGCAACTACGAACGCGCGTGGCGCTATGCGGCCAGATCAGTCGCGCGTACCAGCTATCAGGTCGAGCGTTTGCAACTGGGAGCCGGGCAGGGAGATGACGAAGATTCTGGCGACAAGCCGTCTACCGGAAAGCTTCTGATGATCATGCCATCCACGGAGATGCTCGACGCTCTCTTCGCGGGCGAGCAACTCGACGGCGCGCAACTGTTGCAGGCGGCGCTTGCCGGACAACCCGGCAAAGGCTTCGCTCTCTCGACGAATAAACGCCTGCGTCTCTCCGTGCAAATCAAGTTAACTCCGGCCAGCACGCAGAACGTCGTCGCCGTTCTCGAAGGCCGCGATTCAAAGCTCAGGAAGGAATACGTGGCGTTCGGCGCTCATTACGACCACGTCGGGGCCAACGGCGGGGGATGCCGCCCCGTCAACGGCGACTCGATCTGCAACGGCGCGGACGACGACGGCTCCGGCACTACCGCCCTGCTCACGATGGCCGAAGCCTTTGCGCGCGGCCCGCGCCCCAAACGCTCCATCCTCTTCGTCTGGCACGCGGGCGAGGAAAAGGGCTTGTGGGGTTCCGAGTATTTCACGAACTATCCGACCGTCCCGCTCAAGCAGATCGTCGCGCAACTCAACATAGACATGATCGGGCGCAGCAAAAAGGATGGCGACACCAACCCGAAGAACCGTCTGCTGACCGGCCCCGAAGAGATTTACGTCATCGGCTCGCGGATGATGAGCACCGGACTCGCAGACCTGAACGAGCAGATCAATCATTCGTACCTTAATCTCAAATATAACTTCCACTACGACGAGCCGGGCGACCCGGAACGACTCTTCTATCGCAGCGACCACTTCAACTACGCGCGCAAAGGCATCCCCATCATCTTCTTCTTCGACGGCGTCCACGAAGATTACCACCAGCCGTCGGACTCGCCCGACAAGATTGACTATCAGAAGATGGAGAGGGTCGCGCGCACCATCTTTATCCTCGGCTCCGAACTAGCCAACGCGCCGGGCCGCCCCGTGATAGACAAGCAGATACCGGCATCGCAGTTGGAGCAATAGCCAATTCGAGACGTGCGGAGGGCACGCTGTAAATCTCGCCGCGCGCTCCTTCGCCGCTTCTTGACATCAACTTTGCGCCACGTATAATTCACCACACTCAAGGGCCGATAGCTCAGTTGGTAGAGCAGCAGACTCTTAATCTGCGGGTCGGTGGTTCGAGCCCACCTCGGCTCATTTTCAAAGCACGATTGACGGACAGCCGGACGGTTGTCCGTTTCTTTTTTGTCCCGGTTCAGACGGACAGGCTATACTCTGCCACACGTCCGTCAGACTTTGCAGTCCGCAATCGTGGCCGCTGTTGCGCCGTCTTAACTTTTACCGGGAGGCTAAACATTCGCATGCTCTCTAATCCGCAGCTTAGGACTCTTCACTCGCGTCTGGTCAGAATCAGTCTCGTGCTCCTGATGCTCGTCCCGCTGGCGACCGGCGACGGTACGGCCTTCGCGCAGCTTACGCCGGGGGCCAGCTCGCCGGTTCAGTCGAGGGCGGCCATCACGAAGGAGAACATTCTCAACTTCCTGCGCGGCGTCAGCCCTGAACAGAGGAGCGCGAGCATGTCGCTGATCGTCGCGGCGATCAGGGATAGCGGTGTTGATTTCGAGGTCACGCCGCCCGTCGAGCAGGAATTGCGCGACGCGGGCGCGACGCCGGAGTTGATCTCCACCGCTCGCATGAACTATCGCCCGACCGCCGCCGCGCCCGCAGGTTCGGCGGGCGTTAAGCCGCCGGAGAAGGACAAAGACCCTGCGATGACCGACGACAAGACCGTCGTCACGAAGCATGAAGTGAGGGTCGGCGGGCGCACGCTCAGGTACACCGTCACGACCGGCATGATGCCGCTCAGGAATCCGGCGGGCGACACAGAGGCGCGCATCTTCTACATGGCCTACACGGCGGACAACGCGGGCAGTTCGTCGCAACGCCCGCTCACCTTCTCGTTCAACGGCGGCCCCGGCTCGGCGTCCGTCTGGCTCCACCTCGGCGCGCTCGGCCCGAAGCGCGTGCGAATGCTCGACGACGGCCAGATGCCGCCGCCGCCTTATCAACTGGTTGATAACGAGTACACCTGGCTCGACCAGACCGACATGGTATTCATAGACCCGGTCGGCACAGGCTACAGCCGCGCGGCCAAGCCCGAACTGGCGAACAAGTTCTTCGGCCTGCAAGGCGACATACAATCCGTCGGCGAGTTCATACGCCTCTACCTGACGCGCAACGAACGCTGGGTGTCTCCGCTCTTCCTCGTCGGCGAAAGCTACGGCACGACGCGCGCCGCCGGGCTGTCCGGCTATCTCATCGAGCGTGGCGTCGCCTTCAACGGCATCATCCTCGTCTCCACAATTATGAACTTCCAGACGGCGCGGTTCGCCAAAGGCAACGACCTGCCTTACGTTCTGTTCCTGCCGACCTATACAGCGACCGCGTGGTATCACAAGAAGCTGCCGCCCGACCTGCAAGCCAACTTACGCAAGACGCTCGACGAGGCGGAACGCTGGGCTGCGACGGACTACTCTGCGGCGCTCGCCAAAGGCGGCAATCTCACGCCCGCCGAGCGGCAGGAAGTGATTGACAAACTCGCGCGCTACACCGGCCTCGACAAGCAGTACCTTGATAACAGCGACCTTCGCATCGAGATCAGCCGCTTCGACAAGGAACTGCTGCGCGACCAGAAGCGCACCGTGGGCCGCCTCGACAGCCGCTTCAAAGGTCTGGACGCGCTGGCCGTCTCCGAGACGCCCGACTTCGACCCCAGCCTCGCCGCCATCCGCCCGCCCTACACGGCGGCCTTCAACAGCTACGTGCGCTCCGAACTCGGCTTCAAGTCCGACCTCGAATACTACATTCTCGGAGGCGGCGTCGGACGTTGGGATTTCGGCGTGGACAACGGCTATGCAGACACGAGCGAGGCGCTGCGCAGCGCTTTCGCCAAGAACCCTTACATGAAACTGTTCGTCGCCTCCGGCTATTACGATCTGGCGACGCCCTACTTCGCCACGCAGTACACGCTGGCGCACATGGGCATTGATCCGAGCCTGCGCAACAACGTCCAGACGGGCTTCTACGAGGCCGGCCACATGATGTACATAGACAAAACTTCGATTGCACAACTCAAGCGCGACGTGTCGTCATTCATTCAGAGTGCGCTGGCGAACCGTAAGGAGTAAGCACTCGCGGTCAGTCCAATAGCATTCGTATCTCATCGCGCGGTCAGGAGTCTGAATCTTCAGACTCCTGACCCGGCCACCTTCTTCAATAGCTCGACAAAACTCCTGATGTCGTCCTCCGTCGTGTCGAAGGATGTCATCCAGCGAACCTCGGACGCCGTCTCGTTCCAGACGTAGAAAAAATATTCCCGCTGGATTACGGGCACGAACTCTCGCGGGAGTGTTGCGAAGACGGCGTTCGATTCCACCTTCTGTGTAAGTCTGATCCGGGGGATTTCGCTGACCGCGTCGGCCAGCAACATTGCCATGCGGTTGGCGTGCGCCGCGTTCCTCCGCCAGAGGTCGTCGGACAGGAGTGCCGTGAACTGCGCGGCGATGAATCTCATCTTCGACGACAGTTGCATGCCCTGTTTGCGTATGAATTTGAAATCGCGCGACAGACTCCCATCAAAGAAAACCACGGCCTCTCCGTACATCATCCCGTTCTTCGTGCCGCCGAAAGAGAGCACGTCCACGCCCGCCTCCGACGTGATGTCCCGTAGGGAAACGCCGAGGTGAGCCGCTGCATTGGCGAGCCTCGCCCCGTCCATGTGCAGCAGCAGTCCATGCCGGTGGGCGAAGTCTGTCAACTCCTTGATCTCCCGTGGGCCGTAGACCGTGCCCATCTCGGTTGACTGAGAGACGGAAATCACCTTCGGCTGCGCGTGATGCTCAATGCCGACGGCGTGCAGCAACGGCTCAATCTGTCCTGCGTTGATCTTGCCGTCCGGGGCCGGGAGCGTGAGCAGTTTGCATCCGGCGTAGTTCTCCGGCGCGCCGCACTCGTCCACGTTGATGTGTGCCGTCTCGGCGCAGACGACGGCGTGGTACGGCGACGTGAGGGACTTCAACCCCAAAACGTTTGCGCCCGTGCCCCCGAAGACGAAGTAGACATCCACTTCTTCCCCGAAATGCTCGCGGAATTTCGCGACTGCCGCTGCGGTGTAAGAGTCGTCGCCGTAGGCCACGACGTGCCCGTCGTTGGCTGACTGGATGGCTCCTAAAATATCTGGATGTACGCCGGCGTTGTTGTCACTGGCGAAACTCCTCTGGTTTCTCATGCCTGATTTTTACAGGCGACGCCTCCTCGCGGTCAACATTCCGCCCGAAGCCCGGAATTTCATCGAGCGGATGAGTACAAATCCGCTTCTCGTTTTCATCTTTTATTTTGTTGCAACTGTGCAACACTGTACCAACGTCGCATTTTCGTGCTAGAATGTAATCCACGAAAACGACGGTGGGGAGGAATGCGATGGCTAAAATCAAAGAGTTTACGGCGGCGGAGCAGAGGTCTGCGCGCGCCGAGCGGGTGAGGGTTTTCGAGGCAGACCCCTACGGGTGGATCGCGCAATCCGAGGCGAGGTCGGAGCAGGGCTATCATCTGTTCAGCGACCCGGAGACGAAGCAACTGGCCTGCACCTGCGCGGATTTTATCTATCGCGGTAACGCCGAGCCGGGCTTCGAGTGCAAGCACGTAACGGCGGTGCTCAAGTATCTGGGGCGTTGCTACCTGAAGTTCGATTACGACCCGCTGCGGCAAATGTCGCGCGCGGCGTGAGAGGAATGGAAACGACGATGAGCAAAACTTTCAAGTGCGAGGCCTGCCGCAAGGCGGTCGAAACGCTGCACATGCGCAACTCGGATGGGAAGTGGGTATGCGCCCACTGCATCCCCGCACAGGAGTTGGACGCCTGCGCCGGACTGCGCGAGCGACTGGGGCTGAAGCCTTCGGCGCGTGCCCCACAGCCACGCCGGAAGGCAGCATAAAGAGAGAGGAAGAAATGAGCGAAGAGAAGCAGACTTCAGATACCGGGCTGACGCCGGAAGTGATTCGCGCGGCGTTCGAGAGGTTGTTCAGCGGGGAGAAACGCGGGGTGCGCCGGTTCGCGCGTTCCGATTTGCGTTGGGTGGCGCTGCCGAACGATGCAGCGTTGATCGAACAGAACACGAAGAGGCGTAGCAAGTGGGCCGAGATGGCTTTGAGCGGGCATCGCATCGCGTGGGCGATCCGCGACGGGCAGTTTTTGGCGCGTGTTGTTGATGGCGAA
This sequence comes from Acidobacteriota bacterium, assembly GCA_020200155.1. Classification (GTDB taxonomy): domain Bacteria; phylum Acidobacteriota; class Blastocatellia; order Pyrinomonadales; family Pyrinomonadaceae; genus JAIVJG01. The sequence continues at coordinate 27,396 of JAIVJG010000008.1, read as the reverse complement.
GTAGAGATGCTTCAGTAGGTGTGATGCGTGTCTCACGCTAAAAATAAATCGGCTGCCGATCTTTTCCGGGAGGCTCCCCCAAGCCCCTTCAGAACGATGACCGGCAGCCCATTTATTGCCGCTCTCCGACCGCACAGCCGACTCGATGACCCGTTCCCCCGAAGAATCATCAACGGCGTGCGAATAGAATGAAGCCTCCCCCAAAGCGTTCACTCACAGTCGTCGAAAGAGCTTAGGATGTCCCCTCTGATAACCCCCGGGTTCGTCCTTACACTTCTCTTTTAGCAACGATTGTGCCACTTCGCTTTGACGTAGGGACAGACAGCGACGCGAAGACGCGCCCCGCCCGAAATCAAAGCGTTTCGTAGTAACGCTGGTTTTCATGCGGGACGGAAAGGATTCCCGGCGCATGCGGTTGCTGCATAATTTCTGTACTTGGTAAGTGAAACGATGACCGTTATTCATGCGCCCGGCGACTAAAAGCGCGATATTGGCCGGAGCCGCTCTGAAAAGCTAAAGGGGACGGGGATTTCTCTACCTGTTCTTGAGCCTGCGCTCGGCAAAAGGAAAAGCGCCATCGTGCCCCAAAGGACGCGATGGCGCTCACTCGCCAGAGTACAGCCGCGAAGCTGCGGTAGAAGCGCGACGGCTTCGCCGGTCGAATACTAATGGATGGTGATTTTTTTCTCTGTCACCATGCGCTGCCAGAGCGTGCGCTCGTCCGGGAAAGAGATATCAACCTCGTCGCGGAGGGCGGCGGCGGCTTGGACGATGGTGTCCAAATCTCTGAACACCTCGTCACACGTCGTACAGAGTGAAAGGTGTGAACTGACACCATCTCGGTGCGTTGTGTCGAGCGCGCCCGCACGGTACTCGCTCAACAATTCCAGACTTTTCGCACAATCCATTTCCACAGTCCCCTTTTTGAGGTATTTGCTCGCGGCCCTGGCCTTTCGAGCCGAAGGTTACTTAGATGCAGCCTGCTGCCGGATTAATTGCCTCAGTTTCAGACGCGCCTTGTGAAGTTGTGACTTTGATGTGCCCTCCGCGATGCCGAGCATCCGCGCGATCTCGTCGTGCTCATAACCCTCCACGTCGTGAAGGACGAAAACCGTGCGATAGCCCGTGGGCAGTTGCGAGATGGCGCTCTCCAGCGAGATGCGGTCAACGACGGGCATCGCGTTCGGATTCTCCGTGCCCTTTACGATCTGGATGGGTGTCTCGCCCTCAATGGTAGTCATCTCGGAGCGTGTGCTGCGCTTGCGGAAGTGCATCAGCACCTGATTGACGGTCATGCGGTGGAGCCACGTGGTGAAGGCCGACTCGCCGCGAAAGCTTCCGATCTTGTTGAAGAGGTTGACGAAGACTTCCTGGGTCATGTCTTCGGCCTCCGTCGGATTGCCCATCATGCGTAGCGAGAGCAGGTAGACGCGGCGGAAGTGCCGGCGGTAAAGCTCCTCGAAGGCTGACCCGTCGCCCTCTGCTGACTTTCGCGCCAGTTCCACATCGGACGGCTGCGGTTTTTCGACCTCGGCTACACTCACGACAATTAAGTCCCCTTGCGCGGATTTTTAGCGTGCGGGGATTATCTACGAACTTCGCGCAAATAGGAAACTGAAAATTCCCGGCGTGCCGAAAGTCACAGCCGGGAAGCGGGAATCAAAAACAGGTGCGCGGGAACTCTCTATCAAATTCCCGCGCACCTGCTTTCGTCAGACTAGCTTCAACGGCACGCCGGGTCGCCGTCCTCACTTATTCGCTCAAATCCTGATTGAATGGCTTGAGCAGACGCGCACGCGACGGGTGGCGGAGCTTCCTCAGCGCCTTAGCTTCAATCTGGCGAATGCGCTCGCGCGTCACGTCGAAGTTCTTGCCGACCTCTTCGAGCGTATGCTCTTCGCCCTGCGGCCCGAGGCCGTAGCGCAGCTTGATGACCACCTCTTCGCGCGGGCTGAGCGTCGCCAGCACCTCGTCCGTGACGTGGCGCAGATTTTCGATGACGACCGAGTCCGCCGGACTCATCTTTGACTTGTCCTCGATGAAGTCGCCGAGGTGCGAGTCTTCTTCTTCACCAATCGGCGTCTCAAGCGAGATCGGTTGCTGCGCCATCTTGAAGACGCTACGTACCTTCGCCACGGGCATGTCCACTTTCGAGGCGATCTCCTCGCTCGTCGGCTCGCGCCCAAGTTCCTGCACGAGCGCGCGAGACGTGCGGACGAGCTTGTTGATCGTTTCGATCATGTGGACGGGAATGCGAATGGTGCGCGCCTGATCGGCGATGGCGCGCGTCACGGCCTGTCGAATCCACCACGTCGCGTAGGTCGAGAATTTGTAGCCGCGCCGCCACTCGAACTTATCAACCGCTTTCATCAGGCCGATGTTCCCCTCTTGAATCAGGTCGAGGAACGGCAGCCCACGGTTCGTGTATTTCTTCGCGATGGAGACGACGAGACGCAGGTTGGCCTCCGTCAATTGACGCTTGGCCTCCGCCGTCTCGTGCTCGCCAATGACGATTGACTGGTGTGCGCGCTTGATCTCGACAGGCGGGACGTGCCGGTCTACCTCAATCTGCTTGAGGCGACGCTTGGCGGCATTCAACTGCCGCTTGAACTCCTTTTCCGTCTCCGGCTTGATGCGCTTGTTTTCCAGCTTATCTCCAAGCTTGGCGATTTCGCGCTCAGCCGTGCGTACTTCCTTGAAAACGCCGGCAATTGCGCCGATCAAGCGCAGGCGTGCGTCCTCCTTCAGGCTGAGGTGCTTGATCTCGCGCGCGATTTCGAGCCGCGTGCGCGCCAACTTGCGACGCAAGCGCAGGAGCTTTTTCGACTTCTTGCCGCGCAAAAGATGTTGCTCGGCCTGAAGCTTGACGAGTTCCTTCAGCCCCTCTCGGAAGTGCTTGCCGATGGTCTTGATGCTTTCGAGCGTCCACTGTAGATACTCTTCCGCCTTGTCCTCAGACTCCTCGGACACGTCCGCCTGATCGGAGAAGCTGACAATGTCGCGAATGTTCAGCTCACCGGACTCAAGCTCCGCGCCAATCTTCAGCAGTTCGCCGATGGCGATGGGCGAGCGCGAAATCGCCTTATGAGTTTTAGTCTGGCCGCGCTCGATGCGCTGCGCAATAGAGACTTCCTGCTCGCGCGTCAGGAGCGGCACTGTGCCCATCTGGCGCAGGTAGACGCGGACGGGGTCTGCGGACTTCTCATCTTCCCCCGCCGATAAGTCGAGTTCTTCAACGTCCTCCGGCGTCCCCTCTTCCTCGTCCGCCGTCGCGAGCGACGCGACCTCGGCAATCAGGCGCTCTTCGGAATCCTCGCCGGTAATAGTTGAAGCCTCGATTTTGTGTAACACATCGTCAATGTCACCCGTCGAGATGGCGTCCTCCGGCATGCTTTCGCCGAACGACTCAAAGCGCGTGAACACCTGTAGAGATGCAGAAGTGTGGAGAAATTGTCAAGTCAGGAGCGGCATCGGGATGCAAAACCTCTTGCCCCGTTGGTTACATCCGCCAAAATCTCGCACCTCACAACACGGCCCGAATGTTTTACGTCACTGGAGGCCAGGATGTTTTGCACTTCATCAATTTTGCTCCCCGTAGTAGAAACGTTTAATCGAGGCAAGTTTCTTCGGCTTGCTTTTGCCTTTCCGCTTCTCCCTTTTGCCTTCCAGCCTTTAACGTGCGAAGGTGCGCGATCAGGCAGCCGGTGCGATTTCCGCTCGTGACGAGCGGTGTTCCTTTTGTGTTAGGCTAAGGGTTAATGGGGGCCGAGACAGGACACATCGAAAATCGTGCGCAGGGGCTTCCGAGGCGGGCGCTGTGGTGGCTGATCGCCGGGCGGGTGACGGTGGTCGGCGTGCTGCTCGGGGCGAGTGCGGTGCTGGGGCGCGTCTGGCTCCAAAACGGCGCGGATCATGTGTCGTTTCGCAGGGCGCTCCCGATTGCACTGGCTGTGCTGGCGCTCTCATTCATTTACGCGCTCGCGCTAAGATTTACCTCTCTCCCGCTCGCGGCGCAGGCGGGGGCGCAGTTCCTCTTCGACCTGTTTCTGGTGACGTGGCTCGTCTGGACGACGGGCGACATTCATTCGCCTTACGCGGCGTTCTACATCGTCATCATTTCGGTCGCGAGCATCTACATCGGTGCGCGTGGGGCGCTGTTGATTGCCGTCGGCTGCGCGGTCTGCTACACGGCGGCGATGCTCTCGCTCGCGATGGGTTGGCTCGTCGGTGGCGGTCGGGAGGTTGCCACGCCCCCGCTGGCCGAAGTGATTTGGGCCATTGGGTTCAACGACGTGGGCTACCTCGTCGTCGGTCTGCTGGCGGCGCGACTGGCCGAGCGGCAGACGCGCTCGGACGTGCAGTTGATCGAAGCCACGAGCGCCCTGGCGACACTGCGCGCGCTCCACGAGCGTATTATCGAATCCATCCGTTCGGGGGTCATCACGACAGACCTCCAACGACGCATCTATACGGTCAACACGGCGGCGGAGGAAATGATCGGCTATCGGTCGGGAGACCTGCGCGGGAAGGACGTGTCCATCCTCTTCGGCGACATCACGAAGCAAATTAACGACTCGATGCGCTCGGCGGTTGAGGGCGACGCCATTCCACGTTACGAAGCCGAATGCCTGACGAGGGAGGGCTTTTGCGTGCGACTCGGCTACAGCGTCTCGCCGCTTTACGCCGAGGGCGGCGAGACGACCGGACTGGTCATCACCTTTCAGGACTTGACCGACATCCGCTCGATGGAAGAAACCTCCCGGCGGCAGGAGCGTCTGTCTGCGGTCGGTCGTGTGGCCGCCGGCATCGCGCATGAAATTCGCAACCCGCTGGCGGCGATGCGCGGCTCGATTCAAGTGCTGCGCGCGGAGATGCCCGCCGATTCCGCGCAGGCCGAGTTGATGGAGATCGTCCTGCGCGAATCCGACCGTCTCAACCGGATCATCACGGATTTCCTGACCTACGCGCGCCCCGGCACAGTCGCGCTCTCCGAGACGGACTTGCGCGAGCCTCTACGCGAAACTTTCACGCTGCTCCGCCACAGTCCGGAAATCCGCGACGGGCAGGCGCTCGAAGAAGTGCTGCCCGACGAACCCATCTACGCGCTGGCCGACATCGCCGCGATCAAGCAGGTCTTCTGGAATCTCGCGCGCAACGCCCTGAGCGCGATGCCCGACGGCGGGACTTTGCGCGCCGAGTTGCGTCGTGCGGGCGGCGGGCGCGCTCGTATCACCTTCACCGACACCGGGCGCGGCATGTCGCCCGCGCAGGTCGAGCGACTCTTCGAGCCGTTTTCGTCTTCGACGACCGGCGGCACCGGCCTCGGACTCTCCATCGTCTATCAAATCGTGCGCGATCATGGTGGTACAATTAACGTCAGCAGCCGCGAGGGACACGGGACGACGATCACGGTCGAACTGCCGGAAAGGCAGAACTGAATCAACGCAGCGGCGACGACCGCACTAAAGAAAACTGATATGGCTAACCTACTCATCGTTGACGACGAGCAAGGCATGCGGCAGCTTCTATCGCTCGTGTTCGGGCGCGCGAACCATCGCGTGCGCGTGGCGGAGAACGGGACGAGGGCGCTGGCGATGCTGCGCCAGGAACCTGCCGACCTGATCGTTTCGGACGTGAAGATGCCAGACATGAGCGGCATCGAGTTGCTGCGCGGGGTGCGTGAGTTTCTGCCCGACGTGGCGGTCGTGATGATGACGGCCTTCGCGACCGTCGAGACGGCGCGCGAGGCTTTCAAGCTCGGCGCGGACGACTTCATCCAGAAGCCCTTCGACGTTGACGAATTGAAGCTGATCGTCGAGAAGGCGCTTGAGCGCCTGCGCCTCCTGCAAGAGAATCGCGCGTTCAAGCGCGCACAGCGCGAGCGCGGGCGGCTCGACCAGATCATCGGTCGCTCGGCACCGATGCAGGCCGTCTATCAAATGATCGAAACGGTGGCCGCCGTGCAGTCAACCGTCCTCATCACGGGCGAGTCCGGCACGGGCAAGGAGATGGTCGCACGCGCCGTGCACACGCTCAGCCCGCGCGCCGATAAGCCTTTCATGCCGATCAACTGCGGGGCATTCACCGAGACGCTGTTGGAGTCGGAACTCTTCGGTTACATGCGCGGCGCGTTCACGGGCGCGACGGCCAACCGCAAAGGACTCTTCGAGGCGTCGGACAAAGGCACGATCTTCTTGGACGAGGTGGGAGAGATGTCGCCGACGATGCAGGTTAAGCTCCTGCGCGTGCTGCAAGAGCGCAAGGTGCGGCCTGTCGGCGCGCACGAAGAGATCGCGACGGACACGCGCGTTATCGCCGCGACGAACCGCGACCTCTCGGCGATGGTCAAACAGGGTGGCTTCCGTGAAGACCTCTTCTATCGCATCTCGGTGATTCCCATTGAACTGCCGCCGCTTCGGGAGAGACGCGAAGACATCCCCGAACTCGTCGAGCACTTCATCCAAAAATTCTGCACGCAGACGGGGCGCAGCCTTGGGATTTCCGAGAGGGCGCTGGAACTCCTCGAACGCTACGCGTGGCCGGGCAACGTGCGCGAGTTGGAACACACTATCGAACGGGCCGTCGCCCTCGAACGCACCGAGATGATCCAGTCCGATTCGCTGCCGCAGGCCGTCACAAACTACAACCCGGCGCGCGTAGACTCATCCGCCTTTGAATTGCCCGAAGAGGGACTCAACCTCGTCGCGCATCTGGATCACGTGGAGAAAAGCTACATCCTCGAAGCGCTGCGTCGAACCGGCGGAAACCAGACGCGCGCCGCCGAAACTCTTCACCTCTCCGTGCGCTCCCTGCGCCACCTGCTCGACAAGCACGGCATCCGCAACCTGACGGCGCAACTCCGCTCGGACGCTGCCGGGCGCGGCGGTTCTGAAGGATAAAGCTCAAGGGCACTCGCCAGTCAATCAGTATCGCGAGAGGGAGCGGGCGGAAAGAGATGCTCCGTTCGCTTTCTCTCTCGGCACTTGACTCGCCCACACGAACGCGATTTGATTTATAAACCCCGACGGCCAGCCTCGGACTTACCACACTCGACCAATTCTTCCGCACGCACTCATCGTACAACCTGAAAGATATTGCGCGCCGAACGCACATGCTAAAAAGTGGGAGAGATGACCTACCGCTTCCAGGATTGATCTCTCCGAAATTCCTGCAAGCTTCTTTCGTGTGAACCAGTTGCGGATTGTCAAATTTCGTCATTCCCCGTCTGCCGAAAAATGTTACCGGGGCAGAGTGCGGCACCCGGTTAAGCCCCTGACAGTTGATGTAGAAATCGCGAAAAAGGCGGGCTTTAGTCAATTTTTCGGACGCGCTCGGAAATCCCGTCCCCATTGGCACGGGGCTTGTTATGGTTACCTGTGACCGAATTCGCGCACTGCGCGGCACGTAGCCTGAGACGGTGTCCAACGGCGCGAGGAACTTCACTACACTCGACAAATTTTCAAGGAGCACCCAGAAAAGAAATGAAACAGAACAAAGGCCAGAAAGGCTTCTCGCTCATCGAGCTTCTCATCGTCGTCGCGATTATCGGCATCATCGCCGCCATCGCCATCCCCAATCTTCTCGCTTCCCGCCGCGCGGCGAATGAAGCCTCTGCAATCTCCAGCCTCCGCACCATCACCAGCGCCGAGGCGACATACTCTTCGACCGTCGGTAACGGCTCTTACGGCTCGATGCAAAACCTGTACGACAATGGCCTCGTTGATCAGAAGCTGGATACCAGCAACTCCGCGACGCAGACCAAGAGCGGCTATTACTTCATCATCAGCAACGCGGGCCCTGCTGGCTACAACTCGAACGCGACGGCAGCCACAACCAACGTTGGCAGCCGCCGGTTCTCTTCCGATTCGAGCGGCATCATCTATGCCGATCTGACCTCCCCGACCACGGCTCAGACAACGACGAGCGGTACGGCAATCGGTAACTAAGGCCCGGCGCAGTCGCACGGTTCATCGCGGGGGCGAGGCCAGACAGCCTCGCCCCCGCTTTGCTTTACCTGCACACCGAGTGTGCCGACGCCGATCAATAGCAGTGTTCGAGGAGAAGTTATCCATCATGTTTGCGAGTCTCACTGTTCAACTCCACGCCATGACTCCAACCATCGCGCGACGGCGCAAGTCTTTCGACGACCTGAATGACCGGGGCTTCTCGCTCATCGAGCTTCTCATCGTCGTCGCGATTATCGGCATCATCGCCGCCATCGCTATCCCCAACCTTCTCGCTTCCCGCCGTGCGGCGAATGAAGCCGCCGCCATCCAGGCTGTCAGGACGATTAGCTCCGCGCAGGCCACTTATTCCACGACGACGGGTAACGGCACCTACGCCACCATACAGGCGTTGAAGGACAATTCTCTTATTGACGCCCTGCTCGCCGACGCAACAAGCGCCCCCAATTCGCGGAGCGGTTACATCTTTGGCATTGTCAACCCTACGCCGTCGAACTTCGTCATCGGCGCTGCACCCGCCAGCGCTTACAGAGGGACGCGCAACTTCACCAGCGACGCCACCGGCATCATCTACGCCGCCGCCGCCACTGTCGGAACCGTCCCCACCGCGACGAGCGGCGCGGCTATCGGCAACTGAAGTAGGATGTCCGCCCGGCGGCTCGCGCGACCGTCTCGTCGGACGACGAAACAGAGCGGCCTCCTTTTTCAAACGCCGGCAGTCATCCTTCACCGAAAGCGACATGAAGATTAACTTCGGGAAACTTGCGCGCGAACCGCTCCTCATCCTCGCCGCTCTGTGGTCGCTTGCACTGCTCGCGCCGCACCTGCCCGGACTCCCGCGACCTTCCGTCAGCGGCCTTCCCTGGCGTCAAGAGCTACTCCTTTCCTTCCTGCTCTGCCTGACGCTCGGCCTCCTCCTCAGACGCTCTGACACGCAGCCAGACTCGCTTTTCAACACGCCCCGCATCAAACTTCGACTTCTCTTCTGCGGCGCGCTGTTCGCGGCCTGGATGTGGCTCTCGGCCACGTGGGCCGCGCATCCGCCCGCTGCCGTCCACCTCGCTTTCCAGTGGAGCGCATATCTTATCTTTCTCGCGCTGCTGTGCGGTGCGGTCTCACGCCCGCGTGTCGTGCGCGCTTCCTTCAAGTCTCTCGGCGCGGTCATCTGGATACTGGGAATCGCGTGCGCCGTCGAGTCGTGGTTCGGCGCTCCACTGACGGACGGGAATCTGCGCAACGACCTCAAGCCGATCTTCCGCGGCTCCGGCGGCTTCGGCGAGATTATGGCCGTGGCGGCTCCTCTGTTCGCCGCGCTTGCGCTGCAACAAAAACGCCCGCGCCGCGCCCTCGTCTGTGGCGCGACGGCGGTGCTGGCGTGGCTGGGAACTATCCAGTCTCTTGAGCGCGCACCCTTCATCGGCGCATCCGTCGGGCTACTGCTCTTCTTCGCCGTGGCGTTGTTGAAACGAAACTGCCGCCCGCGTCGCCTCTCTCGTCTCGGACTGCTCGCCGCTGCCTTCGCAGGCGTTCTGATCTTGCAGGCGCTTCCGCTTTCCTCGCCGTCGCCGTTGGCGGCGAGCCGGGACACTTCGACGCTCACACGATTGCAAGGCGGGTTCAGCCACGACGCGAACACGCATGTTCGACTCCTGTTCTGGGGCATCGGGCTGGAGATGTTGCGTGAGCACCCGTGGCAGGGGGTAGGCGGGAACAACTACGAAGTCGCTTACACGGAAGCCCGCGCGCAGTTTTCCGCGCGTCACCCGGACAGTCCGCTCGCGGGCCTCAACGATTATCTGCTGGCCGTCTACGCGCACAACGAGTATGTGCAGATGCTGGCCGAGTTGGGCATCATCGGCTTCTCGCTCTTCGTGTTCTTCGCTGGCGCACTGGCGCTGACTCTCCGGCGTGCGCTCAGGCATCCCACGCAGGCGCTCCCCGCGCTCGGCGCGGGCGCGGGAATGCTGGCCTTCGCCATCAGTTCCGGCGCGAGCGCGTCATCCTTCAGATACTTCGGCGGCGGACTCCTCTTCTTCTTCGCGGCGGCGCTTGTCGCACGCGTCGCAATGAGCGTGCATCAATGCGAGCAGCAGGCCGCGCATGGACTCATCCTCTTGAATGCCGGACGACGGCTCGCCGTCGTCTGGTGTGCCGCCGTGCTGAGCTTCGCGATGATTTGCAGTTTCGGCACGCAGGCCGCAGGCTCGATGCTGCATGGGCTGGCGCAGACCAGCGTAGACCAGACAGACGCGGAAAACTTTTACAAAGCGTCTTTGCGCTTCAACCAATCGAGCGCGGCGACGCATTACGGTTACGGAATGTGGCTCGTGGGAGCAGGCCGCATGGAAGAGTCGCTGCCGCACTTGCGCTATGCGGTGGCGCGCGGACTCAACAGTTCGACCTGTTACGCATATCTCGCCTCGGCGGAAGACGAGGCCGGCGACGTAAAAGCTTCGGAGCAGACTCTCGGAGAGGCCGTCCGCGTGTACCCGCGCTCCGTTTTCCTGCGCGTCCGCCACGCCGCCGAACTTGTGCGCGCGGGACGCGACGAAGAGGCCGGGATGGAAATGTCTGCCGCACTCTTGATAGACTCTCGTGCGGCGCGCGGCTGGTATCAACTGATCGTCAACGACATTGACGCCGCCATCGTCGCCGCCAGAAATAACAGGGACATCGCGATGCCGGGCGAACTCCAGCCGGAGGCTGCCGTCTTCGCCGTGCTGGCGGAGAACGAAAAGCGGTTTCCCGAAGCCGTCAACACAGGCTGGCGCGCGCACATGCGTTCCACGAAATTCTGACAAGCGTGAAGGTCACTCGATGTCCGAAGAGAGCGTCATCCGGCAGACAGGCGAGCGCGCCGCGAGTAGTGCCGTCGTCGCGGCTTCCGGCACAATCCCGCGCGTACTGGCGATTGCCCGCAACACATTCCGCGAGGCTGTCCGCGACCGCGTGCTCTATAACCTCGTCCTCTTCGTGCTGCTCCTGACGGGGGGCGCGATCTTCCTCGGCGAGATGTCGGCCTCGCAGGAGGCCAAGATCATCGTGGACATGGGACTGAGCGCGATCCTTCTGTTCGGCGCGTTCATCGCCATCTTCGTCGGCGTCGGGCTTGTGTATAAAGAGATCGAGCGGCGCACGATTTACGCGATCTTCGCGAAGCCGGTCGGGCGCGGCGAATTTCTGGTCGGCAAGTATCTCGGCCTGTGCCTGACGCTCCTCGTCAACGTCTTTGTGATGGGCGCGGGAGTCTCGCTCGCGCTTGTCTACGTGCGGGGCGGACTCGACCCGCTCGCGTGGACGATCTGGCCCGCAGTGGCGCTCATCCTGATGGAGTTGATGATCCTCGTCGCCGTCGCGCTTCTCTTCTCTTCCTTCTCATCGCCCGCGCTCTCGGCCCTCTGCACCTTCTTCATTTTCGTCATCGGCCATTTCAGCGCGGACTTGAAAATTTTCGCGGCCTCGCTCGGCAGCGACGCGACGCGCGCATTTTTCGTCGCGCTCTATTACCTGCTCCCCAACCTCTCGAACTACGCATACATCAACGCCGCCGCACACGGGCAGATGCCCGCGCCGGACGTTTTCCTCGTCGCGCTTATCTACGGCGTCGTCTACGTCGCCGTGCTCCTCGCCGCCGCCACGCTCATCTTCAACCGCCGCAACTTCAAATGACAGACCGTAGCGTCAACCAGTACGACAAACAGAGCGCAGCCGCGAGCGAGAGCGCCCCGGCGGGACGCACGCGTTTGAGAGACGTGTTGCCGGCTGTAGTCATCATCGTCGGGCTGGCGCTCGTCTTCTTTCTTGGGCGCTGGACGGAAGCGCGCCAGCCGCCCGTCAACATCGCGCAGGAGGACGAAGAGCTTTACGTCTCGCCGGAGGCGGCGCGGCGCATGAGCTTCGGCTTCAACGGACTGGTCGCAGACTGGTACTGGCTGAGCTCGCTGCAATACGTCGGGCGCAAGATAACCGCACATCAGGGCACGGTGCAGATTGACGACCTCAAGTCGCTCGACGTGAAGCAACTCGCGTCGCTGCTCGATCACGCGACGACGCTCGACCCGCAGTTCATGGCTGCTTACGAGTACGGCGCGGTGGTGCTGCCCGCGATTGACGTTGAAGCGGCGCTCCGGCTGACGCGGAAAGGCATTCAGGCCAACCCGCGCGACTGGCATCTCTACCAGCACCTCGGTTACATCTACTGGCAGCAAGATCGCTTCGGCGAAGCGAGCGACGCTTACCGCACAGGCGCAAGCCAGCCCGGCGCGCCCGCCTGGATGAACACGATGGCCGCGCAGATGCAAGTCAAAGGCGGCAGCCGCGAAACGGCGAGAGATATTTATTGGCGTATGTACAAGGAAGGCGACGACGAGCAAATCAAGCTGCTCGCCTTCAAACGACTGCTACAAGTGGATTCGCTCGACCAGCGCGACGCGATTCGCCGCGTGCTCGTCGAATACCAGTCACGCAGCGGTCGCTGCCCGTCCGCGTGGCGCGAGGTTGCAGTTGCTTTGCGCGCCGCCGGATTAAAGCTCAATGCGCGGGATGAACCGCTCGATCCGACCGACGTTCCCTACGCGCTCGACTCAGGCGCGTGTGATGCCAAACTCGCCGCGCGCTCGGAGATTCCGCAGAGATAAAAATTCCTGAACCTGAGGACTGCCAAAGATGATGTCGCACGCGGTTGAAATCAACAACCTGACCAAAGACTACGAGGTCGGCTTCTGGCGCAAGCGGAAGGTGCGTGCGCTCGACAAGCTCTCGCTTGAGGTCGAGCGCGGGGAGATTTTCGGCTTCCTCGGCGCGAACGGCGCGGGGAAAACGACGACCATCAAGCTGCTCATGCGCCTGATGTATCCGACGGGCGGGAGCGCGACGATTCTGGGCCGCGACATTGGCGACATCTCGATGCACGCGCGCATCGGCTACCTGCCGGAGCACCCTTACTTTTACGACTACCTGACGGCGCGCGAGTTTTTGGAATACTGCGCCGAGTTGTTCGGCTACACGCGCCACGAGCGCAAGCGGCGCGCGGCGGACATGCTCTCGCGCGTGCGGCTCGAAGAGAAGAGTTGGAACAAGCAGTTGCGGAAATTCTCGAAGGGCATGCTGCAACGCGTGGGGCTGGCGCAGGCGCTCGTCAACGACCCGGAGGTGGTCTTTCTCGACGAACCGATGAGCGGACTCGACCCCATCGGGCGGCGCGAGGTGCGCGACCTCATCGCTTCCCTGCGCGAGACGGGCACGACCGTCTTCCTCTGCTCGCACATCCTCGCGGACATCGAAGTCCTCTGCGACCGCGCAGCCATTTTGCAGCGCGGGCGGCTCGCGCACGCCGGGCGGCTCGACGAGTTGCGGCAACTGGGCGGCGAGCGTGGAATGGAAATCACGGTGGTGGGGGCGAATATGCCGGAGTTGGAAGCGAGGCTCGCCGGAATCGAAGGCTCGCGCCTGACCGCTTCGCCCGGCGGCGCGCGGATCGAAGTCCCGACGGAGAAGCAGGTGGATGCCGCGCTCGACGCCGTCCGCGCTTCCGGCGCGCGGCTTGTTTCCGTTCACCCAGTCGGCAATCCGCTCGAAGAACTCTTTGTGGCAAAAGTGGAGATGAACGAGGGACAGGAAGAAAAGAAGTGATGAGTGATAAGTAAAAACCCGCCTTCAACTCATCGCTCACTTGCTGCGGCTTTCGTTATTTGAACGTGACGCCTGTTAGTTCGAGCTTGAGGCTGGCGGGGTTGTTGTCTTTCGGGAAAACGAGTGCGATAGCCTGCGTCGAAACCCGGTTGGTGTCGAGTTCCAACTGTCGAGTCACGGTGCGTTCTCGGATTATGCGTTTGTCCAGATCGAATCCGGCGGCGTGAAATTCCAGGCCGCTGATCGTCTTGCCTGTAAAATTACGGATTGTCGGCTTCATGTCAATCTGTATGTCGCCGAGCGCGCGGTCGCTTTTGAATGCGTTCTCGTCAGGGTCGAAGTCAACGATGATGCGGTCGCGATACTGCTCGAACTCGGGTGTGCCGGGCCTGATCGCGCCGGCGAGCCGCTCCTCAGCCGTCTGAGCCTTCGGGCGATTGGCGAGCCACACGACGCCGGCCACGAGCAAAGCCGAAACCAGCGCGACGGCTATGTAAATCGCGCGTCGCGTTTTGTCGCCCTCGTCCTTGCTCCGCTCGAAGGCAGACATCGGAGACGAGCGCGCGGGTTCGGCATCACTTGCTTCCGCACCGGTGTCGCCCCGCTCCCGCTCCACCGTCTGCAAAGACATCGAGCCGGAATGTGCTTGTTGTCCGGTTGCGACCGCCTGCGCTGTTATGTCCTTGCCGCAATGCGGACAAAAATTCCGCCCCTCTTCGACCTCTTCTCCACAGTGCTGACAACGAACCACAGTTGAATGACCCCTTTCCGCACGCGGAGTTTATCGAACAACTCGCATGTGCCGGGCGGGCGCTTCGCCATGAGTGGACGGAGATTCCGCGTGGCTGACGAGCGAGCCTGTCCCCGTGCGTGGGCGCGCCTCGCGCGGCCAGTTGATACGGAAGCAACTCCCTTCGTTCTGCTTGCTCTCGACCGTGATCTCGCCTTCGAGCAACTCGACGATCTTGCGCGTGATGGCAAGACCGAGGCCCACCCCGTTATACGCACGCGCGAGTCGGTCGTCCACCTGCCGGAAGCCGTCGAAGATGTACTTCAGCGCCTCGCCTGAGATGCCGATGCCTGTGTCCGCGACTTCCAAACGCCAGCGCGTCGCGCCTTCTGCGGCGGCGCGGACGTGCACCGTCCCTTCTGCGGTAAACTTGATGGCGTTGCTGACGAGGTTCGAGAGCACCTGTTCCAGCTTGCGGCGATCCGTCCGCACCGCGCCCAACTCAGGCGACACCTCGACGCTCAAGCGTATATTTTTCTCACGCGACTCCTCCTCGAAGTTCTCCAACACCTCGCGCACAACCTCCGAGACATTGACCGTCTCGATGTTCAGCGCCGCGTGCCCGGCTTCCAGCCGTGAGTAGTCGAGCAGGTCGTTGACGAGTTCCAGCAGAGAACGTGCGTTGCGCTGCATCCTCATCACGGCTTCGGCCTGCAAAGGCGCGAGCGGGAGCTGCGCGTCGCGCGCGAGCAACTGGCACAGTCCGAGTATGACGTTCAGGGGCGTGCGTAGCTCGTGGCTGACGTTGGCGACGAAGGCCGACTTGAGGCGGTCGTGCTCGCGCAGGCGCTCATAGGCCGCGACTAGTTCGTCGTGGCTCCTGACCTCTTCCGTGATGTCGCGGAACACTGCCGCCACGCCTTCTCTCGTCCCGTCATCACCGTTGAGAGGCGTCGCGCCCACGGCCAGCACGCGCTCCGCTCCGTCCGCACGGACAATGTTGTACCGCTCGCTGATGACGTGTTCGCCCTCGCTCGAAGCGCGGCTGATGGGCGTCTCCTCTGTGAGCAGCACGCGCCCGTTTAAATCGCGCAACTGCATGTCCACGATGAGAGCTTCCACGCCGTCGCGGAATTCGCCGGCCTTGCGTCCCAGGATGTGCGCCGCCGCCGGGTTGACGCGATAACGCCCGCGCGCGTCCACGATCACCACGCCCTCATCCATCTGCTTGATAACGCTTTCAAGTTCCGCCGCACGCGCTTTCTCGGCGGCGAACGCGGCGGTGGCGAGTTTCTCGGCGCGCACGCGCTTCGAGACCTCGGAGAGAATAACGATTAGATCGCCGCGCCCCTCACTTTGTTCCTTCACGGGCCACAAAATTACGTCCCAGTACTTCGGCCCCTCTTCGCCCTCTTTGCCGCCTTCGCGTGAAGAAAGTTCGAGCGGCAGGCTGTAGTTGACGAAGGCGCGGCGCGTGCGGCGCACGTCTTCGACGATGTCACTCAAGACGGCGAGTCCCGCCGCCGCCTCGTACAAGCCCCGGCCCGTCAGTGCCGAGGCATCGCGTCCCACGCGTGCCGCGAAGGCGGTGTTGACCTTGCGTACAATCAGTCCCGCGTCGAGCACGACGACGCCGAGCGGGAGGCTGTCGAGCACTTCGCCGAGGAAGGCGCTCTGCTTCTTCACCGCGTCGAACTTGCTTTGCAGGCTCCCGGCCATCACGTTGAAGCTGTTGGCGAGCGTGCCGACCTCGTCGCCGGTCTCGACTTCGACGCGCTCCTGTAAATTCCCTTCGGCGAAGGTCGAGGCCGTGGAGGCCAGCCTGCGCAGCGGATTCGTGAAACGCCCGACGGCCCACACGGCGATCAGGCAGGAGGCGAGCATCGTCAAGGCCCAGGTCGCTGTGAGCAACAGAATGCCCCGCCCCGCCGGCGTGCGTTCGGGCAGCGGCACGCCGACGGCCACGCTCCATCCCGAAGGCTCGACCCGCTTCGCTCCGGTGACGCGCATCATGCCGTCGCTCCAACGCTGTTGCTCGACGCCTGCGGGAAGTAAGTCGGGCGAGGGTGATGACGCAGGCGAATCATCGCCTGCGCGCTGCAATGCGTTTCCCCGCGCGTCGAAGACGGCGATGGACGTGTCGGCGCTCGCCGTCGTGTGGCGTTCGACGAGCGCGTAAATTTCTTTAGCTTCTTCGGGCGAGGCCGTCGCGTTCCCGCTCGTCAGCGCGGGGTGATTTTTGATCCAAGATTCGAGCGCGCCGGCGGCGGCCACCGTCTCGATGCGAGCGATGCTGGCGGCCTGCTCGTTGATGTTCTTCTGGTAGCTCTGAAGTTGAAGCAGGCTGATGATGAGCAGCGGCAGAGACAGGAGGGCGAGCAACACCAAAAGTTTGGCGCGCACGTCAAGCGTGATCTTTGTCTCGTCGCTCGGCTTCATGTCGGTTCATTCGATTCCGGTTAATCCGTCCGGCGGCGACGACGTGACGGCGGCCAGACCGAGGCACGCGTTCTGACGCTTGGCCGCAGGCAGGCCGCGTAAGTCAGAATCGCCTGCGCGATCAATTCATCGAAAAATAAGTTTGTCCGGCGCAGCGCATCGCCCGCCTCTCGAAAGTCTCCGCCGGCGGCGCTGACGGCCTCGCGCCACACGAATCTATTCAGCACGTCGCGTAACAACATCAACTCGCGTGCCATCTCGTCAATTAGTACACCCTGCTGAAAACGCACCTGTGGGTAAACGCGCAGCCGCCCGGCGGCCTCGAAGATTTCGACGGGAGACGCGGGGATGTCCAGCACCAGTGCGAGTTCGTCGGAGAGGTCTGGAAGGAATTCCACCTGTTCTCTGGCGGAGAGAATCAGAGGCAACTGCGTCCGGCGGTCAGCATAGATTTCGTCAACCCATGCACGCGTGATCAAGTCGAGTTGCTGGCGCAGGAGGAGGGCAAAGCGTTCAGCCATAGAAGGTATGCCCTGAATCGTCGTTAGTCTTTCCCGACGATTGACGATTTACCAATTTGTCCAACAGCCTTATCAACTGGTCGAAATCTATCGGCTTGGTGATGTATTCGTTACATCCGGCGGCCAGCGCCTCGGCGTGAAAGTCGGCGGTATCGTGCGCGGAGACGGCGATTATCGGGACTTTTTTCATGTCGCCCTGCTCGCGTATGCGTCGCGTCGCGGCCAGACCATCGAGCTTCGGCAGGCTCAAATCCATCAGGATAATGTCTGGAGACTCGCCCTGCGCCATCTCGACTGCCTGCTGGCCGTTGACGGCCTCCACCACGCGATAGCCGCTCATCTCCAATAACCTTCTCATCATGAAGCGGTTATCTTCAAAATCCTCGACCACCAGGACAACCGGCCCCGTCCCGTTATTCTCTACCTTCACTCTCTGAAACCCCACTTCCCCCGCATCGCCGAAGCTTTGACGCCGGAGGCCCGCCGTATGACTAGCAAACAGTCCGCATTTCTGCTAAGCTTTCGCATCGAAACACGACACAAAAAAGCATAACATTTGGGTGCAATCGGTACAGGACGTGAAGGCGCAAAGCCTTCCGCTACTGCGGTCGGGACGGTTGTCGAGAGGGTCGTCGTAACAATATGAAGCCGTTAAAATCGGAACTGCAAGACGATGAAACCCTCCGCGAACTCGGCAGCGCGTCCGTCCAGATCGTGCACGACCTGAAAAATCAATTAAACGGTCTCAAACTCTATGCCACGTTCCTCCGCAAGCGTATGGAGAAGAGCGAGCGACCGGCGGACGAGCAGGAGACCGTCGCCAAACTAATCGCCGGGCTGGAACGTGCCGCCGCAGACATGACACTGCTCGTGCGTCTTGGCCGCCCAATCGAACTGCGCCGGCAGCCGGGCACAGACCTCGCTCGCATTTTGTCGAACGCCGCCGGCGGGCGCACCCTTCAGGTTGAAGCCGGCTCCTATGCAGGCGCGTTCGATGTCGCCGTGCTTGAAGACGCTTTGAAAACAATCTCGTGCGGCGGGCGCACAAACGACACACAGGACACACAGGCTTCCGACATTCACTTGCGGCGCGAAGAGAGCGGCGAGACGCCGTCGGCGGTGATTGAATGGCGCGGGGTCGCGCAGGCAGTCGAGGGCGGCGACATCTTCAACAGCTTCTCCGGCGGGAGCGGGCTGCGTATGACGCTTGCCGGAAAAATCATCAAGGCGCACGACGGCGGCGTGGATCAGCACGCGAACAGTTTGCGCGTGCGCCTGCCGCTTGAGCCATGAGATTTTTAAGTATCAGCCGCCGCCTGTTCGAGCGCAGTCGTTCGGAATCCGGCGACGCTTGCCTTCAAGTAGGCGGCGGCGTTCGCTTTGTCAATTAAGTGTTTGAACGAGCACACACACAACCCGACAGAACAAGGAGAGGTGGAAGTGGAACGTAAAGAAGTCCGCATACTGGTTGTTGACGACGAGCCGACGATGGCCGATTCGCTCAAGCAGAACCTGACCGAGGAAGGCTACACGGTGGACACCGCGTCGAGCGGGGCCGAGGCCATAGAGCTATTTGATCGTGGCGGGCATCACATCGCCATCTGCGATCTACGGCTTGGCGACACGGACGGCATGGAAGTCCTGCGTCACATCAAGGACACGCATCCTTCGACGGAAGTAATCGTCGTGACGGGACACGGCAGCGTCGAGAGCGCGGTCGAGGCGACGAAGGCGGGCGCGTTCTGGTTCCTCGAAAAACCTTTTGACTTCGACATCCTTCTCCCGCTCGTCGAGCGTGCGTATCAACGCTACGAGTTGATGACCGAGACGGAGACGATGCGTCGCCAACTCTCGACGCGCACCGAGTATTTCAGCATCATCGGCGCGTCGAGGCAGATGCAGACCATCTACGAGACCATCGAGTCGGTCGCCAAGTCCGACGCCAACGTCCTCATCGTCGGCGAGAGCGGCACGGGCAAGGAACTCATCGCCAACGCCATCCACTACAACTCCCTTCGCGCCAAGAAGGCTTTCATCAAGGTCAACTGCGCCGCGCTCCCGAAAGAGTTGATCGAGTCCGAACTCTTCGGCCATACGAAGGGCGCATTCACAGGCGCGCACGCCGACAAGGACGGATTGATTCAGCACGCGGCGGGCGGCTCGCTCCTGCTCGACGAAATCTCCGAGATGCCTGTCGAGTTGCAGCCCAAGCTCCTGCGCGTTCTGCAAGAGCGCAGCTACCGCAAGATTGGTTCGGAGAGGACTTACGCGGTGGACTTCCGTCTCATCTCCTCGACGAATCGCCCGCCCGCCGACGCCATCCGCGACGGGCTGCTGCGCGACGACCTTTTCTATCGCATCTCGACGATCACGATTCACGTCCCCCCTCTGCGCGAACGCACGGAGGACATTCAACTTCTCACAGAGCACTTCCTCAAGCTCTATGCGCGCAAGTACCAGCGACCGATCACGAGCATTTCGCAGGTCGCTTATCAACGTCTCTTCGGACACGGCTGGCCCGGCAACGTGCGTGAGCTACAGAACGTCATCGAGCGCGCCGTCCTGCTTGCCAAGAGCAGCAAGATCGAGCCGGTTGACCTGCCATTCGACAACGGCTCGTTTCCCGAAAAGAGCGGGCAGGGCAACGCCTGGGACGTGCCCCTCAACCTCACGCTCGAAGAGATCGAAAAACTCGTCATCGAAAAGACGCTACAGCGCACCGGCGGCAACAAACAGGCGGCGGCCAACCTGCTCGGCATCTACCGCCCGCGCCTCTACAGCAAGATCAAGAAATACAAGATAGACATCCCGGCGCTTATCTCTGCGTGATGAGTTTCGAGCCGAATGCCTGAAGTCTTAAAGAGAAAGCCCGGCTCCAATGCCGGGCTTTTTCACTTCAGAGTCACAGACCTTCAAGCCACAGGCTAATCCGTCTGATACGTCGCGACGCTCGTTGGCGTCTCGAAGCAGCGCACCTTGTAAACCTGCACGCGCACGTCGCCGACGCGCGAGGCGACGCGCTCAAGGATATAGCGCGCGAGATTTTCAGCCGAAGGGTTCAACTCCGCGTCGAAGGGCGGAAGCTCGTTGATGTTGCGGTGGTCGAGATAGTTGACGATCTCGTCAGCCGCCGCTTTGAGTTCGCCGAAATCAACGAGCAGGCCGATGTTATCCAACTCGCGCCCGCGCGCGTAGATTTCAATCTTATAATTGTGCCCGTGCAGGTTCTCGCACTTGCCCATGTAGCCGCGCAACTGGTGCGCGCTCGAAAAATTGCGCTCGATCATCACCTCAAACATGGTTCAAAGTTTAAGGTTCAAAGTTGAAAGTCGCAAGCCGTCGCGTTTCGGCGCAATCATTCCATTCACGTCAGAGCCGCGCGGACAGGTTGGGCTTTGAGGACTAAGCAGGCTGCTCGACTTTGAACTCTGTACCTTGAACTCTGAAATGTGCTTCCACCTCTTCGATGTCCGTCGTCACGCGGCAGGGCGGGAGGCTTTGGAGGAAAAGCCGCCCGTAGGCCTGTGTCCTCAAACGCGGGTCGAGGACGGCGAGCACGCCCCTATCCGTCGTGCTGCGAATCAAGCGACCGAGTCCCTGTTTGAGACTGATGATCGCCTGCGGGACGCTGTATTCGTAGAAGCTCGATCCTCCCTGCTCTTCGATGAATTTCTGTCGCGCAGAGACTATGGGGTCGCTCGGCACGGCGAACGGCAGCTTGTCTATGATGACGCACGAAAGCTGTTCGCCGCGCACGTCAACGCCCTGCCAGAAGCTTGAAGTGGCGAAAAGCACAGCGTTCGGCGTCCTGCGAAATTTGTCGAGCAGCCCTGCCTTCGACGCGCTGCCCTGCACGAAGCATGGAAATTCAACCTGCGGCGCGACGCGCTCGTACAGAGAGCGCATGCCGCTCAAGCTCGTCGAGAGGACGAAGGCGCGGCCACGCGAAACTTCGAGCAGCTTGAAGACTTCAGCCGCCGCCCGCTCGGCCCACTGCGCGGAGCGTGGGTCGGGCATGCGCGGCGGTAGGTAGAGCACAGCCTGTTCCTCATAATCGTAGCCCGACGGCGCGATCAATTCGTCCGTCTTTTCGCCGAGCCTGCTCTGCTCCCGAAAATCGTCCGGCCCTGAAGTGAGTCCGAGTCTTCTCCGCACGAAGTCGAAATTGCCTGCGCTCGCCAGCGTCGCGGAGGTCAGCACGACCGTCTCCACACGGTCGAAGAGTTTGTCTTGCAGCAGCGTGGAAACGTCAATCGGCGAGGCGCGCAGAAACGTGCCGCGCCCGCGACGCTCAAGCCAGTAGACGTAAGAACGGTCGTCGCCCGCGACGATGAACTCCAGATTGAAGCGCGTCTCGCGGATGCGGCGCACGAGATTCTCGACCTCCGGCGGCTGCTCCTTGATCACGTCGAGCGTCGTTTCCATGCGCTGAAGCGCGCCGTCCAAACTCAGGAAAGCATCGCCGAGCGGCGTCGCCTCGATCTCGCCCGCGCTGGTCTTACGCGCGAACGTGCCGGGCGCAATCGGATAACGGCCTTCCTCGCCGCGCGCGTCGCGCGTGAAACCCAGCCAGAAATTTTCGCCGAAACGCGCGACGCGGCCCGCGTTCTTCGTCAGTTCGCGATTGACGCTTGAGTCCGTGACGGGAAGCTGCTGCACATCGCGCAGCATGTCCTCGATCTGATAGTTCGAGACCTGCGCGCCGAAGTATTCCGCCGCCACGTCTTCAATCGTGTGCGCCTCGTCGAAGATGACGGCGGAGTAGTCGGGAATGACCTGCCCGTACTCGCCGCCGCGCAGCGCGAGGTCTGCGAAGAAGAGATGATGGTTGACGATGATGATGTCTGCGTCCGTCGCACGCTGGCGCATGCGCGTGATGAAGCAAGGGTCGTAGTCCGGACACTTCTGGCCGAGACAGATTTCCGAGCGCGCGTCTACGTGTCGCCAGAAAGAGAGATGCTCTGGCAACTCGGTCAACTCCGCGCGGTCGCCCACCTCCGACTCGCGCGCCCAGTGTCGCACCTCCTCGAAGTAATCAACGTCGTCGAGGCCGTCCAGGATAGGCGAATTCTCTGCCTTCTTGATGCGATTGAGGCAGGCGTAATTCCCGCGTCCCTTCATGTACGCGGCGGTGAATTTTTTCGGCAGCACACGCTGAAGGAAAGGAATGTCCTTCTCCATCAACTGCTCCTGCAAATTCTTCGTACCCGTCGAGATGACGACGCGCCCACCCCGCGCCGTCGCCGCCGCAATCGCCGGGACGAGATAAGCGAGCGTCTTCCCCGTCCCCGTCCCCGCCTCGACGACCAAATGCCGCCGCTCCTCAAAAGCGCGCAGCACCGCCTCGGCCATCTGTATCTGGCCGGGACGATGTTCGTACTCAGGATGCGCGCGCGCGATCAAACCACGCGGGCCGAAAATTTCTTCCATAAAAGAAATGCCAGCAGTCAGTATAAAGGCTGTGCCTTCATGTTGACTACTGGATGTTATGTGTAATACCGCTTCCCTGTTGCATGAAATCTTTTGCGGAAGTTCCTCCGTTCAGCGATGAGGGAACGCTCTACCAGCAAAAAGCCCCCCACAAGAGGAGGGCTTTCCATGCGGCCCGTTGGTCTGCGTGGTTGACGGGCGACTCTCTCTGCGACGGAACTTGGCGTTATGTTCCTGGTTGTGGCGTCCTGCACGTGAAGGAGAAAGTTTGATTCTTTTCGTCACACGAGAAACTCTCAAGGCCCGCGCTGCAAGCGGTCTTGGCGTTGTTCAGCGCGTCTCTGCAATAAGTCCCTTGCACGGCGGCAGCCTTAATGTACATCGGCTGTCCCGTAATCTGGCTGATACGTTGCGCGGGCGGAATCACCATATCCTTCTCCTTCTTCGCCAGCGCCGAACTAAACACATCAGCGAGACTGACCTCCCACGTTCCCGCTTCCCCGGTCACGCCTTGCACGGCAACGACGGCGCGGTCGCCGAATATGGCACTGCTACGAAGCGTCGCCGAAAAAGCTTTAGCGGAGTGTGCCGGTAAGTTAACTTCTTCTTTCAACCCTTCGCCGGCTTTTGTGTGTCCAGAAAGGCTCACGATGAAAACTGCCAATCGCAAGCCACTCAAGTCGCCGTCCGACTCGTTGGTAACGGAAATGTTTAGCCGGGATAGCCCTCGCCCGTCAGAGGTCGTGACGCCCGCGGCCTCAACGCTGACAGGCATTCCCTTCGGGACGAGGATGTTTGTTCTCACTTCCTTATTGGAAGCAGCGTTCATGTTCGATTGAGGAGAAGTTAGACAGAGTGCACACAAAGCCACCGCGATGCTGACTACAAGAATTCGCTTCATGAGAAACCTCCTTCTGGTTGTGAAGTTGATAGAATCTGCTGAGGATTTCGTCAACGGACAGTTTTTAAGTTGGAATATTTGTCACTCGGTTCGTGGGGGTATGGCTGCCGTCCGGATGCGATGACGAATTATAACCCCCCTCGGTTTTTTGTCAATGATTTTGCAAAAAATAAAGCCCGCAATCTGTGTAAAGACTGTGCCTTCATGTTAACCACTGGCTGTCGTCTGACGTTTGAAGGATTACGGGCGAGCAAGCGCGGCGGCGGATGTATCTCAGGAGTTTTTTGTCAACGATGCCCCCGTTAATCTTTCGCGAAACTCTCGCTGAATGAGCCATTCACTGCCTGCCCTCAAGCGCGTTGAATACATCATCACGACTGGCCGCCTCGCTCCGCGCGCCTTCATCAATTGCGCGGGACAAAGCCATGTCTTCCAAAGCTTCTTCCAGCAAATCACGGATCAAGTCTTTCCGTTCTTCAAAGACTTCATTGACCGCGATCTTGAGCAACTCTTTCAGTCTCGCTTCTTCCATAGGCGTCATAGACATCTTGACCTCCATCAACATCCAAACAGATGTTTAGTCAGCGCCCATCGCTTCGATTTCCGGCACGGCTGCTCGCAGGCGTTTCGGGTAGAGCGGGAAGCGCGCGGCGAGTTCGCGGACGGACTGTGTGACTGTGCGGCGCACGTCTTCGGACTCCGGTTCGTGCAGCACAGAGGCGATGAGGCGCGCAATCCGGCGCATCTCTTCTTCGCCCATCGCTTCGCCGAATGCGACGGCCTTCGCCGCGATGATGTGGACGAGCGGGCCGCCCTGCACGCCGGGAAAGACTCGCCTGTCAATTTCCTTCGCGTGCTCTTCGCGGCAGAGGATGAGTCCGCCGCGCGGGCCGCGTAGGGTCTTGTGCGTGGTGGTCGTGACGTAGTCGGCGTGCGGGACGGGTGAAGGATGAAGCCCTGCGGCGACGGGGCCGGCGATGTGCGCGATGTCGGCCATCACACGCGCGCCGACGGCTTTGGCAATCTGGCCGATGCGCTCGAAGTCTATGATGCGCGGGTAGGCGGACGCGCCGCAGACGATCAACTTGGGCTTGTGCTCTTCGGCTGTGCGCTGCAACACGTCATAGTCAATCTGCTCCGTCTCCTTCGAGACGCCGTAGTCGGCCACCTTGTAGCTGAGGCCGGAGAAGTTCAGTGGATGCCCGTGCGTCAGATGCCCGCCGTGCGAGAGGTTCATGCCGAGAATCTGGTCGCCGTACTGAATCGCGGCCATGTAGACGGCCATGTTGGCCTGCGCGCCGCTGTGCGGCTGGACGTTGGCGTGCTCCGCGCCGAAGATTTCTTTCGCGCGGTCAATCGCCGCCTGTTCGACCACGTCCGAGAACTCGCAGCCGCCGTAGTAACGCTTCTTCGGGTAGCCTTCGGCGTACTTGTTCGTGAAGACCGAACCCATCGCTTCAAGCACCGCCTCGCTCACGAAATTCTCCGAGGCGATTAACTCCAACCCTTCTGCCTGCCGGCGCACTTCGTCGTCTATGGCGCGGCTCACCAGCGTATCAACTTCCGCGAGCGGCGCGTTTCGCAGGTCGTCCATCTCTTCTCCTTCGTCGGCGTGTCGGTCGGCTTCGTTTTGCGTTCAAAAGCGCGTCTTAACAAGAAGCTTGATGTTACATCACGCTCCACTGTCCCGCAACGAAGCTTGCTTGCGGAAGAGTTCATCAATCTCCGCGAGTTTTTTGATCGGGAAGTTCACTCGCGCACGCTTCAGAGGTTGATGGAATAGGCGTCGTAGTCGAAGACCAGACGCAACAGCCGCCGCCCCACGGACGCGGGGATGGTCGAGAGCAGCGCGCTCCGCAGGCGCAACGCGCGCGAAGTTTGCCACTGCCCGACCGCGCCGTAGCGCAGAGAATAACGGCTGACGGTCGCGGTGCGTGCGCGCCTGTGCGCTTCGTAGCTTCGCAATGCACGGCTCACGTGCCCGTACTTCTCGAAACACCTTGCGAGGATGGCCGCGTCTTCAATCGCCATGCACCCACCCTGTCCGAGATTCGGCGTCATCGGATGCGCGGCGTCGCCGAGGAGTGTGACGGCCTCCACGTCCCAGCGTGCGGCGGGCGGGCGGTCGTAGGCGGCGTTGCGTAAGATATTCGCCGACGGAGTCGCACGGATCAACTCGTTGACGGGCGCGTGCCAGCCTGCGAACAACCGCAGCAATTTTTCCTGATGCTCGGAGGCGGACTCTGGGACGTTCTCCGGCTCGTTGGCCGTCGCCCACCAGCCCGTGCGATTCATCCCGACCGGCCCGATGCCGAAACGCTGGCCGTCGCCGTAAACCTCCGTCGCCGTCAGCGGCGGAAGCGCCGGATGCTTGATTGACGCAATGCCGCGCCACACCGTGTAGCCTCGATAGACAGGCTCGCCGTCGCCTAGCAGTTGGGCGCGCACGCGCGAGTGCAGGCCGTCGGCTGCGATCAGGGCATCACCCTCGACGACTGTGCCGTCCGCAAAACTCGCGCTGACTGATGCAGGCGTTGACGTGAAACTGTCGAAATGCTTTCCCAGATGAATTGATTCCGGCGGGAGAGACGCGCGCAACACGCCCTGCAAATCCGCGCGATGGAGTGCGACGGCGGGCGCGTCCTCGTCCGGCAGCGCAAAGCTATTCAAGACTCGCCCGTCCCAAGCCATCCAACGCGCCTGTTTGATCTGGCCGCTTTTCTCAGACACCGCTTCCCCCACGCCGAGCCGCGCCAGCACACGCATCGCATTCGGCCACACGGCGATGGCTGCCCCTACGTCGAGCAGCGCAGGAGCCTGCTCGAAGACCTCCGGCTCGAACCCCGCACGCCTCAGAGCCAGCGCGGAAGACAAGCCGCCGATGCCGCCGCCGATAATCACGATCCTCATGCGCTCATTGTCGCTCACGAATTCGGGTTGGATAAAGCCCCCTTCAGTCTCCCGCGTTGCTTTGTGCGTCCATGCTGCGCGAGAATGGGCGGACATTTTCGACGGGGACGTTTACCCGTTTTTTAAGGAGACTCGTTTAAGAACTCTATGCGTTGGTCACAATTTTTCATTCCCACACTTCGCGAAGACCCGGCTGACGCCGAGGTCATCTCCCACAAACTACTTTTGCGCGCGGGACTCATCCGCCAGCTCTCCGCAGGCATCTACTCGTACCTGCCGCTCATGCAGCGCGCAGTGCTGCGCGTCCAGCAAATCTTGCGCGAGGAGATGAACCGTATCGGCGGGCAGGAATTTTTTCTGCCCGCGATGCACCCGAAGGAGGTCTGGGAAGAGTCCGGGCGTTGGACGGCAATCGGCGACGACATGTTCCGGCTCAAAGACCGCAGGGGCGCGGAGATGTGCCTTGGCATGACGCACGAGGAGATTTTCACGTCCATCGCGCGCCACGAACTGCGCTCGTACAAGCAACTGCCTCAGGTCTGGTATCAAATCCAGACGAAGTTTCGCGACGAGCCGCGCCCCAAGTCGGGGCTGATGCGCGTGCGCCAGTTCATTATGAAGGACGCCTACACCTTCGACGTTGACCGCGCGGGACTCGACCGTTCTTTTGAAGACCAGAAGGAAGCCTACAAGCGCATCTTCACGCGCGCGGGGCTGAAATTTTCCATCGTCGAGGCGTCTTCGGGTTCGATGGGCGGCTCGGAGTCGAACGAGTTCATGGTGAAGACGGACGCGGGCGAGGATTTAATCGCGACGTGCGAAGCCTGTGGCTATGCCGCGAATCTTGAGAAGGCCACTTCGCGCCTGCCA
>JAIVJG010000246.1 GCA_020200155.1 Acidobacteriota bacterium | reverse complement strand
GGTGCGGGGCGCGGGGGCGAAGAAAAGTCTTGCGGCGGCGTGGCGTGGCGAAGTAGAATCCGCGCGTTTTCGCGGAAATCGGTCGTGAAACCTCGCGGGGATTGGTCTCGAAACCTCATCTCGAAAGGAACAAATTTTTTTATGGCTAAAGATGAAACGCGGCGGCTTGCGTCCGCGCTCCTCAACGCAGACCGCGAGGCGTTCGACGCCTTGCAGGGAATCAAGGGCTACGCGCCCTCGAACGACAAGCACAGTGCTGCGAGCATCAAGGCTCTGCGCGACCGCATGGACGAATTACAACGCGCGGAGACGCAGGCGCTCGCGGCAGCCGCGACGGCGCGCGATGCGGCGACGGCGGGCGAGTGGGAATTTCATAACGCGATGCTCGGCGCGAAGATGCAGACCACGGCGCAGTTCGGCGACAACTCGGACGAGGTGGCGTCGCTGGGGCTGAAGAAGAAATCGGAGTACCAGAGGCCGAAGCGTCGCACGGGCGGGGGCGGGAGCGCGCCGTCGAAGTAAAACACACGGAGGGATGAAGAAAAGCAACGCCTCCTTCATCCCTCCGCCCACATCCCTCGTCTCAACCCCTCATCCTTCATCCCTTATCTACGCCCGCCGCGCCCTTGCGTGGACGTGGCCGGCTCATGCGTTTTTTACGCCGGGCCGTCTATGTCGGAGACGACGCGCCCGTCGCCAACCGTCTCCATCTCCTTCCAGATCAGGACGTGCCTCGTCTCCCTGAGCAGGAGCGAGCCGACGATGAAGGTGATGCTGGCGACGATGATCGGATAGTACAGACCGGCGTAGATGTTGCCCGTCTGCGCGACGATGATGAGGCCGATGAGCGGCAGCAGTCCGCCGAAGACGCCGTTGCCGATGTGGTACGGCAGAGAGAGCGCCGTGTACCTGATCTTGGCCGGGAACGCCTCGACGAGGTAGGCCGCGATGGGGCCGTAAACCATCGTCACGAAGATGACCTGTATGAAGATCAGCAGAACCAGCTTCCACGCGATGGGGTTGCCGAGGAGCGTGCCGAGGTCTGTGTAGGGCAGAGACTCCGGCGCGGGTGTCAGCGTGCCGTTGATGTCCGCCATCGGCGTCAGGCTGTATGCGCCCGTGACCGCGTTCTTCTGCGACGTGGTGGTCACGATGTTCGTGCCGACCACAGACTCCATCGCGTGATAGAGCGGGATGTAAGAGAGTGCGGCGAGCAGGCAGCCTGCCATGATAATCCACTTGCGCCCGATGCGGTCGGAGAGCGCGCCGAAGACTACGAAAAAGGGCATCCCCATCAGGAGCGCGATGGCGACGATGTATGTCGCCGATGTGGTGTTCACCTTGAGGATCGTCTGCATGTAGAACAGCGCGTAGAACTGCCCCGTGTACCAGACGACGCCCTGCCCTGCGGTCGCGCCGAACAGAGAGATGAGCACGCGCTTCAAGTTCGGCCATTGCGTGAAGGCTTCCTTCAAGGGCTGCGCCGAAGTCATCCCCGCGCTCTTGACGTGCTGGAAAATCGGCGACTCCTTCATCTTCAGGCGGATGTAGAGCGAGATGGCGACGAGGAAGATCGAGACGAGGAACGGAATACGCCAGCCCCACTCGCTGAACGTCTCTTTGCTCATCTGGTTTTGCACGAGAAGGATGACGGCGAGCGAGACGAACAGTCCGAGCGTCGCCGTGATCTGGATAAAGCTCGTGTAGTAGCCGCGCTTCGCGTCGGGCACGTGTTCCGCGACGTAAACCGCCGCCCCGCCGTACTCGCCGCCGAGCGCGAGTCCCTGAAGCACGCGGATGAGCAGCAACAGTATCGGCGCGGCAAGTCCGATGGTGGCATACGTCGGGAGGAAGCCGATCAGCGCCGTCGCGCCGCCCATGATGAGCAGCGTGACGAGGAAAGCGTACTTGCGCCCGATGATGTCGCCGATTCTGCCGAAGAAGAGCGCGCCGAAGGGACGCACGACGAAGCCGACGGCGAAGGTCGAAAGATACGCGATGAGCGCGAAGGTGTTGTTGCCCTTCGGGTAAAAGAGCGGCGAGATGACCGCCGCGAGACTGCCGAAGATGTAGAAGTCGTACCACTCGATCATCGTGCCGACGGCGGAGGCGGCGATGACCTGCCAGATTTTATAATCGTGTGCGGTGCGGGCGTCGGCGTAACCGGCTCCGACGGCTGATTGTTGAGCCATGGCGTGTCACACTCCTTTGGTGTGCGGAGGGCGCGGCGCGGCCTCTTTGAATCGAACGCGCCGCGCTCCGCAGTCGGCGATCAGAAGGTAAAGATGGTTGCCAGTTCCGAGCGCACGTTGTGCGTCTCGCGCGAAGGGATGCCGCGGAAGAGCGGCAGTCCGCCCGCCGCGAAGCGCGAACTGTTGGCGGCGCGCGTGCGGAACAGAGACTCTTCGAGGGCGAACGTGACGAAGCTGTTCACCTTGTAGAAGAGGCTGCCCATGAAGACATCGCTTCTGCCGCGACCGCCGAAACGTCGCGCGTCGCGCGCCATCGCCTGGTCGTAGCCGTAGTGCAGGTAGCCAGTCCAGCCTGCGTTGCGTCCCTTCGGGTCGGCTCCGAAGATGCGCGAGAGCGGGAAGCCGAAGTTGATGAAGCCGCCCTGCCCGCGCACGGGTCTCTGCGGCGCGACGACGGCCACGCCGTTGTTAAGGCCGAAGACGACTGTTGAAGAGCCGTCAATCGAGGCGGCGGTCGCCGTGCCCGTCAGCCCGGCGGTGTCGTTGAAGGTCGAGAGCAGTTGCCCGCCGAGGTAGAAGCGCAGATCTTCGCCTGTGTAGTACTTGCCGATCACGGTCACGAAGTGCGTCGGCAGTTGCCACTCGGCGCTCAGTCCGTACTGGTTGCTGTCAACTTTGGCCCCGCTCGGAAACGCCGCGCGGAAGGCTGCGGGGACATTCGCCGCCGTCACGATGGCTGTGCGCCGTCCCTGCATGAAGCTGACGATGAACTGCGCGGGCACGACGCCGGGCGAGCGGTCGAGTTGGAACTGCGTGACGAAGCGCCCTTGCAGGTTCGGCCTCTCGGAGTCCGCGCCCTGCCGTTCGCCGAAGCCGAGTTGATCGGCGACGTTGGCGGGCGTGTTGCCCGCCGCCGGAATCACGATGGCGAATTCGGGCTGGAACTTCCACGCGCGCTTGCCGCCTGCGTTGTGGTTGAAGCCGAAGCGAAACTGCGGGACGCGCTGCCAGGCGTTGCCGTAAGCGAGGTGAAAGCCCGTCGTCTCGATGGTGTTGGGCACGGTCGAGGAAGCGAAGGGCGACCAGTCCTGCCCGAAGAGCGCGAAGCCTGTGGTCTTCTCGGTCAGGGCGCGGTCAATGCGTCCCCACGCCAGTCGGATCGAAGGCTGGCTGGAACGAATCGAAGAGACGTTGCGATTGTTGGCGCGCGTGAAGTCGCCCTCGAAGTCGAACTCAAGGCGGCCCGTGACGGTCGTTCTCGGAGCCGGGTCGAGCCACTCGAAGTTCGCGCCGATGCGGAAAGCACGCGCCTTGAGGTGAAACTCCGGCGAACTGTCAGGGCCTGTGTCGCCCAAAAAGAGTGGCAGAGGGAAATCGTTGCCGCCGGGGCTGGACGTGTCGTGCACGACGCTGGCCTTGAAGAAGCCGTAGAGCTTGAGCCGCGCGCCTGAGCCGAGTTTGATGTCGGGGATCAAGCCTTCGCGCTTCGGTGGGTCAACTTGCAGCACGCGCAATGGCGCGACGGCGGCGATGACAGCAGGCGGCGCGGGCTTCGCCGGCGCTTGCGTCCGCTCCGTGCCTTCGGACTTGGGCGCGCCCTGCGGCGACTGCGAAGAGGCGGACAACCCTATGCGTTCGCCTGCGGCGGCTCCCTGCACGCTGGCGGGCGCGCTCGTCGAGTGGACGGCCTCGAACTCGGCGGCGGAGATCAGACCTTTATCGCGCAGCAGTGCGGCCAGACGGTCGCGCTGCTCGGCGGCGTTGCCGCCCGTGCCGACGCGTCGCGCTTCCTCTTCGGTGAGCACGCCCTTTGAGACGAGCACGCGCACGAGCGGGTCTGCCGGCGGCGTTTCGTTGACGCCTGCCGACGCGCCTCCGGCGGCGTTTTGTTTTCCGGGATTGTCTTGTGCGGAAGCGAAAGAGACGGTGAATAGAGTTAGAGTGGCCGCGAGCGAAAATTGTAAGAAGCATCTCATACGAAGAGTCTCCCTTTCCTTCAGTTCAAAGCGGGTAAGTTGTACATGCCGGGCAGAAACGCTGTGCGAACACCTGTCGCGTCGGAGGCGCGATGCTTGGCGTTGCCCTGGTGCTTGAGTGAGCCAACTTCTTACGCCAAATCCGTTGCCAAGTCAATGATTACCTTTACAAGCCGCGCGGCCCCGGCCTTCGAGTCGCGCGAAACCGGCTCGCCGTCGGCGCTCTGAGCCTTCCACGCCAGCTGGAAGCCTACTCATACCTTCAACGTGCCGACTCCGGTCATCACGTCTTCTCGACTGACAGTTTCATTGCTCTTGAAGTAGAATCCACCAAAGGCTCTCCGAGACTTCGACTCTAAAATGGAATGCGACATCTTTATGAATAAACAAACGCGCCTCATCCTGTCCGCGTGCCTGATTGCCATCTCGCTCGTCGCGCCCGCGCTTTCGCCGCCCTCGCGTGCCGCAGCGCGTGCGGCGGGCGCGAAACAGTCTACGCCAGCCGCTTCTCCTTCAAGGCCCGGCGCAGACACGTCGCAGCCCGCACGCGACGAGCGTTTGTGGAAGAAGGCGCTTGAGATTCAGCGCAAGGCCATCATCGTGGACGGCCACAACGACATCACGGAGATTATGGTGGACGAAGGCTACGACCTCGGCACGTCCTCCGTCGGCCTGCATCACACAGACCTTCAGCGCTTCAAGCAGAGCGGGCTGACGGGCGAATTCTTCTCCGTCTACGTTGACCGCAAATACGCCTCGACGGATTTCGCGGCGAAGAATTACACGACGCAGGGCGGCTCCGCGCGGCGCGCGATGGACTTGATTGACGTTGTCTATCGCGCCGCCGAGAAATATCCGAAAGACATCATCATGGCCTCCTCGACCGCAGACATCCGCCGCGCCAAGCGCGAGGGCAAGCTCGCCGCGCTGATGGGCATCGAGGGCGGGCACGCGATTGAGAATTCGCTCTCCGTGCTGAGGGACTTCTACCGCCTCGGCGTTCGCTACATGACGCTGACGCACAACAACACGAACGAGTGGGCCGACGCATGCTGCGACGACGCGCGCCACAATGGCCTGTCCGAGTTCGGCAAAGAGGTCGTGCGCGAGATGAACCGCCTCGGCATGTTCGTGGACATCTCGCACATCTCCGACAAGACGATGTCGGACGTGCTCGACGTGGCGACCGCGCCCGTCATGGCGTCGCATTCCTCGGCGCGTGCACTGTCAAACCACAGGCGCAACATCCCGGACGAGTTGCTCAAGCGCATCGCGAAGAACGGCGGCGTCGTGATGGTCAACTTTTACCCGGTCTTCATTGACGAGAAAGTTCGTGTCGCGGATAAAGAGCGTGACGAGCGGCTGAAGTCGAGGCGCGACGAGTTGAGGGCGCAGTTCAAGGACGACCCGAAGCGGCTGGCGGACGAGTTGAAAAAGCTGAACGACGCGAACCCTCTGCCCGTCACGCTGCTCTCCGTAATCATTGACCACATAGACCACATCGCGAAGGTCGCGGGCGTGGATCACGTCGGCATCGGGTCGGACTTCGACGGCGTGCCTTTTCTGCCGCAGGGCATGGAAGACATCGCGCACCTGCCGAACATCACCTACGAGCTTTTGCGTCGCGGCTACAGCGAACGGGACATACTAAAAATCCTCGGCGGCAATTTCATGCGCGCCTTCGCGGAGGTCGAGCGCGTCGCGCACACGCAGACGCGCACCGTCAGCGGCGAGGGCAGCCAGCGCCGCCTCGAACCGGCGAAGAGATAGCCGCAGGTTAAAATCAAAACCACGCGGCACAAACGAAAAAGCGCGGCGTTGATCGTCCGGATCAACGCCGCGCTTTGTCTCAACTGGAAAATACTTGTTAGTGGTTATCCGCTCGGTCGGATGCGTTACTGTCCGCCGCCGGAAGAGCCGCCGGAACCACCACCACTGCCGCCCGACGAACCACCGGAGCCGCTCGACGAGCCGCCGCCCGAACCGCTTCCGCCACCTGACGAGCCGCCGGAACCGCCGCCCGAAGAGCCGCCGCTGGACGAACCGCCGCCGGAGCTTCCACCACTTCCGCTCCCGCCGCCACTGCCAGAGCCGCTGCCGCCGCCGGAACCACTTCCGCCCGACGAACCGCCACTGCTCCCGCCGGAACCGCTCCCGCCGCCGCTGGATGAACCACCGCCGCCTGACGAGCTTCCGCCTCCGCCACCGGAGGAACTGCCGCCGCCACCGCCAGACGAGCTTCCGCCACCGGAACTGCTGCCACCGCCAGTGCCGCCGCCACCTCCGCTCGACGAGCCGCCACCTGAACCGCTGCCGCCGCCTGACGAGCCACCTGAGC
>JAIVJG010000007.1 GCA_020200155.1 Acidobacteriota bacterium | reverse complement strand
AGCAATCCTGTGAGCGAGAGCGCCAGCACGAAGTTCTGCCAGAACAGCGCGCCCTCCAGAGAAGCCCCTGCGCGCACGAACATCGCCGCCACGAAATCAATCATAAACGGGTAGGTCAGGCGCACGCCCGCGAACTCCGTGTGCTGCGGCGGAAAGTTTGCGCCGTGCGCGAAACCCGTGACGATGGAAAGGTGGAAAGGAAGGTCGCCGATGTTGTTGTCAACGCCCGTGAAGACGCCGCCCGGATGCTGGTACATCGCGCGGTCGAAGACGAACCAGAACAACAGCGCCGCGAGCAGGTAAAAAACCAGAATCCCCGTCGCGCCTTTGCCGGGCCGCACAACTGCCAGACGCACGGCGCGTAAGGTTTCAACGATGCCCGCACCGACGCGCTCGCGCCAGTCGCGCCGCGCGAGTAGCAGCAGCGGCGCGGCGGCGAGCACGCCCGTCAGAGAGAGAGAGGCAGGCGTCAGTCCGGTCAGGGAGGCGAGGACGAATCCCATGAGGCCGAGCGCGGCGAATCCCGTGCACGCGCCCGCGCAGAGTCGCGCCGGCAAAGGCGCATCACGGTCGTAGAGGTACGTCAGCAGCGTCGCGCTCGCCATCGCGACGAGCGCCAGCAAGAGTGCGAAGGGCATAAGATGAAAACGGGGCGGTCGTGCGCGGCGCACAATCTATTCCGCGCGCGTTAGAGATTTATACTCAAAGTCGCCGCGATTATACGCGAACATCGTCCCGTCGTGGCAAAGGCATCAACGCTGTTGGAGGCGGCTGGACAAGTGCGGAGGCGGGGTGCTTAGATGTCAGGTTCGCCGGACACCGTTTTCGTCGTCTATCGTCTGACATCTTTATTCTTGAGGTTTGATTCATGCTCCGTGCAGGTATTGTCGGTCTGCCGAACGTCGGCAAGTCCACGCTTTTCAACGCGCTCACAGCGCAGCAGTCGGCGCTCGCCGCTAACTATCCTTTCGCCACCATTGAGCCTAACGTCGGCGTCGTCCCCGTCCCCGACGAGCGGCTTGAGCCGCTGGCGAAGCTGGTTAAAACGCAAACCATCGTCCCCGCCACGGTCGAGTTCCTCGACATCGCGGGGCTGGTGCGCGGCGCGTCAAAAGGCGAGGGCCTCGGCAACCAGTTCCTCGCCAACATCCGCGAAACCGACGCTGTTGTTCAGGTCGTCCGCTGCTTCGAGGACGAGAACGTGATCCACGTCGAAGGCTCGGTTGACCCGCGCCGCGACATCGAGACGATCCAGATCGAACTGGCGCTCGCAGACCTCGCGACCGCCGAGCGCCGGCGCGAACGCGCGCAGAAGACGGCCAAGAGCGGCGACAAGGCCGCACGCGTCGAGATCGAAGTTATAGACAAGCTGCTGACCGCGCTCGCCGACGGGAAGCCCGCGCGCATCGTCGCGCTCGACGACGCGGAGCGTGCCGCCGCGCGCAACCTTTTCCTGCTGACGATGAAGCCGACCATCTACGCCGCCAACGTGGACGAGGCGACGCTCGCAGACCCCCAGTCGAATACGCACGTCGCAGCCGTCCGGGAAATCGCGGCGGCAGAGGGCGCGGAGTGTGTCGTCATCTGCGCGCAAATCGAGGCCGAACTCGTTGCGCTCTCGCCCGAAGACAGGCGCGGCTATCTCTCATCAATCGGAGTCGAAGGCAGCGGCGTGGACGACCTGATTAAGAGCGCCTACCGGCTGCTCGGCCTGATGTCGTTTTTGACGGCGGGCGAAAAGGAGGTGCGCGCGTGGACGACACGGCAGGGCACGCGCGCTCCGCAGGCCGCCGGCACAATCCACTCCGACATCGAGCGCGGCTTCATCCGCGCCGAAGTCATCAACTACGGCGAACTGCTGCGCGTCGGTTCTTACGCCGCCGCGCGCGAACAGGGGCTGCTGCGGCTGGAAGGCAAAGAGTATGTGATGCGGGAAGGCGACGTGGTTCACTTCCGCTTCAACGTGTGAGCCGGCCAGCCGCCCGCCGCACGGATGCGGGCGGCGTCGGCCAACTCAGGAGATTTGGCTGGCCCGCAGTGCCAGTTCAAGCTTCTCGGCGTGTCCCTTGATTTTGTCGGCCTTGTCGAGGCCGTTGATGATGCGGCGGGCGTTACTGTAATCAGAACCGGAGTCATGTATGAAGTCTACCAGCGCCTTGCCCGTGAACAAGCCTTGCCGCATGCCGAGGCTGGCGATCTTGTAGCTGATTCCGGGGTCGAGGGCGAGCAGCGGGTTGCTGACGAGGTCAACGCTGAGCCGCTGCGAAAACTTGCGATAGTTGCCGCGTCCCGTGATCTGCACGTAGCCGCGTCCCTTGAATCTCGGCCCGTCGCCTTTCACCGTGTTGCCCAGATCGGCGCGGCCTTCGTACTGCTTCCCGCTGGCGAACTCCTCAATCGGATGCCAACGTTCGGCGCACTCGTGCTTGACCGTCGCCATCATGTAGGCGATCCAGCGCACGTCAAGCAGTGCGGGGTCGTTTTCGATGAAGCCCAGCAACTGTTCGATGCCGTCAACCTGACTCTGGCTAAGCTTCTCGTTGAAGCGGGATTTGTATTCGTCGAAGAATTGTTTCCGATCAAATTTCATGGTGACATTCCTTTGGTGTGAAGAGCTAAGAAGAGCTGGTTTGAAACCTACCTTGCGAGGGGTAAAAACTATCTTACCAGATGAATAATTGCAACCTTTTTACCAGGGCAGGCGCGTTGACGTGGACGGTGAATTCATCCACCCGGCATTGAGAGGTATTCGACTTCCGACCAATCGCGTCAGGGAGACGGGACGATTTTCTCCCACCGCTCAGGATGCCCGCCGCCTTTGCCGTCGCACTTCGATTTCAACCTGAACTCTTTCAGCGACGGCACGCCCTCCCGGAACTCGTAAGTCGCCAGCGACCCGCAATCACCCGGCCCTCGATACTTGTTCAGAATCTTCAACGATTTCGCCTTCGCGTCAAAGTCAGGCAACCCCCAAACTTCCTCGACCTTCTTCTTTTCCGACTTGTCGTCGTCCTCGGATTCGTAAGTGGTAAAGGTGAGCAACTTCGCCGCAGGCGGCGACTTCGTTTCGTCCAGATACGAGTAGAACTGGTAGCCTTGATAAGCTCCATTCGTGCATTTTATCTCGACGAGATACCGACCGGAAGCCAACTCGTAGAATTCCAGCCCCGCCGTCTCTCTATCCATCGTCCGCTCGAATGCGTCTTCACAATCGTCGGGCCACTTGAGCACGGCGCGCCACGCCCGCCGGTCTTTGCCGGTGAGATTAGTCTTCCCCGGCCCGGATTCGGACAGGGTGGCAGCCGGGGAAGGCGACGCAGGGGCGTGCGATTCGCGCGGCGTGCTTTCCATCGTTGGCGACGGCGTTTCACCTTTGCCCACGGGCGGCCCTCCGGGCACCGCGCACCCCGCAAGCAGCGCCAGAATCAAACACGAGAGCCACGCCCCGAACGCACGCATGTCGCCCGCGCCTGCCCTCCCGAAGATACTTCTCTCACGCAAGTCGCACACGTCCATGCCTCGCCTCCCCGCAATTGATGTCCAGCAAAACGATTTGTCCGGTGAGATAATAGGGGAGATCGCCGAAAAGTAAAATGTGCCGCCCAACCAACGAGTGTCAGTTGAGCGGCACATTGTATTGTCCTATGGAACTCTCCGGGAATTCGCCGGGCGGCGCTCTCATCTGAATCCATCCGGTTAAATCGTCACCCGGAGAGAATGTAAAAACTGTCCGGCGTCTTCAACGCAGCACGGCACGCACGCCCACCAAAATCAGGTAGCCGACGGCGACGACGACTCCCAGCTTGATAAGCAGGATTGCCAGGCCGATGGCGGTCAGGACGACAATGCCGACAGCTTTTAAGACCAGAGGGGTCACGACTACGAGCGCGAAGATTCCGAGCAGAATGATTCCGACGATACGAAGCATGTTCTTTGTGTCTTTCATAATTTCACCTCAACAAATCCGCCGCGCGCTTACAGGATGACTATTCCCTGCCTTTTGCGCCGGCTTGCTTCGATATACGAAATGATGTGCAGAGACGTTCCGTGCAAGATTCTATAACGTCCGTGCAAGTTTTTGTACTCCCCAAAGTTGTCTTCCCTTTTCTCTGATTCAAACGAATTTGTGTTAAGCTTTTGCCTGTTCCCCTTGCTCATAATTTTCCGCGCCCGGCCCTTTTCAGGCAAAGGCGGTCGCGGAGTCGCCGGCTTTATTCCCCGGAGCGCAGGATTAATAAAACATGCCGCGTCGCGCTGACCAGAGACTTTTCGCGGAGCCGGAAGAAGAAACTCCGCCGCCGGACGAGAGCGCGCCGCTGGCCGAGAGGATGCGCCCGCGCACGCTCAACGAGTTCGTCGGGCAGCGGCACCTGATCGGCGAGGGGCGCGTCCTGCGCCGTCTCATCGAAGGCGAGGGCAGCCTGCCTTCGCTCATCCTGTGGGGCGCGCCCGGCACCGGCAAGACGACGCTCGCGCGGCTGCTCGCGCACAGGGGCGGCGCGCATTTCGTCGCGCTCTCGGCGGTCTTCTCAGGCGTCAAAGATTTGCGCGCCGCCATCGCCGAAGCGCGCGAGCGCAAGCGGGACGGCCAGCGAACGATCCTCTTCGTTGACGAAATCCATCGCTTCAACAAGGCGCAGCAGGACGCGCTCCTGCCTGCGGTCGAGGACGGAACCGTCACGCTCATCGGCGCGACGACCGAGAACCCTTCGTTTGAAGTTATCGGCGCGCTCCTCTCGCGCAGCCGTGTCCTGACGCTCGAACCGCTCACCGAAGAGGACATCAACACGCTTCTGCGTCGCGCGCTCAACGATGAGGAACGCGGCCTCGCCAACCTCCACCCGGACGTGCCCGACGAGTTGATCGCGCGCGTCGCGCACGCGTCCGGCGGCGACGCGCGTGTGGCGCTGTCGGCTCTCGAAGCGGCGGTCGAATCAACCGTCCCAGACAAAAAGGGCGCGCGACACATCACGACAGAGACAATCATCGAGGCGTTGGGACGTGCGCGCTACGCTTACGACAAGGGAGGCGAAGAGCATTACAATCTCGCCTCCGCGCTCATCAAGTCGCTCCGCAACTCGGACGTGAATGCCGCGCTCTACTGGCTCGCGCGCCTTATCGAGGGCGGGGCCGATCCGGTCTTCATCGCGCGCCGCCTCTGCATCCTCGCGTCGGAAGACGTTGGACTGGCCGACCCGCAGGCGATGGTGCAGGCCGCCGCAGCCGCGCAGATCACGCAACTCATCGGCCTGCCCGAAGCTCTCTACCCGCTCTCGCAGGCGACCGTCTATCTGGCGCACGCGCCGAAGTCCAACGCCATCAAGCGCGCCTACCACGCCGCCGCAGAAGACGCCGGAGAGACGGCGCGCGAACCCGTCCCGCTGCATCTTCGCAACGCCGTCACGCCCTTAATGAAGCGCGCGGGCTACGGAAAGAATTACCGCTACGTCCACGACGACACACACGCACGCGAAGAGATGCAATGCCTGCCCGAACGCTTACAGGGAAGGAAATACTGGGAAGAAGAGAAAGAAAATGATGAGTGATGAATGCGGAATGATGAATCAAAGACAATCTGCGTGCTTCTCATTCATCATTCATCATTCCGCATTCATCATTTTGCCGTTATGAGCACACTGAAGACGGATAAGAAACTGGCGTTTCTTCACGACCTTTACGTCGCGACTGATTGGGGCGAGAGGTTCGCGGAGTTGATTGACGAGCATGTGAAGTTACCGTCGAAGGGGCGTGCGATTTACGTCGCGGCGGGCACGGGCGGGCACGCGCTGGCGCTTAAGAAACGCGCCGGGCAGGGCGTGACTTTCGTCTGCGTTGACGAGAGCGAAGCGCGCCTCGAGCTTTCGCGCGTCAAGGCGGCGGCGGTCAAAGAGTCGGGCGCTGAATTTCAGCACGGGCAGTTGGAGGCGCTCTCGTTCGAGGACGAACAGTTCGATCTTGTCGTCGGCGACGCCTCGCTGGTCGCGCCGGAGCGTTTGCCGGAGATGCTCTCGGAGATGGTGCGCGTCGCCGCGCCGGGCGCGACCGTCGCGCTTAACCTGACGACCGCGTCGAGTTTCGGCGAGTTCTTCTCGGTCTACTGGGAGGCGCTCGCCAACACAGGCCACGCGGAGCAGGCCGCCGGAGTCGAGGCGCTCATCAGCGCACTCCCGACCGTCTCGGACGTGGAGGTTCTGGCCGGGCGCGAGGCACTGAACGACGTTCAATCCTGGACACGCACGGAAGAATTTGACTTCGCGTCCGGGGAAGCCTTCCTGAGCGCGCCGCTGGTCAGAGACTTTCTGCTCGGCAACTGGCTTGAGTTTTTGCCTGAAGACGAGGCGACGCGGGCGGAAGTGCTCGGCGAGGTCGAGCGCATCATTGACGACGAGCGGCAGGGAGCGGACTACACGCTCTCGATCAAGGCGACCATCATCGTCGGACGAAAAGCGGAGTAAGGAAGAAGGCAAAGTGAAAAGGTAGAAAGAGAAAGGAGAAGATTGTGTCTTCCCCTCTGCCTTCTACCTTTTCACTTTGCTTCCCCAATCAGCGCGGCTTGTTGGCGGTGTATTTTTCCGAAGCGAGTTCGTCTTCGCGCAGGCGATTCGCCTCTGCGGTACGCAGTTGGGCACGCCGCGCCGCTTCGTCCGCTTCATCGTCGTCGCCGCCTTCGTTAATTCCTTTTTTGAATTCCCTGATGCTTTTGCCCATGCCTTTGGCGAGTTGCGGCAATTTCGCGCCGCCGAACAAAAGCAGAATCACAAAAAGCACGACGAGCAGTTCCCAGCCCCCCGGTATCATTCCTGCCGACAGTGCGTGGTTCATTACGTAGCTCCTTGAAGATCATCTTCCCCGACGTGAAAGCTCAAAGCGTGGTGAGCGGCACGGGCCATTGTCGCGCAATCCGAAGTCGGGCGCGCTCATTAGCCTGCACCGTTGTCCGACTCGTAGAAAAGATATTTACGCCACGTCTGATCCGCACGTCCTAGATAGCGCATGATCTGCCGGTTGACGTGCAGCGAGAATCCGCGCGGGCGGCGAATCAGATGCATGTGCGCCTCTTCCGGCGTCCGGTTGCCCTTGCGGTGATTGCAACGCTTGCAGCAGGCCACCAGATTATCCCACGTTGACTCGCCCCCGCGCGAGCGCGGGAAGACGTGGTCGAGCGTCAACTCCGAGGGCGAGAGATGCCTGCCGCAGTACTGGCACGTCGTGTGGTCGCGCAGCAGTATGTTCTTGCGCGAGAGCGAGCGGTTCTTGAAAGGGATGTGGATGTATTCCGTCAGGCGGATAACCGAGGGCGCGTGAATGGTTACTTTCGCCGAGTGCAGCATGTGGCCGTTGTGCTCCTCGACGCGCGCGATGCCTTTGAAAATCATCACGACGGCGCGCCGTTCGGTGCACACGTTGATCGGCTCATACGATGCATTAAGGACTAGAACACGTCCGTTCATATTGCCCAACGATATTACGCGACGCTCGCGAAAGGTGTCAAAAACAAAAGCCGCGATGGGCGATGGGCGACGGGTGACAACATAAAACAGGCTCTTTCCTGTCGCCCCTCAACAGTTATTTGTCGCCGCCTTTAAGCCTGTCTGTGGCCTCGACGAGCGCGTTGATGATGCCCGGCTCGGTGGCGGAGTGGCCTGCGTCGGGGATCACTTGTAAATCGGCCTCCGGCCATGCGCGGTGGAGTTCCCACGCGCTCATCATCGGGCAGACCACGTCGTAGCGGCCCTGCACGATGACCGCAGGGATGTGTCGAATTTTGCCGACGTTCTCGATCAGGTAGTTGTCCGTCTCGAAGAAAGCGTTGTTCATAAAGTAGTGGCATTCGATGCGCGCGAAGGCGAGCGCGAATTCCGGGTCGGCGAATTTTTCAATCATCGTGTAGTCGAAGAAAAGCTTCGACGTGCTGCCCTCCCAGACGCTCCACGCGCGCGCCGCTTCGAGGCGCACGGCCTCGTCCTCGCTCGTTAGCCGACGGTGGTATGCGCTCACCATGTCTTCGCGCTCGGCCTCCGGGATGACCTTCAGGTACTCTTCCCACACATCTGGGAAGATGGCGCTCGCGCCCTCCTGATAGAACCAGCGTATCTCCTTCGGGCGGCACAGGAAGATGCCGCGCAGGATGAGCGCGCGTGCCCTGTGGGGATGCGTCTGCGCGTAGGCCAGCGAAAGCGTGCTGCCCCACGAACCGCCGAAGACGACCCAACTCTCGACGCCCAGATGCTCGCGCAAGCGTTCGATGTCTTCGACGAGTCGCCACGTCGTATTGTCTTCGATGCTGGCGTGCGGCGCGCTCAATCCCGAACCGCGCTGGTCGAAGAGAATGATGCGGTAAGCTGTCGGGTCGAAGAAGCGACGATACTCCGGCACGCAGCCGCCGCCCGGCCCGCCATGCAGAAAGACGACCGGCAGCCCTTCGGGATTACCGCACTGCTCGTAGTAAATCGTGTGCACGGGCGAGACCGGCAGCATGCCCGTGTCGTAGGGTTCGATGGGTGGATAGAAGGTTCTCATGGGAAATATGATACAGAGGTCGGAGGTCGGAGGCTAGAGGACAGTGAAAGCGCAATCTTCATACCGGCCTCAAGCCTCGATTTTATGCGCGGGCGATTCATGCGCGGGCGACGGTGAGAACAAGGACTTCCAACGCGCCTGCGGCCCGTAGTGCGCTTGCGGCTGACGAGACGGTCGCGCCCGTCGTGAACACGTCGTCCACGAGCAGGATGCGTTCGCCTTCGACGAGGCGCGGGCGGGCGACGTGAAAGGCTTCCTCGACGCTTTCGCGGCGGGCGCGTGCATCCATCCCGGCACGGTGCTGTTCGGTGTGCGTAACGCGAACGAGGCTCAGTTCGTCGAGCGGCAGATGGTTGAGCGCGGACAGTGCGCGTCCGAGCAGCGTCGCCTGATTGAAGCCGCGCTCGTGTTCGCGCTCGGAGTGAAGAGGAACCGGCACGATGCGCGTCGCCGAAGA
Source organism: Acidobacteriota bacterium (assembly GCA_020200155.1). Classification (GTDB taxonomy): domain Bacteria; phylum Acidobacteriota; class Blastocatellia; order Pyrinomonadales; family Pyrinomonadaceae; genus JAIVJG01. The sequence goes on along the minus strand of JAIVJG010000007.1, from coordinate 26,243 downwards.
GAGGGGCGCGCGGCGCTGCGTTTCAAACAGCAGGCGCGCGAGACGGTCGCCCACGTGCGGCTCGCGCTTCAGGCTCAGGACGGCGGCGCGCAGTGCGCCTTCGTAAACGCCGCACGCACGCGCCGCCGTAAAAGCTTCCGGCTCGCACCTGCGACAGCGCACCTGTTCTCTCTTCTCTTCCGGCACAGCACCTGGCGCAGGCGTCCCGCACTTCCAGCACAGCGTGTCTTCAGCGGAAAAGATGCGTGTACGTTGCCAGCACGAAGCGCATGCGGGCATATCTCTGCGAGCCTCGACGCTCGCCACGTTGCACGCCGCGCAGGCTTGCGGGTACAGGAGCGAGAGCGCGGCGGCGTAGAGCGTGCCAAGTTTGCCCGTCCGTGTCATGGCTCGCCAGCATAAACGAAAAGCCACGCGGATGGGAACGTTCCCGTCCGCGTGGCTGTTAAGATTAAGGCTGCGCGTTAGCGAATTTTACTCTTCGTCATTATTCAAAAGGCCGCGCTCCTGCAAGTCCTGGCACTTGAGACAGAAGCGCGCCCACGGCACGGCATCGAGCCGCTTCTCCTGCACAGGCTCGCCGCAGTTGACGCACTCCCCATACTCGCCCGCTTCGACGCGCACTAAGGCTTCATCAATCAATTCGAGCAGCCGGCGGTCGTTGGCCGACATCGAGATTAAAAGTTCCTTGGTGTAGGCGTTGGCGGCCATATCCGCAGGGTCTTGCGTCGCCTCAAGGTCGCGCTCGCGGCTCGTCAGCTCCGCCTCCGTCACCTGTCTGAAAAGCGACTCGCGCCGCTCAAGCAAGCGGTCGCGGTATGTTTTCATTTTTCTCTTATCCATTTTTTATCAGCTCCTTCTAAACCCGACTTGCTCGAAACCCATTCAACACATATGCCCTTGGGGGATGTTTCAAAACCGACTCTCAAAAACCTTCGCTCGCCGGACTCATTTCTGATAAGGCAGCCCGCGCATGATCGTGTACGCACGATAGAGTTGTTCGACCAGCACAACGCGCGCCATCTCGTGCGTCAGCGTCAGGCGCGACAGCGACCAGCGAACGTCCGCACGGTTCCGCACGTCCGCAGAGACGCCCAGATGCCCCCCGACGATAAAAGCCACTTCCTTCAAAGAGCGTGCCTGCCACTCTTCCACGCGGGCGGCCAGTTCCGGCGAACTCCAGCGCGCCGGCCCCTCCACGTCCAGCAAAACCGCCAGCGCATCAGATGCTAAAGCACCCACAATACGTTTGCCCTCTTCTTCAAGACAAATTCGCTCGTCGGCGCTCGCGCTCTCTCGCAATTCCACGACCTCGCAACGCGCGAACCGCGAGAGCCTTTTCAAATAGTCCCCGACCAGCGCCCGCAGGTGCTCGTTCCGCGTTTTGCCGACCCAGATCAGGCGCAAGTGCATGGTTAAAAGGACGTGGTCGGAGGGACGAGGGATGAAAGGCCTGCTATCAACCGCTCGCCTACCGTTTCCGCGCCCGTGCTTCCCTTCTGTCTCTCACTCATCACTCATCCCTCCGCCCACATCCTTTTCGTACCGCGCGAGCTTTTCGTAGAGATTCTTGCGGCTGATGCCCAGAAGCCGCGCCGCCTCGGACTTGTTGCCGCGCGTCGCGGCGAGCGTTTCCTTGATGTAGACGGCTTCGAGTTCGGCCAACGTCAGGCGCTGCCCGCGCCTACTGCGGACGATGGCCGCCGCGCGAACCGCCTCCGGCAAATCATCTGCCTCGATTCCCGGCCCATCCGAGACGATCACGGCGCGCTCCAAGATGTTCGACAACTCACGCACGTTGCCGGGAAAGTCGTAGAGGCGTAGCACACTCAACGCTTCCGGCGTCAGCTTCCGCGCGCCGCGCCCGTGCTTGGACGCGTAGAATTCGAGGAGAGATTCAGCGAGCGGCACCACGTCCTCGTCCCGCTCGCGCAACGGCGGCACGGGGATGCGGATGACGTTCAGGCGATAAAACAAATCTTCGCGGAACGCTCGACGCCTGACCGCATCGTCCAGATCAATGTTGGTGAGCGCCAGAAGCCGCGCGTCAACGCGCACGGTGCGCCGGCCTCCGAGCCTTTCAAACTCGCGCCGCTCGATCACGCGCAAGAGTTTCGCCTGCGCGTCAATCGTCAGGTGCGCGATCTCGTCAAGGACGAGCGTGCCCTTGTGCGCCGCTTCGAGCCGCCCCGGCTTCGCCTGCGCCGCGCCCGTGAAAGCGCCGCGCTCGTAGCCGAACAACTCGGCTTCCAGCAACTCGCCGGGCAGCGCCGCGCAGTCAATCTTGACGAACGGCCCCAGAGCGCGCGGCGAGAGCGCGTGGATGAAGAGGGCGAGCGCGTCCTTGCCCGCGCCGGACTCGCCCGTCACGAGGACGTTGGCGTCCGTCGCCGCCACGCGGCCCGCGAGACGCAGCGCCTCGCGCATCGCCCCGGACTGCGCGACGATCTCAATCACTGTTCTTTTCTCAAAGAGCTTTCGCCGTCGGTCACGCCCGTCGCGGCGGCGGCGAGTTCCGGCGGCAGAGACACGCGCCCCGCGTCGCGCCACAGTCGTTCGAGGTCGAAGAAGCGCCGCGCCTTGTCTTCAAAGATGTGGAAGATGAAGTCGCCGTAGTCGAGCAGAATCCACTCCGCAGAATTGTAGCCCTCGATGCGCGCAGGCCTTTTGCCCAGCTCTTTCAACTTCTCGACCACCGCGTCGGCGATGGCCTGCACCTGCCGGACGTTCGTGCCGCTCGCGATCAGGAAGAAATCCGTGAAGCTCGCGACGGCGCGCAGGTCGAGCGCGACGAGTTCCAGCGCCTTCTTGTCGCTCGCCGCGCGCAGGGCCGCCAGCATCCGCTCGTCGAGGCCCTCCTCTGCGTCCATCCCTCCGGCGCTCACGGCAAGCTCATACGTAGCGGCGGCGGACTCTTCGTCCCGCCCCGCTTCAATGCGTTTGTTCGTTTTCGATATCAAGGGATTCTCTTTCATGTACCTCTCGATAGAGTCTGTATTTTTCGATGTAGCCCGCCACCGGCGACGGCACGTCGAGCGCATTCAGTTTTGCGCCCGCTTCAGAGTTTCGCAATGAACGGCGGATGTCTGTCGCCGCCGCGTCCACCTGCGCCGCGTCGGTCAGGTAAATGCGCGTGCCGCCCGGCTCGCACAGCGCACGCTCGGCCTCTTCTCTGCCCGCGCCGCGCAAATCAACCACGCGCTCGCGCACCGTAGGCGTGATGTGCGCCGTGCTCAACTCATAGCCGGGTCGCGTCACGACGAGGTGATCTGTGAGCGAGAGCACGCGCTCCCACTCGCGCCACGTTTTGATTTCCGCCCACGAGTCCGCGCCCATCACGAAGAATAAGCGCGCCGTCTGGCCGAGCGTCTCCTGAAACCGCGCGAGGGTCTCGACCGTGTACGGCCTCTCCGGCGCGTCGAGTTCGACCGTCGAGATACGAAAGCTTTTTTCGTCCTGTGTCGCGAGCGCCAGCATCGCGTAACGATGAAGCGGCACGCTGACGTGGGCGCTGCGCTTGTGCGGGGCGACGTGCGCGGGAATGAAAAGAACTTCGTCGAGCGCGAACAATTCGAGAAGGCCGCGCGCCACCGTCATGTGCCCGGCATGCACGGGGTCGAAAGTCCCGCCGTAAAGAGCGATGCGCTTCTCCATCCTTCAAAGTTTCAACTTGCGCCGAGTCTCACTGTCGCGTTCCCGCCTCGCGCGACTGGGCATTATCGTGCGAAGTATTCATTTCGTCCAACCGCTTCGCCAACGCGAAGACAAGTTCGCGCACGCCACGGTTCGTCACCGAAGATATTTCATAAAAATCCCGCCCGTCTTCCTTCGCCCGCCCGCGCAGACTTTCCAGACGCTCCGGCTCGTCGAGCGCGTCGAGCTTGGTGGCGACGACGATCTGCGGGCGCTCCGCCAACTGCGGGTCGTATGCCGCGAGTTCGCGATTAATGATTTCGTAATCGCTCACGGGATCGCGGCCCGAAAGCGAGGAGACATCCACCAGATGAAGTAAAAGTTTCGTCCGCTCGACGTGGCGCAGGAAACGGTCGCCGAGGCCAGCGCCCGTGTGCGCGCCTTCGATGAGGCCGGGGATGTCTGCAACGACGAATGTGCGATAGTCGCCCAGATCAACCACGCCGAGATGCGGCTCAAGTGTCGTGAAGGGATAGTCTGCGATTTTCGGCTTGGCGGCGGAGACGGCGGAAATCAACGTTGACTTGCCGGCATTCGGGAAGCCGATTAGCCCCACGTCGGCGAGCAGTTTGAGTTCGAGTTGGAGTTCGCGCTCCTCGCCGGGGCTGCCCTCCTGATGATAACGCGGCGCGCGATTGGTCGAGGACGCGAAGTGCGAATTGCCGAAGCCGCCGCGCCCGCCGTGCGCCGCCAGCCAACGCTGCCCGTCTTCCGAGAGGTCGCAATAAAAATCACCAGTCTCGCCATCGAAGACCTGCGTGCCGATGGGCACGCGCACCAGTACGTCCTCGCCGTCGCGCCCGTAACGATTCGACCCCTCTCCGTGATAACCGCGCTCCGCCGTGTGCTCCGGGTTGTAACGCAGGTGCAGCAGCGTGTTGATGGACGAATCGGCCTGTAGCCACACGTCGCCGCCGCGCCCGCCGTCGCCGCCCGAAGGCCCGCCGCGCGGCACGAACTTCTCGCGCCGGAAGGCCGTCACGCCGTTCCCGCCGTGACCTCCCCGAATCCTGATTTTGACGCGATCAATAAACAAATTGTTTAGACTTTTGATTTGCGATTGAACGGATTGCCGGCGATCTTCAATTCTCTTTCAATCGTCAATCCAAAATGCGAATGACGCCCGTCGCTTGAGTGTGAACACTCGGCGGGGGCGTCGCATCAGAAGCAGACTCTGGATTACCCTCTGACTTATACGGCGACTGCGGAAGTCGCATCGGGCACGGCGGCGGCAGCCGCGTCCGCCGGGTACACGCTGATGAACTTGCCGCGCCGCCCCTTGTCCTCGCGGTGGCCCTGTGTGCGTTTGTACTGCTTGCGGCGCTTCTTTTTGAAGACGATGAGCTTTTCGCCGCGACCGTGGTCAACGACGGTGGCCGCGATTCGCGCGCCTTCGACAAGCGGCGTGCCGATCTTGACGCCGTCCGCGCTCTCGACGACGAGCGCTTCAAGTTCAACCTTGTCGCCTGCGTCTTTGTTCATGAGCGGCAGGCGGATGGTCGCGCCCTCTTCGACGCGAAACTGTTTGCCGCCCGATCTGATGATTGCGTAAGCCATTTTCCTCACTCCTCCCACACAGGCAAGGCCCGCTTGCCTTAGAAAAGTCTTTCATTATAGGGGCCACGGCGTTCGCCGTCAAACGCGTGTGCTAGACGCTCCGTGCGCCTTATTTCGGGCCGTTTCGACGCTCGAAAAATTGCTCCATGAACTTCGTCGAATACTCGCCCGCGCGAAAATGCGGGTCGTCCATAATCGCCAGATGCAGCGGGATCGTCGTCTTGATTCCCTCGACCACCATCACTTCAAGCGCGCGGCGCATGCGCGCAATCGCGATGTCGCGCGTGCGCGCGTGGACGATCAGCTTGGCGATCATCGAATCGTAGAAGGGCGGCACGTAGTAGCCCGGATAGGCCGCCGTGTCCACGCGCACGCCGGGGCCGCCGGGCGTGTTGTAGGCCGTAATCTTCCCCGGCGAAGGGGCGAACGTCTCAGGGTCTTCGGCGTTGATGCGGCACTCGATGGAGTGGCCGACGAAGAGCACGTCCGACTGTTTGTACCAGATTGGATTGCCTTCGGCGACCTGTATCTGGTTGCGCACGATGTCCGTAAGCGTGACCATCTCCGTCACTGGATGCTCGACCTGAATGCGCGTGTTCATCTCCATGAAATAGAACTCGCCGTCCTCGTCGAGCAGAAATTCGATGGTGCCCGCGCTCGAATAACCGACTTTCCGGCACGCCTCGACCGCCGCCCGCCCCATCTGTTCGCGCAACTCAGGCGTGAGCACAGGCGAAGGGGCTTCTTCCAGAAGTTTCTGGTGGCGTCGCTGAATTGAACAGTCCCGCTCGCCAAGATGAATGCAGTTTCCGTGCTCATCGGCGAGCACCTGTATCTCGATGTGGCGCGGGTTCTCGACGAAACGCTCCACGTAGATTTCGCCGTTCCTGAATGCTGCTGCCGCCTCGTTCGAGGCTGTCCGCATCGAGGGGCCGAGTTCCTCCTCGGTGCGGACGATACGCATGCCGCGCCCGCCGCCGCCGGCAGAGGCTTTGATGATGACTGGGAAGCCGATCTCACGCGCGACCGAGAGTGCTTCTTCTTCTGACTTCAGAGGGCCTTCGCTGCCGGGCAGAATCGGGAGTCCAGCCGCTTTCATCGTCCGGCGTGCTTCGACCTTATCGCCCATCATGGCGATCACGCTGGCGCGCGGCCCGATGAACTTGATGTTGCAGGCCTCGCAAATTTCGGCGAAGTACGACGACTCGGCGAGGAAGCCGTAGCCGGGATGAATCGCGTCTACGTTCGTGATCTCGGCGGCGGCGATGACAGCCGGGATGTTGAGATAGCTCTGCGCGGCGGTCGCCGCCCCGATGCAGATGGCCTCGTCTGCGAAACGCACGTGCAGCGAGTCGCGGTCTGCGGTGCTGTGGACGGCGACGGTCGAGATGCCCATCTCCTTGCACGTCCAGATAATCCGGCACGCGATCTCGCCGCGATTGGCGATCAGAATTTTGCGAAACTTGTGCATCTCAAGTTCAAAGTTCAAAGTCTAAGGTTCAAAGTCGGAAAGCCCTCGTGCGACTTTCTGACTTTGAACCTTAGACTTTGAACTACTTTTTGATTCCGAACAGCGGCTGGCCGAACTCGACCGGCTGGCCGTTCTCGACGTAGATTTTCTCGACCGTCCCCGTCGTCTCGGCCTGTATCTCGTTCATCAATTTCATCGCCTCGATGATGCAGACGACCGTGTCGTGCTCGACGTGGCTGCCCGCCTTGACGAATGAGTCGGCGTTGGGCGACGACGCGCGATAGAACGTCCCGACAATCGGCGACGTGATGATGTGCAGTTCTTCTTCCTTCGCCTCGGCGTGACTCGTCCCGGACGACGCGCCCGCGCCGGACGGGGCGGTTGACGACGAAGCCGCTTCGCCGCCCGCCGACTGCGCGGCGGAGGTCGAGGCAGGCGTAGCCGTCGTGGGGGGCGGCGCGGCGGATTGCGCTCCTGCCTGCGGCGCGGGGTTGCGGCTCAGGCGGACGCGGATGTCCGCGTTCTCGAACTCGAAATCCGTCAGGCGATGCTCCGTGAACAACTCTGTCAGCTCGCGCAGTTCTTCAAGGTTGAGCGAAGATTCCGCGCGGCGCGACTGGCCCTGCGACGGCTGAGTTGAAGTGCGCCCGCGCCTGCGTCGCCCACTGTGGCGACCGACGCCGCCGCGTTCTCCCGTGCCGGTGTCGCCGCCACGCTCCGTCTCTGCGCTCCTTGTTTGTTCATTGCCGGACGATGAAGTTTGATCTTGATCGCTCATGCTCTTCGAGCCTCCGAGCGGGCGCGTGGGTGACGCCCGTGTGTTAGTTCGCCGACAAGAGAACAGGCCCCAGCGCCGCCCGCTGCACCGGCGACTTCGTTGGGGCCTGCTCTCGATGAAGAAAAAGCGGGGTTGCGCCTCCTTAGTTTCGCGTGAGCGGGGTCGCGCGCCACACACATTTCCGCCCTGCCTGTACTACTCCGTGTCTTTCTCGGCGGCGGTTGATTCGGTTTTCTTCGAGCGACGCCCGCCGCTGCCGGCCTTGTCGGCGTCCTTCGACTCAGGGATTGAAGCCTCGCCCTTGCCGCGTGCGCGCGTCGTCTCCGGCTTCTCGAAGGTGCGGTCGGCCTTCTTGCCGCCGCGACGACCGCCCTGCGCTTCCTTTGAATCGTCGAGCTTCGTCGTCTTCTTCTTGCCCGACGCGACCGTCTTGGCGCGCTTGGGTGAAGAGGCGGCGGCCTCGCGCTCGCGCAGGTTGTCAACGAGTTCGATGATCGCGAGTTCGGCGTTGTCGCCGTCGCGCCGCCCCAGTTTGATGATGCGGGTGTAGCCGCCCTGCCGATCCTTGAAGCGCTCGCCGAGTTCGTCAAACAGGCGCTTGACAGCCGCGACGCCCGCCGTGCGCGGCGCGCGTGGCTGGCCGCGCTTGCCCGCCGAAACCGACTGCCCACGATTGCCCGCGTGGAAGAACGCGGCGGCCTGACGGCGAAGGTGCACGCTTTGCGCGGCGGCCTGCTCGCCTTCCAATCCCTGCGCGTTGCGCGAGAGAGTGATCGCGCGCTCGACGAACGGGCGCAGTTCTTTCGCCTTCGGCAACGTGGTCACGATGCGCTCGTCGCGTGCGTTGATGAGCGAAGTCGCAAGGTTGCGCAGCATGGACATGCGATGCTCCGTAGTGCGTCCCAGCTTGCGATGTGCTTTTAAGTGTCGCATGACAGATTCCCCGAAATGATAAATGATGAGTGATGGATGAAAGACAAAAGCATTTTCTTCATTCATCATTGCGGCATTCCGCATTTATCGTTTCTTCTACTCCTCTTCTTCCTCGTCGTCCTCGAAATCGCTGATGTCGCCGTCCCTGCCGCCGGAGCCGGGAATCGGATTGCCCTGCTCGTCGAACTCCATGCCGAAGTCGAGGCCCATCCCGTGCAGGATGTCCTTGATCTCGTTCAGAGACTTTTTGCCGAAGTTTTTCGTCGCCAGCATCTCGCGCTCGCTGCGTTGCACGAGGTCGCGGATGGTGCGAATGTTGGCGTTCTTCAGGCAGTTGTAGGAGCGCACCGATAGCTCAAGCTCGTCAACCGAGCGGTCGAGCAGGTCGTTGCGCGGCAAGGGCGGGCGCTCGATGTTCTGGTAGGCGAAGTCGTCCGTGTCTTCCTCGAAGTTGATGAAGATCGCCATGTGATCCTTAATCAACTTCGCGGCGAGACCGATGGCGTCGTCCGGCTTCACGGAGCCGTCCGTCCAGACTTCGATGGTCAGCTTGTCGAACTCTGTGTTCTGACCGAGCCGCGCCGCCTCGACCGTGAAGTTCACCTTCTTGACCGGCGTGTGTACGGAATCCACGGGGATGTAACCGAGCGAGAGGTCTTCATCGAAGTTGCGCTCGGCGGGGACGTAGCCGCGCCCGCGACGCAGACGCATCTCGACCGTCAGCGAGCCGCCATCGCTGACAGTCGCGATGTAGACATTCGGGTCGAGCACTTCGACTTCGCCGTCCGCTTGGATGTCGGCGGAGGTGACTTCGCCCGCGCCGTCCTTGTGTATCGTCAGCGTCTTCGCCTCGCCGCCGTGCAGCTTGAACGGAATCTGCTTCAGATTCAGGATTACGTCGGTCGCGTCCTCGACGACGCCGCGAATGCTTGAGAACTCGTGCTCGACGCCTTCGATCTTGACGGCGGTGATGGCCGCGCCTTCGATGGAAGAGAGCAGAGCGCGCCTGAGAGAGTTGCCGATGGTGGTGCCGAAGCCGCGCTCGAACGGCTGCGCCGAGAAGCGCCCGTAGCGTTCTGTCAGCGTGTCGCCCTCGACGGCGAGGCGGCGCGGCATCTGAAACCCTGTCCAGAGATTTTGTTGATCCATAGCCATAGTTTTATCAAGACCTGTATCCGAAAGGGCAAGGCGGGGTGAAGCGCGGCCCCGCCGTCTCGTCGAACGAGAACCGCAGAGCGCGCCGCACCACGCGCGTGTTACTTGCTGTAAAGCTCGACGATCAGTTGCTCGTTGATCGAGCGGTCAACGTCGGCGCGCGTCGGCAATGAAGCGACCCGCGCGCTCATCTCTCCATCCGCCGGCGCGAGCCAACTCGGACGACCGCGCCCGCCTGCGGTCTGCCACGCACCCTCGACGTGTGAGTTCTTGCGGCTCGCCTCCTTGATGGTAATGATGTCGCTCGGCTTGACCTGAAACGAGGGGATGTCCACCTTGCGCCCGTTGACTTCGACGTGCCCGTGATTGACGAGCTGGCGCGCCTGTCGGCGCGACGTGGCAAAGCCCGCGCGGTAGACGGTGTTGTCGAGGCGGCGTTCGAGCAGGATCAGAAGGTTTTCGCCCGTGATGCCCTTGATGCGCGCCGCGCGCTCGAAATAGTTGCGAAACTGCCCTTCGAGGACGAAGTAAATTCGCTTGACCTTCTGCTTCTCGCGCAACTGCTGGCCGTAGCCAGCCAGCGCCTTGCCGCGACGCATAGAGTTTCCATGCTGTCCGGGCGGCTGCGTGCCGCGCTTCTCAATCGGGCACGAGGGCTTGAAACAACGGTCGCCCTTCAAGAATAATTTTGCACCTTCACGGCGGCACAGACGGCACACCGCTCCACGATACCTAGCCACTACTTTTGCCTCCAGTCTCTTATTTACAAGACGGAAAAGTTTACAGACCGCGCGCCGCCGCGCACGCACGACCCTTCATCCTTTAGGTCATAAGAACGTGATGAGTGATAAGTGATGAGTGATGAGAAAAAGCCAATGCTCTGTCTTATCACTTATTACTTATCACCTGCTTGCTAAACTCTGCGACGCTTCGGCGGACGACAGCCGTTGTGCGGAATCGGCGTGGCGTCGCGGATGATGGTGACGCGAATGCCGGAACTGTTGATCGCACGGATCGCCGACTCGCGACCGCCGCCCGGCCCTTTGACGCGCACCTCGGCCTGCTGCATGCCGGCTTCCTTGGCGATACGTGCTGCCTCGCCGGCAGCCTGCTGCGCGGCGAACGGCGTGCCCTTGCGCGAGCCGCGAAAACCGCGCGCGCCCGCCGACGATTGCGCGATCAGGTTGCCGTTCATGTCCGTGATCGAGATCATCGTGTTATTAAACGACGCCGCGATGTGGACGATCCCCGTCGGGATGTTCTTCTTCTCTTTCTTACGAAAGGTTTTCTTCTTGCCGCCAGTGGTTGGTTTTGCCATTAGAACCTCGGAGACTTGGGGCTGGAGGCTGGTTCAAGAAATTCTTACCGGCCTCCGGCCTCTAATTCTTACTTCTTGCCCGGCGCTTTCTTCTTCGCGACGGTGGCGCGGCGCGGGCCTTTGCGCGTGCGCGCGTTAGTGTGTGTGCGCTGCCCGCGCGCGGGGAGGCCGCGACGGTGGCGCAGGCCGCGATAGCATCCGATGTCCATCAAACGCTTGATGTCCATCTGCACGCGTTTACGCAGGTCGCCCTCGACATCGCCCTGGCCTTCTATGACCGAGCGAATGCGCCCCAACTGAGCCTCGTCCAGATCACGCACGCGCGTGTTCGGGCTAATCTGCGCCTCTCGCAGAATCGAGTTCGAGCGCGAGCGACCGATGCCGTAAATGTACGTCAGGCCGATTTCGACGCGCTTATTGACCGGAAGATCAACGCCAACTACACGAGCCATTTCTTCTCTCCAACTCTCGACAATTCGTTTCGGAAAATTTCAAATCTGAAATCCGGGATTTGAAAATGACTTAACCCTGACGCTGCTTGTGCTTCGGGTTGGTGCAGATCACCCTGACCACACCTTTGCGGTGAATGATCTTGCAGTTGTCACACATTTTTTTGACGGAAGCCCTTACTTTCATCACTCACACACCTTTTTCGCAGGAGATAACCTACCGGCGTTTATTTGTAGCGATACGTAATGCGCCCGCGATTCAAATCGTTATGACGAAAGCTCTACCATCGCTTCTTCTTTCGCCATACCCTCTTAAAATCCTGGGTAAAAAAGAATGCGGCTCGCAAACTGCGAATAATAGCACAACCTGATAGATGCTCCAAGCGGAGCAGCGGCGGCATAGTGGGTCAGTTTGAAATTCTGAGCCAGCATTTATCAGTGCTCTAATTTGAAACTGACCCACTAGGAGCGGCGGCACGCCTTTCAGGCGTTGACGGCCTCCGCCTCCGGCACTTTTTCCGTCACCTGCGTCAGCACTTCCGGCCCGTCCTCCGTAATGGCGATGGTATGTTCGACGTGCGCGCTGGGCTTGCCGTCCAGAGTGACAACCGTCCAGCCGTCGGAGAGCGTCTTCGTGTAATGCGTGCCCATGTTAATCATCGGCTCGACGGCGAAAACGTAGCCCGCCTTGATCCTGACGCCCGTGCCCGGCTTCCCGTAATTAGGGATTTGCGGGTCTTCGTGCATCTTGCGACCGATGCCATGCCCCACGTAGTCGCGCACGATGGAATAGCCGTGCGCCTCTGCGTGCTCCTGCACTGCCCAGCCGATGTCGCCCAAATGTTTGCCGGGCCGGCACTGTGCGATGGCGCGCTCAAGGCTTTCTTCCGCCACGCGGATGAGCTTGAGTCTGTCTTCGCTGACCTTCCCGACCGGCACGGTCGTCGCGGTGTCGCCGACGAAGCCTTCGAGCGTCGCGCCGCAGTCAACGGAAAAGATGTCGCCCTCTTTCAAAACGTATTTCGAGGGGAAGCCGTGCACGACCTGCTCGTTGACGGACGCGCAGATCGAAAACGGGTAGCCGTGATAGCCCTTGAAGGTCGGGAGCGCGCCGGAGTCGCGAATCATCTTCTCGGCTGCCGCGTCGAGTTCGAGCGTGGTCACGCCGGGCCGCACCATCCTGCGCAACTCCTCGCGCACCAGCCCGATCAAACGTCCGGCGGCGCGCATCTTGTCCAACTCCCTTTTCGACTTCCCGATAATCATAAATGCTGTGAGAAGTGGCAACCGGCGCGCGGCGAACGAGGAACAACTCGTCATCGCGCCGGCTTGTTACCGCCCGCCCGTCACAATCTTTTCAATGTCGTTGTAAATCGGCTCAACGTCGCGCGTGCCGTCCACGCGGTGCAGACGCTCGGTCGCGTTGTAGTAATCGAGCAACGGCTGCGTCTGCTGCTCGTAAGTTTCAAGTCTTACTTTGCTTGTCTCGGCGTTGTCATCCGCACGATGGTTAAGTTGGACATCAGGGTGGAGGTCGCAGACGTTGTCCATCTTAGGCGGCTTGAAATAGACGTTGTAAATCTCGCCGCACACGGGGCAGGAACGGCGTCCCGTCATGCGCTTCTCTAAAATCTCGAAAGGCACGTCAACGAGAATCGCGCCGATCTCGTTGCCTTGCTCAACGGCGATTTTTTCCAGCATCTCAGCTTGCGCCGTCGTGCGCGGGAAGCCGTCGAGGATGTACCCGCCGAGGCAATCCGGCTGGCCCGTGCGCTCCCTGACGATGCGGATCGTCAAGTCGTCGGGAACGAGTGCTCCGGTGGCAAGTATAGGCCGTAGTTCCTCTGCGAGCGGCGTCTGTGTCTTTAAGAGAGCGCGGAACATATCGCCGGTCGAAATCTGCGGCAGGCCTCGACGCTCTTGCAGCAGTCGCGCCTGCGTGCCCTTCCCTGCACCCGGCGCACCCATGAGGACGATGATCTTCGACATAGTCAATTTGCGATTTTTGGTTTCTGATTGGAAGAACTACGCAGGTGGCGCGGCTGTCATTCAATCGAAAATTAAAAATCGCAACTCAAAAATTCTCTAGTTTCTCCGTCCGCGCAGGCGACTGCCCGGCCCGAAGAAGCCTTCGTAGTTACGCATCACGAGTTGCGCCTCGATCTGCGAGACGGTGTCCATCGCCACGCCGACGAGAATCAGCAGGCTGGTGCCGCCGAAATAGAATTGATAGCCCATGCCACGGGGAATCCACCCCAAACCCGGCGTGCGGCTGACGAAATCTTCGAGACCTGTGCCGACCAACGGCAGTCGCCCGACGTTGAAGCCGCTCAGCATGATCTGCGGGATGAGCGCGACGAACACGAGGTAGAGCGCGCCGACGGTCGTCAGGCGCGTCAGGATCGTGTTGAGAAACTCAGCCGTGTTGCGTCCCGGTCGGATGCCGGGGACGAAGCCGCCGTGCTTACGCAGGTTGTCGGCCACCTCCTCGACGTTGAAGATGATGGTGATGTAGAAAAACGTGAACAGGATAATCAGCGAGGCGAAGAAAATCTCGTAGTAAGGGTCGCCGCCGTGGAAGCCCTGAAAGAACGTGTGCACACGGCTCCCCAGAGACGCAGTGTTGTTGGGGTCGCGCGGGATGAATTGCAAAACCGTCTGCGGGATGGCAAGCACGGACGAGGCGAAGATAACGGGGATGACGCCGCCCATGTTGATCTTGATCGGCATGTTCGTCTGCTGCCCGCCGACGAGTTGCCGCCCGACGTGGCGCTTGGCATATGAGATCGGGACTTTGCGGCGTGCCGTCTCGACGTAGACGATGAAGGCGATGAGGCCGACGAGGATGGCGACCATGGCGATGACGCCGATGGTGGCGAAGGTATCGCCGCTGCGGAGGCGCTCGAAGACCTGCGGAACGCCCTTGGTCGGCAGGCCGATGACGATGCCCGCGAAGATGAGCAGCGAGATGCCGTTGCCGATGCCGCGCTCGGTGATCTGCTCGCCGAGCCACATGATGAAGATCGTGCCGGTGGTGAGCGTCAGCATCGTCGTCAGGATGAAGCCGGGGCCGCCCGCGCCGACCTGATTGGCTTGAAGCCAGCGCGCGACGATGAAGGTCTGGAACAGGCAGAGCACAACCGTCAGGTAGCGCGTGTACTGGTTAATCTTCTGCCGCCCGGCCTCGCCTTCCTCCTGCAACTTCTTCAACTGCGGAAAGACCGTCGTCATCAATTGGAGGATGATCGAGGCGGTAATGTAGGGCGTCACGCCGAGCGCGAAGATGGAGATTGTCTGAAAGTTGCCGCCGGAAAACAGGTCGAGCACGCCGAGCAGTGTGCTCCCGACCTCCTGCCAGACTCTCTTCAGTTGGTCGCGGTCAACACCGGGCGCGGTGATGTGCGCGCCGAAGCGATAGACGGCGAGCATGCCGAGCGTAAACAGAATACGCTTACGCAGGTCAGGCACGGTGAACATGTTGCGAACGGCGGCAAAAAACTTTTCCATAATTAACTCTCAGCAATCAGCAGTTAGCGGCCAGTCTCGAATCTTCTCAAAAGCCTACCAGCAACCTTCGGAATTTAGCAAAGCAGGTGTTTTGCTTTGGCCTGACTGACGATAACGGGCTGCTGGCCGCCTTCATCAAAAACGGCTGAAGACGCCGAAGAAACTTAACAGCTCTTCACCGCGTCCTCAGCTCTCTTTGCAGGATTAAACTTTCAAAGCGGCGCGCGGCTTACTGCTCCACCGGCACCGGCGCATCCGGTTTTTTATGCGGCTCGATGACGGTGACTGTGCCGCCGGCCCGCTCGATCTTTTCGCGTGCGCTTTTGGTGAAGCGGTGCGCCGCGACGCGCAGAGCCTTCGTGACCTCGCCGGTGCCGAGCACGACCACGTCGCGCTTGCCCTTCGCGATCACGCCGCGCTCGTGCAGAAGCTCCGGCGTAATCTCGTCGTTCGCTCCGAACTGCTTTTCGAGCGAGGCGAGGCTGACCTCGATCCACTGCTTCTTAAAAATGTTCGTGAAGCCGCGTTTGGGCAGGCGACGCTGCAAAGGCATCTGGCCGCCCTCGAAGCCGATCTTGGCGCTGTAGCCGGAACGCGACTTCTGGCCCTTGTTGCCGCGCCCGGCGGTTTTGCCCAGGCCGGAGCCGGGGCCGCGACCGACCCGCTTCTTCTTGTGCGTCGAACCCGGCGCGGGGTGCAAGTTGTTCAAACCGATAGCCATTTCAAACCTCGTGAATGGTGATAGGTAACAGGTGACAGGTCAAAACAAGATTTCTTTCTTGTCACCTGTCACGATCTACCCGTCACGGCTTTATTCAATGATCCGCAGGAGATGCGGCACTTTGGCGACGACGCCGCGCATCGCGGGTGTGTCGGGGCGCTCGAGCGTCTGATTCAGCTTGGTGAACCCGACGCTGCGCACGATCTCTTTCTGCGTTTTCGGGAAAGCGATGACGCTGCGGTAATACTGTATGCGAATCTTCCCGCCATCGCCGTCCTGTTGCTTATTCTCGTCAGCCATTTCAAACCTCGTCAACGGTCAATGGTAAACAGTGAATGGTGAAAGACCGTTTTTCTATTCACCTTTGACCATTTACTATTTACTTGCCTATAGCTCTTCGACCTGCTTGCCGCGCAGTCGCGCCAGTTCCATCGGGTCTTTCATGTTGAGGAGGCCGTTGAAGGTCGCGCGCACGACGTTGTGCGGGTTGGCCGAGCCGAGCGACTTCGTCCGCACGTCGTGGACGCCGACGGCCTGCATCACCGCGCGGACGGCCCCGCCCGCAATGACGCCTGTGCCTTCCGACGCAGGCTTCATCAGCACGCGTCCCGCGCCATGCACGCCGACGAGCGGGTGCGGCAGCGTGTTGTTGATGAGAGGCACGCGGATCAGATTCTTCTTCGCCGCCTCGATGGCCTTCTTGATGGCGAGCGGCACTTCGCGCGCCTTGCCAGTGCCGAAGCCGACGTGGCCCGCCCCGTCGCCGATGACGACGAGCGCCGCGAAGCTCATGTTCTTGCCGCCCTTGACGACCTTCGTCACGCGGTTGATCGAGATGACCTGATCCTTCAGATCGAGACCCTGCGATAAAATTCTCTGTTTCGGTTGTCGCATCGCTTTTTCCTATCTCTCAGGCCGCCGCGCCTTCTTCTTCGGCGGGTGCGGGGGCCGCTTCCGCCTCTGCCTTGTTAAGTCCTGCCTCGCGCGCGGCGTCCGTCAGAGCCTTGACGCGCCCGTGGTAGCGATAGCCGCCACGGTCGAAGACGACGGACTCGATGCCCTTCGCGAGTGTGCGCTCGGCGATGGCGCGACCGATGCGCTGCGCGGCCTCGATGTTGCCACCCGTGCCGCTACGCAAGTCTTTCTCCGTCGTCGAGGCGGAGGCAATCGTCGCGCCCTGCTCGTCGTCAATGACCTGCGCGTAGATGTGATTCAAGCTGCGGTAGATCGCCAGGCGCGGGCGCGCCGACGTTCCGCGCACCTTGCGACGGATGCGTGTGTGCACCCCCCTGCGAATTGTTGCTCTGTCCTTCTTTGCCATTTCTCAAACGCTCCTTCAGGTGTCGCGTGTACCGATGCGCGCCCGCCGCAAGGGGTGATTCCCGAAAGGAACCGCGAACCTAAATCAACAGTTACTATTTGCCGGTCTTGCCGGGTCTGAGCTTCAACTTCACGTCGGCGTAGCGCACGCCTTTGCCCTTATAAGGGTCGGGCTTACGCAGGTTGTACATCTCTGCGGCGACCTGTCCTAGCTTCTGCTTGTCAATCCCTGTGAGCGTCAGCGTCACCTGGTACTGCTGGATCGAACCCTTCGCCGGCACGCGCTCGGATTTCACTTCCACGCCTTCGGGCAGCGGGAATTCGATGGGGTGCGAGTAGCCGAGCGAGAAGACGATGCGCTTGGCCTGCACGTCCGCCTTATAGCCGACGCCGACCACGTCCATCTGCCGCGTGAAACCTTCGGTCACGCCAACGACGGCGTTGTTCGCCAGCGCGCGGGCCAGCCCGTGCAGCGCACGCTGTTCGTCCGAGGCGCGCTCGGCCTGCAACGTGTCGCCTTCCTGTTTGAACGTGATGCCTTCGGGAATCGGCGTTTTGAGCGTGCCCTTAGGCCCCTTCACTTCCAACTCGCCGTCGCGGATCGCCACCGTGACACCCTTCGGAATCGTGATGATTTTCTTTCCAATACGAGACATAGCTACCTCTAAGGATGAGGGCGGAGGGATGAGGGATGAAACAGGACAAGCGCGGTTCGCTTCATCCCTCATCCTTCATCCCTCATCCCTTAATAGATTGCCGCCAGCACTTCGCCGCCGACGTTCTCGCGGCGTGCGCGTTTGCCGCTCATCAGGCCGCGCGAGGTCGAGACGATGTTGACGCCGTAGCCGCCGAGCACACGCGGGATGTCGGTCGCGCCCATGTAGACGCGGCGACCGGGGCGCGAGACGCGAGACAGGTGCGAGATGGAAGAAGTGCCGCGCGCGTCGTAGCGCAGGAAGATGCGGATCATCTTTTTCGGCCCCTCGCCCTTGATGACGAAGTTGTTGATGTAGCCCTCTTCCTTGAGGATGCGGGCAATCTCCAGTTTCAGTTTCGACGCCGGGATGTCCACGCGCGAGTGCTTCGCGGCAATCGCGTTACGCATACGCGTCAGCATGTCGGCAATAGGATCGGTCATTACTCTATAAGCTCCAAATGAAGCCGCCAGGTTTCGGCTCTGCGACTCGGCGCGCGGCTGACTGCTGGCGGTCGAATGCTAAATTACCAACTCGACTTAACGACGCCGGGGATTTGCCCCTGTAGCGCCAGTTCGCGGAAGCAGATGCGGCACAGCTTAAACTTACGCAGGTACGCGCGCGGCCTGCCGCAACGCTGGCAGCGCGTGTATGCGCGCACAGAGAATTTCGGTTTCCGGTTCGCTTTCGCGATCAGTGACTTCTTTGCCATAGAACCTCAGAGGCTTGAGGCTGGAAGGTCGGTCGCTGGTTTTCGCCAGCCCCTAACTTTCCAAGCCCCTACGTTATTGTCTGAACGGCATGCCGAGCGCCTTGAGGAGCGCGCGTGCCTGCTCGTCGTTGCGTGCGGTGGTGACGATTGAGATGTTCATCCCGCGCGTCTTGTCCACTTTGTTGAAATCAATTTCGGGGAAGATCAACTGGTCGCGGACGCCGAGCGTGTAGTTGCCGCGCCCGTCGAACGCCTTGGGGCTGACGCCGCGAAAGTCCCTGACGCGCGGCAGCGCGACCGACACCAGACGGTCGAGGAACTCGTACATCCTATCGCCGCGCAACGTCACCATCGAGCCGATGGGCATACCCTGGCGCAGTTTGAAGGCCGCGATGGATTTTTTGGCTTTCGTCGTGACGGGCTTCTGGCCCGTCACGGAGCGCAACTCGTCCGCTGCCGTGTCAATGATCTTGGCATTGGCGATGGCCTCGCCGAGTCCCATGTTGATGACGACTTTTTCCACCTTCGGAATCGCCATCGTGTTCGTGATGCCGAACTCCTTGGCGAGCGCCGGTGCGATTTCTTTTTGATAACGCTCTTTTAATCTGGCTGCCATTTCTTCTCTACCTCACACATTCGCACGGGTCTCGTCCCAGCCCAAACGGAGCCTGACGTTTCCGCGCCGGCGGCTTTTCGTGCCGCTCGGTTTCTACGCTTTGTCCAAAGTCTGGCCGCTGCCGGTCGCGACGCGTGTCTTCGAGCCGTCGTCCGCCACTTCGTAACGGACGCGCGTCGGTTTGCCGGACTGCGGGTCAATCAACTGTACGTTCGAGATGTTGATGTAGGCTTCCTTCTCGATGATGCCGCCGCCGCGATTGAGTTGCTGGTTGCCGCGCTGATGCTTTTTCATCATCGCCACGCCCTCGACTTTCACCTTGCCGTCGGCGGGCAGGACTTCGAGCACGCGACCGCGCTTGCCGTTATCGCGCCCGGCGATGACGACGACCTGATCGCCCTTCCTGACCTTGGAGCGCTTGTTTCCCTTAGTTGCCACTGTTAAATCACCTCCGGCGCGAGCGAAACGATCTTCATAAAGTTGCGGTCGCGCAGTTCTCTGGCGACGGGGCCGAAGACGCGCGTGCCGATGGGCGTGTCGTCGGGCTTGATGAGCACACAGGCGTTCTGGTCGAAACGGATGTAGGTGCCGTCCTTGCGGCGCACCTCCTTGCGCGTGCGGACGATGACGGCGTTATGCACCGTCCCCTTCTTCACGCCCCCGTCCGGCGCGGCCTCTTTGACCGTCACCTTGATCTTGTCGCCGAGGCTCGCCTTACGCCCGGTCGAGCCGCCGATGGACATAATCATCTCCACGCGACGCGCGCCCGAATTGTCCGCCACGTCCAGAGACGTTTGCATCTGAATTGCCATGACTCACTCCTGATAAATAGTGAACAGTGAATGGTAAATGGAAATAACCCTCTTCATCCATTTACTATTGACCATTAACCATTCACTACTTCTGTGCCTTCTGAACGATCTCGACGACGCGCCAGCGTTTGCGCGCCGAGAGGGGCCGCGTCTCGACGATGCGTACCTTGTCGCCGATGGTCGCGCCGGACTCGTCGTGCGCCATGAACTTGGACGTGCGGCGGACGTAGCGGCGATACTTCGGGTGCTTGATTAAGCGATCCACGCGCACCACGACCGTCTTCTCCATCTTGTCGGAGGCGACGATGCCGATTTTCTCCGCGCGATGCCCGCGCTTGCCGGCTTCCGTGCCTGCGGCGTTGCCCGCCTGCGAATCCACGCCCGGCGCGACCTCGTGCGCGAGGCTCTCGCCAGACTTCACGTCCGCCGCCACCACGGCTGCCTGCTCGTCGCCCGTGCGCTCCGTTTCCTGACTGTTGTCCTGCGTCTCTTCTGCCATTACAAACCTCTATTGATAAATGCGTGTTGACGAACGAAAGCCGGAGCTTCTCTTAATTCATCACTGCGCGTTTATCGTTCAACATTTACTTTGTCGCCGCCTGCTCCAACTCGCGCTGGCGCATCATAGTCCGCAGGCGCGCGAGGGATTTTTTCTCGCGGCGCACGGTCTTAACCGCGTCCATGTCGCCGAGCGCCAGCTTGAAGTTGAGCCGGAAGAGCGACTCTTTGATGCGCGCCGCTTCTTCCTTCAAGTCCGCGTCCGACAAATCGCGCAGGCGATCTATTTCTTCACGTCTCTTCGCCATAATTAAACTGCGCCTCCCTCTTGCTCGGCGCGGGTCACGAACTTGGTCTTGACCGGCAGCTTCTGCGCCGCCAGACGCATCGCTTCGCGCGCCGTCGTCTCGTCAACACCTTCAATTTCGTAGAGGACGCGGCCCGGCTTGACGACCGCCACCCAGTATTCCGGTGCGCCCTTGCCTTTGCCCATGCGGGTTTCCGCAGGCTTCTTCGTGATGGGCTTGTCCGGGAACATGCGTATCCAGATTTTGCCGCCGCGCTTGATGTGGCGCGTCATGGCGATACGAGCGGCCTCGATCTGGCGGTCGGTGATCCAGCCCGGCTCCAGAGTCTTCAACCCGTACTCACCGAAGCTGATGGCGCTGCCGCGTTGCGCCGTGCCCTTCATCCGGCCCTTCATCTGCTTCCGGTGCTTAACTTTTTTCGGCATCAACATGATGTAACCCTCTTCAATGGTAAATGGTGAATAGCAAATGGTGGCTGACTCTGAAGCCCTCTATTCACCATTTACCATTGACCATTTACTCGCTTATCTTCTGCCGGGAGGCCGGCCCCCACGGTCGCCGCGCGGGCGTCCTTCGCCTTCGTCGCGGCGCGGGCGCGGGCGTCGCCCGTCGCTGCCGCGCTCGGGGCGTGGCTCGTTGATCGGGTCGGTCTGTGTGCCGCGTGCCATCGCCGCCTTCGGGTCGAGAATTTCACCGCGATATATCCAGACCTTGACGCCGATCACGCCGAACGTCGTGTGCGCTTCCGTAAAGCCGTAGTCAACGTCGGCGCGCAGTGTGTGCAGTGGGAGACGCCCTTGCAGGTGCCACTCGCTGCGTGCGATCTCCGCGCCGTTCAAGCGGCCTGCGACCTTGACCTTGATGCCCTGCCCGCCGAAGCGCAGAGTCTCTTCGACGGTCTTACGCATGGCGCGGCGAAAGGCGATGCGCTTCTCTAACTGCTGCGCGATCTTCTCGGCCTGCAACTGCGCGTTCAGTTCCGGCTTATGGATTTCCTGAATCGAGACCAGCACTTCGCGGCCCGTGCGCGAGGCGATGTCGGCCTTGAGCTTGTCAATCTCCGCGCCCTTGCGACCGATGATGATGCCGGGGCGCGACGTGTAGATGATGAGCTTGAGGCGGTTGGCCGCGCGCTCAACGTCAACGTGCGAGACGCCCGCGCCGGCGAAGCGAGCCTTCAAGGTGGCCTTCAACTTGAGGTCTTCGATCAGGTAATCGCCGTACTGCTTTTTGGCGAACCAGTGCGAATGCCAGTCTTTGTTGTAGCCGAGGCGGAAACCGTAAGGATGAACTTTCTGACCCACAATCTTCTCCGTTCAACTATTCTTGAGCCGTCTCTTCTTTGACAGCCTTAGTTTTTGAAGCGACGACTGTTTTCTTCTTCGTCGCGGTCGCGGGCGCGGCGGCGCGCTTTTTTCCCGAAGTGCTCTTGCCGCCCACCGGCGCGTCTTCTTTCCCGTCAGTCCCCAGCAGCACGGTCACGTGGCAGAAGTGTCTCTGCTCGCGATAGGCGCGGCCCTGCGGCGCGGGACGTACACGACGGCGGTTCTTCGTCGGCCCCTGATCCACGAACGCGGCTTTGACGAACAACTCGTCCGGGTCAACGGAGACGTTCGCCTTCTCGGCGGCCTCGTTGGCGTTGGCCCACGCCGAGCGCACGCACTTTTCGATGTGGCCTGCGGCGCGCTTATTCGTGAACTGCAAAATCGCCAGCGCCTGCCCCAGACTCTTGCCACGAATCATGTCAATCACGAGACGAGCCTTCTGCGGCGACCCGTGGAGATATTTTGCGCTTGCTTTCGCTTCCATCACTTAAACCTCGTAAATGGTGAATAGTAAATCGTGAATGGTTGTTATCTATTCACCATTTACTATTGACTATTTACCATTAACTATCTTGCCGGCTTCGACGACTTCTCAGCCTTCGTGCCCGAATGCCCCTTGAAGGTTCGCGTCGGGGAGAACTCGCCGAGCTTGTGTCCGACCATGTTCTCCGTCACGTAGACGGGAATGTGACGCTTGCCGTTGTGGACGCCGAAGGTCAGCCCGACCATGTCGGGCGAGATCGTTGAACGGCGCGACCAGGTCTTAATAGCCGGCGGACGGTTGCCGCTCTGGCGGATGCGATCCACAGCCTTCTGCACAAAGTCGTCAATGAACGGGCCTTTTTTAACTGAACGTGCCATAACGTTTCGCTTCGCTCCACTTCAAAAGGATGAGGGCAGAGGGATGTTTGTTACTTCCAACCGCCTCCTTACCTTCATTCCTTACTTCTTCCTTCTGTCGCGCACGATCATGTTTTGCGTGCGTTTGTTCTTGCGCGTTTTGTAGCCGCGCGTCGGCTGGCCCCAGGGCGTGACGGGATGGCCGCCGCCGCTGGTCTTGCCTTCACCGCCGCCGTGCGGGTGATCTACGGGGTTCATCGCGACGCCGCGCACCTTCGGGCGCAAACCATGCCAGCGCGAGCGTCCGGCCTTGCCGTAAGAGACGTTCTCGTGCTCGACGTTGCCGACCTGCCCCACGGTCGCCATGCAGACGACGGGCACGCGCCGTACTTCGCCCGAAGGCATGCGGAGTTGCGCGTAGTCGCCCTCTTTCGCGACGAGTTGCGCGAACGAGCCTGCGCTTCTCGCCATTTGCCCGCCCTTGCCGGGACGCATTTCGATGTTGTGAATCTGCGTGCCGAGCGGGATGTTGTGGATTGGCAGGGCGTTCCCCGGCAGGATATCGGCCTCCGGCCCGCTCATCACGGTCTTGCCGACCTCAAGGCCGACGGGCGCGATGATGTAGCGCTTCTCGCCGTCGAGGTAGGTGATGAGCGCGATGTGCGCCGAGCGGTTCGGGTCGTACTCAATCTGCGTCACGCGACCGGGAATGCCCGGCTTGTTGCGCTTGAAATCTATGATCCGGTAAAAGCGCTTGTGGCCGCCGCCGCGACGACGCACGGTGATATGCCCGTCGTTGTTGCGCCCGGAGATGCGCGTCTTCGGTTCGAGCAAAGCCCTCTCAGGCTTCGCGCCCGGCGTCAGCTCGTCGCGCGTCAGGTACGTCTGGTAGCGACGCGCAGGCGATGTCGGTCTCAGTTTCTTGATGCCCATAACTTTATTTCGTGACAGGTGACAGGTGACAGGTGGGAACAAGTTCTTATCTTGTCACCTGTCACGGCTGTTAGATATTTTCGCCGTAGTCGAACGGGTCTTGTCCCGCCTTGAGCGTGACGTAGGCTTTCTTCCACGAAGGCCGTCGGCCCTCGAAGCGCCCCTGCCGCTTCTTCTTGCCCATGTAGTTGATGGTACGCACGGTGTCCACCTGTATGTTGAAAATCTTTTCGATGGCGGACTTGATTTCCGGCTTGGTGGCGCGTGTGTCAACGCGGAAGGTCAAAAGCTGCCGACCGTCCTGCGACTCCTCTTTCGCCACGAGCGCCTTCTCCGTGATGACCGGCGCTTTGATGATGTCCCAAACTGTTCTCATCTTTTTACGCGGCCTCCTCCGCCTGTTCGTTGCTCTCTTCCGCCGCGTCGTCGTTCGTCTCCGCGACGTGCTTCGACTGCGGGTCGAGCGCACGCGAAAGCTCTTCGGCGGCGGCGCGAGAGAGGACGAGTTTTTCGTGATAGAGCACGTCGTAGATGTTCAGGCCGGCGCTGTTGACGACCTTCGCGCGCTTGACGTTGCGCGAGGCGAGCAGCAGGCTGTCCAGACGCGGGTTGTCGTCGCCGAACCTGTCCACGAGCAGCGTCTTGCCGCCCAGTTCGAGCGTCGAGAGCGCGCCGATGAACTCTTTCGTCTTCGCCTTCTCCAGCACGAACTCGTCAACCACGAGCAGGTTTCCTTCGCGCAACCGCTCCGACAGTGCGGAGCGCAACGCGCCGCGCCGCATCTTTTTCGGCAGCGGCTGCGACCAGTCGCGCGCCTGCGGGCCGTGCGCGTTGCCGCCGCCCTTCCAGAGTGGCGAGCGGATGCTGGCGATACGTGCGCGCCCTGTCCCCTTCTGCTTCCAGAGCTTCTTGCCGGAGCCGGACACATCGCCGCGCGTCTTCGTCCCGACAGTGCCCTGACGCGCGCCGGCCAGATGAGATTTCACCGCCGCGTGAATCAGCGATTCGTTCAACTCAGCGCCGAACACAGCGTCCGACAAATCGAGGTCGCCGATCTCTTCGTTCTTCAGATTGCGAACCTTAACGGTAGGCATAGCTCACTCCGTTCGAGCGATGAGAGACAAGTGATAAGTGATAAGACAAACCGTCGTCTTTTCTTATCACTCATCTCTTATCACTTCTTCTGCGATTTCTTGATGACGACGACGCTGCCGTTCGCGCCCGGCACCGCGCCGCGCACCATCAGCAGGTTGTTCTCCACGTCCACGCGCGCCACGGTCAGACCTCTGACGGTCACGCGCTTGTCGCCCATATGGCCCGACGAACGCGTGCCCTTGATGACGCGCGAGGGGTAGGCCGACTGGCCGATGGAACCCGGCGCACGCACGTTCATAGAGCCGTGCGACTCCGGGCCGCGGCTGAAGTTGTGCCGCTTGATCGTGCCCGCGAAGCCGCGCCCCTTCGATTTTCCGATGACCTCAATGGCGTCGCCGTCGGCGAACTGGTCAACCAGAACTTTGTCGCCGACGTTGACCTCGCCGTTCGCGCCTTCGACGCGAAGCTCCTTGAGGATGCGGGTCGGAGGCACGCCGCCGCCCGTCTTCTCGAAGTGGCCGCGCATCGGCTTGTTGACGTTCTTGAGCTTGACCGGCTTCTCTTCGACGAGTCCGAGTTGCACCGCGTCGTAACCGTCCGGCCCGGCGGCGGTCTTCTTCTGCACCACGACGCAAGGCCCGGCCTTGATAACCGTCACGGGGACGACCCTGCCGTCCGCCGCGAACAACTGCGTCATGCCGACTTTTTTACCGATGATTCCGTTAACCATCACAACAACCTCAAGGGATGAGGGATAAGGGATGAGGGATGAACAAGAGATGTATTTTATTCATCCCTCATCCCTCATCCTTCATCCCTTGTTATCTGTCTCTGCCGAATGCCTTGATCTCGACATCCACGCCCGCCGGCAGGTCGAGTTTCATCAGCGCGTCAACGGTCTGCGGCGTCGGGTCGAGAATGTCCATCAGGCGCTTGTGCGTCCTGATCTCGAACTGCTCACGCGACTTCTTGTCCACGTGCGGCGACCTGAGAACAGTCCACTTATTCTTTGAGGTCGGGAGCGGGATCGGCCCCGCCACGCGCGCACCCGTGCGCTTCGCCGTCTCGACGATCTCCGAGGTGGATTGATCCAGCACACGATGATCGTATGCCTTGAGCCTGATTCTGATCTTTTCGTTCAGCATGATTTTTAAATTCCAGACTTTCGATTTGCGACTGAATCCTTAAGACCAGAAATCGCAAATTGAAAAGTTATTCAACGATATCGGAGATAGTGCCGGCTCCCACCGTCCGCCCACCTTCCCGTATCGCAAACCTCAAACCCTTCTCCATCGCGATCGGCGTTATCAACTCGATCTCCATCGCCACATTGTCTCCAGGCATCACCATCTCCACTCCCTCCGGCAGACTTGCCACCCCCGTTACGTCCGTCGTCCGAAAGTAAAACTGTGGCCGGTATCCCGTGAAAAACGGCGTGTGACGCCCTCCCTCTTCCTTCGTCAAAACATACGCCTCCGCCTTGAACTTCGTGTGCGGCGTGATGCTC
>JAIVJG010000078.1 GCA_020200155.1 Acidobacteriota bacterium | reverse complement strand
GCCCCATCACTGCGGAGATTTGCGGGACGTGCAGGTAGCGACGCATGATCGAGTTGTAATAGAAGATGCGTGCCGCGCCGTACTGCCCCGGAAAGACGCCGCCCTGGTAAGGCAGGTTGACGCCCGCCGAGTCAACGAGGTAGATAATCGGCACCCGCGAGCGCATCGCGATTTCCTGCGCGCGCAGAATTTTCTTGATCGTCTCCGGCCACCAAGAGCCGGCCTTGACCGTCGCGTCGTTGGCGACGACGACAGCCTCACGCCCCGCCACGCGCCCGACGACCGTCACGACGCCCGCCGACGGCGCGCCGCCCTTGTATTCGTCGTAGGCGACGAGCAGGCCGACTTCCCGCGCGTAAGCGCCCGGGTCGAGCAGCAGTTCGACGCGCTCGCGCGCCGTCAGCTTTCCCTGGCTGTGCTGCTTTTCGATTTTATCCGGGCCGCCGCCCAAACGAAGTCCGGCTTCGAGGGCGCGCAATTCCGCAGTCAGCTCGCGCAGGCGCGTGCCCTTCACGGATGCCGGAGATGCTTCGAGCTTCATCCTCGTCTCACACCGGCCCCTCTTCCACACACGCGCAGGCGTGCGTGTCGTTAGCCGGTTTACATTGAATTGTCAGAGCTTGTAGATGCCTGAAAATAACACAGGGCGCGGGCTAAAACAACGCGCGCTTCAATTCGCGCAGGATGTTCGCGTGAGCAAATTGACACTGGAAGAGACGTGCGCGGCGAAGTGAGGATTAGAGCATCTTTAACAGGTCTTCAGCCTTGATATTTTCGGGCACGCCCTCGACGATCAGCACACTCTTGCCGTCAAGCTCAATCATCACGCTTCCCTCTCTGGTCTTCCACTGCCGCATGCTGCCTGATTCAGCTTCCGACGCCTCCGTGCCGTAGCGTTTCGTCGTGCGCTTCGTGTAAGCATCGTAGAATTCGCGCGCGTCCGTCTCGGTGTCCCAGAAGGTTTTCTGTGTGATGAGCGCGTCGCCTGTGTTCGGCCCCGTGTAGAGGACGTAGCGGTCGCCGTTCCAGCCGGCGGCGGCTTTCTGCGATTCCTCCTTCGAGTTTAGATACTCGTCGAGGATCAGGTAGTAGCTCCACTCGCCGTTCACATCGTTGTCCGCGACCTTCCAACCCTTGCCCAGAGCGTTGGAGATATTTTTCCAGTTGGAAGTGTTGAGCGGCGCTTCGTGCGCGAAATATTTTTCGGGGTGCATGATCTGCTCGGTTGATTTCGGCAAATCCCTGTAGGCAAGCGAAACCTGCTCCCACCCGCCGCGTTTGTACACCTGCATGACCCAGGCCGACCCCTGCGTGTACGGGAAGAGGAGCGTTTCGCGCAGCACGCGCGGGGCGTTGTCAATCTGCTCCATGGAGGTATTGCCGCTCTTAAGCAGAGACTTCAGCAGCTCGACCTGTCGCATAGGGCTGCGCGTCACGTACTGGAACATGAGCACCGTCGCGTCGCCTTCGACGAGCGACTGCGCGGCCAACTCCGCGTCCGAATCGTGCTTCGGCCACTTCTCGAAGCGGCGCAGGTTGAAGTGCTGATCTTGAAGGGCATGCGTCAGCTCGTGGGCCATGACGGGCTTTTGGCCGTCGAGGTCAATCCAGTCGGCGAGGTAAAACTGTTGCGTCTTCGGGTCGTAATAGCCAGCGACCTGCTCGACCAGCAACTTGATGATGAAGGGGCGGAGTTGGAAGCTCGCGGGCACGAGGCCGTATTTCTTCAGCCCCGTCTCGGATGCGTGTAACTCTTCGGGCGTCGAGTTCTCGTTGAGATTCCTGACGAGCATCTGCTCAATTTCGGCTCGCGTCTGTGCGCCGCTCCGCACGGGGCGCAGGATGGGGAGCTTTCTGATCTCGCTCGTCTCGCGCAGCACTTCCGCCGTCGCCTCACGGATGGCGGTGGTCTTCGGGTTGATGGACGCCGGCTTTGCCTGCTGCGCCGCACAGACGCCCGCCCCCGCCGTCAGGAGCACGCTGAAGAGCAGCAGGACGACGCCGCCAGCCGTCAAATTTCGCAGTTGGTTTTTCTTTGACATCTCTGACCCTTCGCTCTTATAGTCCGCTCACCGAGCCGAACCGGGAGTTCTGATAATTATGCGCTCCGGCGTTGCGGCGGGAGCAGGAGGCAGTGCTTTTAAGATGATGGAACCCGTCCAAGACGACGCACTGTTTGACGACTGGCACGAAACCACCATCCGCGTGCGCTATGCCGAGACGGATCGGATGGGCGTAGTCTACCACGCGAACTACCTCGTCTGGTTCGAGATCGGTCGGACGGAATTCTGCCGCGCGCGCGGCTTCGCTTATCGAGACATGGAGGAGAACGAGCACGCCTTCCTCGTCGTCGTCGAAAGCTACTGCCGCTATAAAGCGCCCGCGCTCTACGACGACGAACTTCTTGTCCGCACGCGCGTCACGGAGTTGCGCCGCCGCTCAGTCCGCTTCGGCTACGAAGTCTCGCGTCTCGCGGACGGCGCGATCATCGCCGAAGGCGAGACCGGCCACGTCGTCACAGACCCCAACGGGCGCGTTATCTCCATGCCCGAAGCCTATCGCCTCGCGCTCAATTCCCCGCCCCTCGCGCCCCAAGCCGAGCGCGTCCCGCAGGACAAACCGCCAGCGTGAATATCGCAAATCAAAAATTCCTATGATTCGTGCTTGAGCGAGAGACGCGAAATCTCTCTTGCCCGTCCCGTGGCGTCGTCAACGTCAATCACGACTGCGCTGATCCGCACGTCGCCTGTGGAATGGCCCGCGCGTTTGTGAAGCGGTGTGGTGAAACGCGCGATCACGTCTTCGCGTTCCATGCCGATGCAGCCGGAATAACTTCCGGTCATGCCGATGTCCGTGATGAAGGCCGTGCCTCCCGGCAGGATGCGCTCGTCCGCCGTCTGTACGTGCGTGTGCGTGCCGACGACCGCCGATGCGCGCCCGTCCAGATACCAACCCATCGCGATCTTTTCGGAAGTCGCCTCGGCGTGTATGTCCACGAGCCGCACGCGCACGTCTTCGTCGAGCGAAGCGAGCAATCGGGCGGCTGCACGGAACGGGTCGTCGTGCGTCGGGGGCATGAAAACGCGCCCCATCAGATTGAGCACGGCGACACGCGTGCCGCGCACCTCGCCCTCCCACATCCCTCTGCCGGGCGTGCCGAGCGGGTAGTTGGCCGGTCGGAGCAGACGGACCTCGCTTTCGATGTAAGGAATGACCTCGCGCTTGTCGAAGATGTGATTGCCAGAGGTCATCACGTCAATCCCGGCTGCAAAAAGCTCGTCCGCCGCCTGCGGCGTGATGGAGGAGCCGCCCGAAACGTTTTCGGCGTTCATCACGGCCAGGTCAATGCGGTGCTGCTCGCGCAAATCCTCTATGCGTTCGAGCACCGCCAACGTGCCGGGCCGCGCCATCACGTCGCCGATCATTAAGACTCTCATCGCGTGTCCATTCTAAAAAAGTAAATCGTGAATCGTAAATCGTAAACAGAGAGAAAACGTCTTCCTCTATTTACGATTTACGATTCACGATTTATCGAGCCGAGGCAGAGGGAAATCCGCGCTGGCCGTTCCGAAGCCGTAATTGAACCTGCACATTAACAGGTGGGTGACCTTGAAAAGCCCCAGCCTCCGGCAGTCCCTTTCAATGAAGGGATGCACTGGCATGACGGCGTCGGTCTCCCTTTCAAACGGCGTTGGCTCAATCATCGTAAATCGGTGACGAACCCCGCAGACTGTTTCCCTCAGCCACGAAAATACTAGCACAGTCAGAGGCGGTTTTTCAGAATTTTCAAAGGGAAGAAATAAAGGGCCGGAACTTGACAACTCTGGCTGGATTCTTACGAAAAAGAGGGATTGCTCGCGCCTGCCTGCTCGCCGCCGTTGCGGGATTTCAAAACCCGGTCGAGCATTTCGGCGCACTCTGCACTGCGCGAGGCGAGTTGCGTGTCGGCCTGTTCGTGCAGGCGTTTGAGGCGGTGGAGTTCATCCGCGATGTGCAGGGCGGCGAGGATCGCGACCTTGAGCGAATCAACTGTCAGCGTGCCCGAAGAGATTTCGCGCATCCGCAGGTCAACGAACTCCGCCAGGCCGGTGACATACTCGCTGTCTCCGTCCGAGCGGATGTTGTAAGTCTGGTTATAGATTTCGACGCGGATGGTCGGCGTGGCATTCCCGTCACCCGTGCCTTTGATGGCGCTCATATCTCGTTTACTCCCAGGCTACCTACGCATCACTTCGGCGGCTTCCGGGTCGAGGACAGCGATGGCGTCCAGCATCGCCTCGACCTTCATGCGAATCATGTCGCGCTCCGAGAGCAGGCGCTCGACGTGAGTTTCGAGCCGATCCTTTTCGTCGAGCAGCGTGCCGAGTTCGCGCCGCACCGACGAGACCTCGCGCTCCAAAGCGTCCTTCTCCTGGCGAAGCGATTTCGTCAGCTCGATGGTGCGGTAAATTTTATCTTCAAGGTGCGAGAACTTTTCCAGACCAGTTAGTCCGACCATCGTCCGTCTCCAAACTTTGTGGCTTTAAATTCTCGAAGAATTGCTTGCGGCAAAACTGCCGCACGATTATGCGACTTCACAGCCGCGAGCGCAAGAGATAAGTCGCGGGTCTGGGAATGAAGTCTGAAGTTTACGGTCGAAAGCGAATTCAGTGGAGTTCAAGCCCCAGGCCCGCGACTCTCATCCTCTTAACCGGGCGTCGAATTCAGCCCCCAGCACCTCGACGATACGCGCGTGCATTTCGTCAACCTCTTCGTCGCGTAGCGTGCGCTCGTCGGAGCGATACTCGACGCGGAGGGTCAGCGAACGCTTGCCTTCCGGCACGTTCGCGCCTTCATACACGTCCACCAGAGCGACGGCACGGCAATGTTCGATGCCGAGGCCGAGCGTTGCCCCGCGCAATTCTTCAAACGTGACGCGACGCGGGGCGAGCAGCGAGATGTCGCGCATCACAGAGGGGAAGCGAGGCAGCGGCGCGTAACGCACAGGCGACTCGTCGGCTTCCAGAAGCGCGTCGAGATTCACTTCAGCGACGAACACCGGTTGACGAAACTTGTACGTGGCGGCCACCTCTTCAGAGAGCCGGCCAAGCGTCCCGACAGGCTTGCCGTCAACAGCCACGCTCGCCGCCTGCCCCTCTCGCAGGTGGCGCACGCTCGCCGCGTCGAACTCTAATGCCGCCAGATTCATCGCGGCGGCGGAAGCTTCCAGCGCGCCCTTGAGGTCGTAGAAATCCAACTGGTGCGTCGGTTCGGCGCGGCCTTCCTCGACCGCCCCGCCCGTCAGCACGAGCGCAAAGGCTTGCTGCTCGATTGGCAGATTTTCGCCCGCCGGCGCGGCTGCGAAGACGCGCCCAAGCTCGAAAAGGCTGACGTTCCGCATGCCGTGGTTGAAGTTGTGGCGCACGGCGTTGAGCAGTCCGGGCAGAAGCGTCGGACGCATGCGGGTCGAGCCTTCGATGATCGGATTAGACAGCGTGACGAAGTTCTCCGCGCTGCCGTCTGTCGTCCCAAGTCCGGGGATGAGATCGAACTGGCCGTCGTGCGAAGCGTCAATGAAGCTGAAATTGATCGCCTCGTCGAAACCTGAATCCACCAGCACGCGCCGGGCTGCACGCCTGCGGTGCTCGTCTTTCAGGTACTCGCCCGACATCGCGGCAGGCGGGAGTTGATCCGTAATCTTCTCGTAGCCGGCGTGGCGCGCGATTTCTTCGACCAAATCTTCCTCAATGCTGACATCCGTGCGCCACGAAGGAGCGAGGAAAGCAATCGGAGGCTCTCCGTGCTCGCCCTGTGCAGGGTCTCGATGCTCGAAGCCGAGCGCCTTGAGAATTCGGACGCACTCGCCGATGGGGACGCTGACGCCCGTCAGTGCTTCGACGCGGCGCGGGCGCAACGCGACGACGGGGGCTTCGATGCGCTGCGGATAAACGTCAACGGCATCTTCAGTCGCAGTGCCGCCCGCGAGCTCACAGATGAGCGCGACGCACCTGTCCTGCGCGCGGCGCACGCCCTCGTAGTCAGTGCCGCGCTCGAAGCGGTAAGACGCCTCGGTCTGAAGGCCCAGCGCCTTCGAGGTGCGGCGGACGGAGGCAGGGTTGAAATATGCGCTCTCAATCAGCACGTCGCGGGTCGCGTCCGAAATCTCCGTCTCCTCGCCGCCCATCACTCCCGCGATAGCAACCGCGCGCGAGGCGTCAGCGATGACCAGCATCTCTTCGTCCAACTCGCGCACAACCCCGTCGAGCGTTTTGATCTTCTCGCCCGTGCGTGCGCGCCTGATGACGATTTTCCGCTCCTCAAGTGTCGCCAGATCGAAGGCGTGGAGCGGTTGACCGAACTCGTGCATGACGTAGTTGGTGATGTCTGCGACGTTATTGATGGGGCGCTGCCCGATGGCCTGCAAGCGCCCGGCGAGCCACGTAGGCGACGGCCCGATCTTCACTCCGCGCACCACGCGCGCCGCATAGCGCGGGCACAAGTCCGCATCCTGAATCTCGACGGAGGCGAAGGATTCCGTCCTGCCCTCAACCGTCCCGGCCTGTAGAC
>JAIVJG010000166.1 GCA_020200155.1 Acidobacteriota bacterium | reverse complement strand
GCGCGGCGTCTTCGCTTGATGCGCCGGGCGAGAACAGAGCGCGCCGGTCGCGGTGCTCGTTGTAGAAACTTCCCAACGGCTCGTCCGACGCCTTCAGGAAAACGTAGAGGCCGCTTTTGGGGAGCGGGACGTGGAGGTCAGAGATTTTGCCGAAGACGTAGCCCATCGCCATGTCGAAGGCGCGGCGCTCGTCGAATGAGAGGCCGCGCAGGTAGTCGAGAAAATCCGCCTCGAACGGCAACCCGTATTTGTCCGACTGCTTGATGAATTCTTCGCTGCTCAGACACAAAGCGTAACGCGGCTCAGTGGCGACGTGACGAAAGAAACGTTGAAAGCGCGCGGCGTGCTCCTGTTCTTCCTCAAGCCCGACGTGCCCGTCTATTTCGATGAAGCGGCGCAACTCCTCCGCGCTCATCTCGTCGTAACTTTTCTGCGCGCGACGGTCTGTGCATTCGATGCCGTGCATCGTCACGCCGCCGGGTCGCAGCACGCGGCGGACTTCCGACAACACCGCGTCCTTCTCCTCAAATCCGACGTGTCCGAGCACGTCGAGACTGGCGACGTAATCAAAACTATCGTCTGCGAAGGGCAGGCGCGACAACTGGGCCGCGACGCTCACGTCATAGCCGTTGCGTCTGGCGGCGAGGGCGCATTCATCCGAGAGATCAACGCCCGCGAGCGCGACGCCTTTGAGCTTGAGCAGGGCCAGCATCCCGGCCCCGCAGCCGAGGTCGAGCACGCGCGAGCCTGCGCGCACGTTGTCGTAGACCCACATCGTGCGCGCGAAACGCATGTCGAAGCGGTCGAGCGCCTTGAAGTAGCGCGCGTCGAGCACCTCGTCCGAGACGAACTTCGTGCGGTAAAACTCCGCCACGTCCGCGATCCCTGCGCGCATGTACAGATCGTCTTTCATAACAACGGCGGCGAGCGACGAGCGACAAATGACGAGCGAGAGATTTTCAAACAGTCTCTCATCGCTCGTCGCTCGTCGCCGCCTTCAAGCTTTCCAGTTTTTCGAGGCGCGATTCGATGTCGCGCCGGGCGCGGTCTTGCATGACAGCCGCCTCGCCGGTTTCGAGCGAGAGTTGTTTGAAGCAGACGCGTTGCTCATCGCGCAGATGCTCATCGCGCTCGCGCAGTTCCTCGCGCAGTTCGTTGCGTAGCCCCTCGACGTGTGCCCGCTGTTCGCCGCGCAGTTGTTCGACGCCGGACGCGAGCGAGGCTCTTAGCTGTTCGTTGTCTGCGGCAAACCGCGCTTCCGTCGCCGACAGGCGCGCTCTCAACTCGTCTCCCTGCGCCTCAAGCTCGGCCCGCCGCGCTTCCGCCTCAGCGCGCATCTCCGCGCGCAATTTCTCCAGATGGCGCTCGTAGGCCGTGAGCGCCTCCAGCGTGTCGTGCAGCGCGTGGTGGACTGAGGCGTTGAAGTTGACCTGCTCCCATGCGTACCAGCGCGTCGCGCGTTTGAGGTGGCGCTTGAGCCAGAGTTCGAGACGCGCGGCCCAACCGCTGCGGTTGGTGACGACCGGCGGCAGCCTGTCCCACGCTCGCGCCGTCGTCGCGAGGTGCGCCTCGATACGCGCACGCGCACCGGCGGCCACGGACGAGCGCTCTCCGCTCGATTCGTAGAGGGAATCGCCCGCGCCGTCTTCCGTCGTGCGCTGCGCGTCGAGCGACGCCCGCGCCTGCCCGGCGCGCACTTGCTCGCGTATCTCGCGCAGGACGCTTTCAACTTCCTGTTCAGCCATGCGTCACGCTCTCTTGTCTGGTGTCTGCTTTCGACTCGTCTTCCGCCGCCGCGCCGTGTGCGCCTGTGAGCCGTCGCGCGGTCGCGCTGGCGTTGAGGTTGGCGATGCCTTCCGTCAGGCCGAGGCTCGTGACGCGGAAAAAGAGCGCGCCGTCGAGCCAGTCGTAAGCCTGCCCTTCGCGGCTGTGGACGGCGAACGAGATCGAGTACTGGTCAACGCCGAGCCAGCAATCGAAGGCGAAGCTGACCTCCAACACCTCGCCGCGCCCGACCGTGCCGAACGCGAGTTGCTGCTCCTTCGTGTTCGTGCCGTAGGTGTGTATGCCGTGGCGGTCGCGTATCAGAAAGCCGATGACAGGTTCGATGGTCTCGCGTTGAAAGCGGGCGCGGACGCGCAGCGTCAGTGCTTCGCCCGTCTCGACAATCTCGACGCGGCGTCGCGCGGCGTCCGCCAGTTCCGCGCCGACGACCTCCGCGCTCCCGTCGCCATGACGATAAGTGGAACGCAGCGGCGCGAGGCTTTCATCATCCGTCGCACGCGCTTCTCCGGCTTCGCCCGCAGCCGCCAGCGCCCCGGCCTCGTAAGCCTCCTCGCGCTCCATGATGATTTTCTGGTAGCGGTTGAGCACGTCCGGCGGCCTGCCGTCGGCGACGACGCGACCGGCGTTGAGGAGTATGGCGCGCGTGCAGAGGGCGCGCACCGCCGCCGCGTCGTGCGAGACGAAGAGGACGGTCGCGCCGCGCTCCTGTAGCTCCTTGATGCGGCGCAGGCAGCGATGCTGGAAGACCGCGTCGCCGACGGCCAGCGCCTCGTCAACGATGAGGATGTCCGGCTCGACACTGGCCGCGATGGCGAAGGCGAGGCGGACGTACATGCCGCTCGAATAGGTTTTGACGGGCTGGCGAATGAACGGGCCGATCTCCGCGAAGCGTTCGACTTCTGGAAAGAGCGCGTCCGTTTCGCGGCGCGAGAGTCCCATCAGCGCGGCATTCATGTAGACGTTCTCGACGCCCGTGAATTCCGGGTCGAAGCCCGCGCCGAGTTCGAGCAAAGCGGCGATGCGTCCCTCGTGCCACACGTCGCCGTGCGTCGGCTCAAGCGTCCCGGCGATGATCTGCAAAAGCGTGGACTTGCCGCACCCGTTCGGCCCGACGATGCCGACGGTCGCGCCACGCTCGATCTCAAAACCCACGTCGCTGAGCGCCCAGAACTCGCGATGGCGTCGCAAGCGCCCGCGCGTCAGAGTCTCTTTCAGGCGGTCGCCCGGTCGCTCGTAAATCCGGTACTGCTTCGACACGTTTTCCACGCGCAACGCTACGCCCATGCGCTGCAATGTAACAGAAGTGGGAAGTTGGATGCCAGAAGGGAGACTTTGACGGGAACCGGAGTCCGGTCAGGCGGGCTTGCGCGCGAAGATGTAGGCGCGGCGGCTCTGGTGCTCCACGTCTTTGTAAGCCTCTCTTTCGATGACCTCCTCGACCTCGAACCCCGCCGACTTCAGATGCGCCGTCATCTCGTCCGGCTGGAAGAAGCGGAAGTCAACCGACACGCGCTCGCCCCACCACTCTTCGAGGTGGATGGTTTCCGCGCCGACGTGGAAGGCGAGAAGCAGCAGCCCGCCGGGGCCGAGCACGCGCCGCAACTCGCGCAGAGCGCGCACCACTTCCGCGCGCGGGACGTGGATGATCGAGTAGAAGGCGGCGACGCCCGCGAGGCTGTCGTCCGCGAGGTCGAGCGAGAGCATGTCGCCCACGTCGAAACGGATGCCGGGGTTCAAACGACGCGCCTGCTCGACCATGCCCGTCGAGAGGTCAATGCCGAAGACGCGCACGCCGCACGCGTGCAGGTATGCCGCGACCTGCCCCGGCCCGCAGCCCACGTCGCACGTCGTCCCGAAGTCTCGCACGCGCTCGGCGAATTGATCCAGAAGCTGCCGGTCGAGCGGCTTGTCCTTCAACTCGTCGTAGATGCGCGCGGCGTATTCCACGGCCACGCGGTCGTAGCTGCTTTGCAGCGCGACGGCACTCTCGTCATTCACCTGCGAGTCAGTGGCCTGCACGGGAACTTCCGCGCCGTTGAGAGCCTGCGTCAGCCGCGCGAAATCCGTGAAGTCTGCGATGACGTGCGACGCACCCGCACGTCGCAACAACGCCTCGCGCTCGCCGCTGCCAACGCCGAGGAAAGAAAGTTCAAGCCGGGAGGCCGCGCGCACGTCCCACACGCCGTCGCCGACTGAGACCACTTTCTCGAATCGCGCACACCCATAACGCGAGTGCGCCTTCGAGATTGCCGCACGCAAGATTTCCTCGCGCGAGACGCCCTCCTCTGCGAAAGCTGCGGGGAGATGGTCGTGCTCGATGCCCGCCGCTTCCAACTTGAGCAAGGCCGACGCGCGCCAGCAGCCCGTCGCCAGCGCGACGCCCCACAAGGCATCCTGTCTTAGCTTCTGAAGCGCCGCCGCCGCGCCGGGCACTTCGGCGAAGAGCGTCGCGTCTTGAGAGCGTTGCTCTCGCAGCAGTTCCACGAAATGATTTTGAAGTTTGATTAACTCGCCGGCATCGGGGTCGCGCCCGAATCGCTCGCGGAAGATGTGCAGGACGATGCCTGAGTCGGTCGTGTGCGGGTACTCCGCCCAGTTCGTGTTGACGCCCCTGATCGCGTGCGCTTCTTCGAGCGCACGCACGAAGCACTCTCCGTCAACGCTGTCGGTTCCGGTCAGCGTCCCGTCAATGTCGAAAACAGCCAGCTTCATGCGTTAGCCACGCGCCCCGTCGGGTAACGAGCGCACTGATAGAGCGTTGATGCGCGCCTCTTTGACAGTCCTTGTTCGCCCGCCGGCATTGAGCCGCGACTGAGAAGTTACTGCTTCGCCTTCTGCAACTCGTCGAGCGTGCGTTTGAGAGATTCGAGCTTTTGACCGGCTTCGCCGAGTTTGCCTTCCGCCGTCAGACGCTGGTAGTCCGCCAAATCCGTGGCGGCGCGATTGATGAGTTCAGCGGTCGGTCGCGCAGTGTTTGAGGGTTGCGGCGGCTCGCCTGTCGAGGCGTCGTTGGCCGCGCGCTGCGTCGGCGCGACTCCGGGCGCGGAGTTGCCGAAGAGATTGGTCAAAGCCTCCGCGAAGGTCGTGCCGTAGGCCAGCCTATCCTGCGTGGCGAGGACGACAAGGCGCAGTTCGGGCATCGGCGAGCGTTCCGCCTGCAAGTAAATCGTCTGGACGTAGAGCAGCCCGCGACCGAGCGGGATAATCAGCAGGTTGCCGCGCTGCACGCGCGAGCCTTGCTGATTCCAGAGCGTCAGTTGCGAAGAGAGTTGAGCGTTCTGGTCAATCCGCGCGTTGACTTGCAGCGGGCCGTTGACGAGTTTCGATTTCGGAAACTTGTAGACGAGCAGCGAACCGTAATTTTCACCGTCGCTGCGTCCCGCCATCCAGCCGATCAGGTTGTCGCGCGACGCCGGTGTGAAGACGACGACGTTGACGAACTCCGTGTTCGGGGACGACTGCGCTGGCGGCGAGCCGCCGACCAGTTGCAGCAACGTGTAATAAGGTTCGAGCGGGCGCGCGTCCGTCTTGCCGCTCTCTTTCGGGGCCGACTCACGCGCGACGCTCCACATATCCTCGCGCTGGAAAAAGACCTTGGCGTCGTCCGTGTGATAGAGGCTGTAGGCGTCGGCCTGTGCCTTCAAAAGCGTTTCGGGATAACGGACGTGCGCGCGTAAGTCTTCGGGCATTTGCGCCTCGTCGCGGAAGAGAGCGGGAAACAGGTTGCGGTATCCCTGAAGCAAGGGGTCTCCGTTGTCGAAGACGTAGAAATTCACGCTGCCGTCGTAAGCGTCAACCGTCACTTTGACGCTGTTGCGGACGTAATTGACGACGCGTCCGGCGACATCGTAATGGCGCGCGTAAGGATAAGAGTTCGTCCCCGTGTAGGCGTCAATCATCCAGTAGAGACGCCCGTCGCGGCTGATGACGATGTAGGGGTCTGCGTCGTAGACGAGAAACGGCGCGAGCGTCTGCACACGCTCGCTGATGCGGCGGCGCATCAACACGCGGCTCTCCGAGGTCACGTCGTCGGCGAAGGGCAGCCGCGACAAATCGCCCAACTCCCACGCGAGAATAGAGCGGCGCAGGGTATTGCCGACGGGGAAGCCGCCCTCGCTCTGGTAAGTGGTCGAAGCGTTGGCGTCGCCCTGCGGATAATCAAACTCTTTCTGCTTCGTATTGACGTAGACGAGCGTGTCGGTTTTTTCGCCGAAGTAGATTTGCGGGCGCGTCACTTTGATGTCGGGCGCGTTGGATTCCGTCGGCATGTTCGAGAGGATGAACTGCGGGCGTCCTTCCGGCGTGAAGCCGTCGGCGGTGTTCATCGTGACGCCGTAGCCGTGCGTGTAGATCAGCCGCTCGTTAATCCAATTGCCCTGTGAAGAGGAGGGCAGCTTCGTGACATCCAGCTCGCGCGCCGCGAGGAGTACCTGCCGCGTCTGGCCCCCGACGGTGTAGCGGTCAACGTCCACGTCGTTGAAATCGTAATACGTGCGAATCTCCTGCACCTGCCGCAGCGTGTCTTGCAGCGCGTGGTAATCCCAGAGGCGCAGGTTGTCGAGGGTCGGGCGGTTCTCGGCGATGGCGTAGGCGTCGTTCGTCGTGTCGGCGGGGAAGTCGCGCGCTTCGATGCGTTCGAGATTGAAGGCGCGACGCGTGGCCGCGATGTTGTGCTCGATGTACGGAGCCTCGCGGTCGAGTTCGTTGGGCTTGACGATGAAGCTTTGCACATAGCCGGGAATTAAAATGGCGACGACGAGATAGACGGCGGCGGGCAGTGCGAGCGCGGCGACGAGCACGCGAGCGCGGCGCAGCGCGAACGCGTTGACGAGCGCGATAGCAGCGGCGACGAGCAGCGCGATGGCGACTGCCGAGAGGCCGGGCAGCAGGTAATGATCTTCGGTGTAGGTTACGCCGGTGAAGATTTGATGGTCGTTGAAAAGATAGGCGAAGCGCGACAGGTAGACGCGAAGCGCAATCAAGATGAGCACCATGGCTAACGCCGTCGAGACGGTGGCGTAAGCGGCTTTGCGTGCACCGGCGGGCGCAGGCGCATCCTTTGACGCGAAGGCGTCGCGGAAATCACCGCTCGCCGGAACAAAACTCAACAGGGCGTAAACGCCCGCGCCGCACAGCGCGAGAAAGGCGAGCATGAAAGCCCAGGACGCGAGCATCTCCGCGACGGGCAGGGTGAACAGATAAAAGCCTATTTGTTGACCGAAAATCGAATCAACTTCAGCGGTCGCCGGGCGGTTCAGCCAGAGCGCGAAACTTCGCCAGTCGCTGCTCATCGCCAGTCCGTAGCCGAGGCCGAAGAGTACCGCGACGGCCCACGCGAGCGGCTTCAGGAAGCGTGCCGGTTGAATGGCGACCGGCTGATTATTGAGCAGCACGCGACGCGGCGCGAGCGCTGTCACGTCGAAGGCGCGTTCCATCAACCAGAACGCGCCGCGCAAAATAATCGTCGTGGCGAGGGCGAAGACGCCGAACAGCGCGAGTTCATACTTGAACGTCGTCCAGTAAACCGCCGTGTAGCCGAGGCACAAACGGTGTTCTTTGTTCGCTCATAAGGATAGGATACGCCGAAAAGCCCGGAAGTCTAAATCGAGCCGCACCAGATTTGATAACTGAGATTCGGATAGCTGTTCAGTTGAAGTGACAGCGCCGCCTCAAAAAGTCCTCGCAGCCGACGCTTCGATGGCATGTCTCTTATCAATCTTAAAGCTTCCGTTGCGGAGTTTGATGTTTGAGGAAAAGTCAAGTCGCCTGTTATGCTCCGACACGCGGCCACCGCCGTTTTACACTGAGTCCGGCGATTGATTCTCAGAATCAAGTGAGGAAACTTATGAAGGCTACGAAATCCACATCCTGGTTTACACGCTTCGCCAAGTGGACGGCACGCGCGACGGGCCAACCCGCTGCATTTGCCACCGCGGTTTCCGTCATCCTCGTGTGGGCTGTCACAGGCCCGCTCTTCGGCTTTAGCGATACGTGGCAACTGGTCATCAATACCGGCACGACAATCGTGACCTTTCTCATGGTCTTCCTGATTCAAAATACGCAGAACCGGGATTCCGAGGCCATCCAGGTGAAGTTGGATGAGTTGATTCGCACCAGCAAAGGCGCGCACATCGCTTTGTTGGATTTGGAGGAGTTGGACGAGAAGGAACTGGATCGGATTCGTGCCGGTTACGAAAAGTTAGCCCGGCGGGCGAGAAAGGATTTACAGAAAGGCAAAATTGACACGGGAATACCCGACGTGAGTGACGACGAGGACGACGACAAGGACGACGACAAGGACACAGACTGAGTGTGCGGCGGAATGTGTTTGGCAGTAAGCTCATCTAAATCCTTTTTATTTGTAGGTGTGCTGTGAGGTTGACTGTTGAGGGATAACGCATGATTTCGGCTCAGACGGCACGACGGGCGGTGTGGCGGCCTCTGTGGGAGTTGCCGCGACGGGGCGACTTGATCTGGCCGATGGCGCGACGCTACACGTTGGCGCGCTATCGCGGGTCGGCGCTGGGGCTGGTGTGGGCGGTGCTGACGCCCGTCGTGATGATCTCCATCTTCACGTTCATCTTCGCGGGGGTCTTCAACGCGCGGTTCGGGCGGGGAGGGACGGCGTGGGATTACGCGCTTTACCTCTTTTGCGGGCTGCTGCCGTGGACGGCGTTTCAAGAATCGCTTCAGCAGTCCGCGACCGCAATCGTCGCGCACGCGAACCTCGTCAAGCGCGTCGTCTTTCCGCTGGAAACATTGCCGGTAGCGCAAGTGCTCTCTGCGATGACGGGACAGATGTTCGGCACCGTCGCGCTGCTCGCGGCGACGCTCGTCGTGCGCCGTGAACTGCATGTGACGGTCTTGTGGCTGCCGGTGCTGCTCGCGCCGCAACTGTTGGCGACGCTCGGCGCGGCGTGGTTCGTCGCCTCGCTCGGTGTCTTCGTCCGCGACACGGCGCAGGCGCTCGTACTCGTGTTGATGGCTTGGATGTACCTGACGCCGATCATCTACCCGGAGACGGTCGTGCCCGAACGTTATCGCGCTCTGCTCGGCATCAACCCTTTCACGCATCTCGTCCGCAGCTATCGAAACATCATGCTCGAAGGCACTGGCCCGGACTGGCGCGGCCTCGTCTACTTCACAGGCTTCGCGCTTGTCCTTTTCGTCTTCGGCTACTGGTGGTTCGCGCGCACGCGCAAGAATTTCGCCGACGTGATTTAAATTCGCATGAGGTGGCCTTCATTCATCCCTGATGAAGCAGACGGTCGCGCCCGCGAGCCACCACAACAGGAGCGCGACTTCGGAGTCGCCGAAGTTGTAGTTGACGAGCGAGCTGGCGAAGAAACCTGCGAGCGCGCCCATCGCGCCGAGCAGAAGGCCGTGTGCGCCCGCGTCGTCCGCCTCGCGCCAGAGTTTTTCGGCGCGTGCGAGCATCAGCCAGAATGCGTAAATAATCCAGAGCCAGAAGCACAGCGCGGGCAGTCCTCGTTCAAAGGCGAGTTGCAGTGGCGTCGAGTGCGTGTGAATTTGCACGTCGCCGGGGAAGCCCCACTCGTTCCAGTGGAGTTTGACGGCGTCCATGCCATGGCCGACGACGGGATGCAGCCACACGCGCCCAAGCGCCGTGCGTGCCACTTGAAGACGCAGTGACGCGCTGTCGTCCTGCAAGCGGAGCGCGCCGCCCGCGCGCGTCCGCCACACGGTAAATGCGCCGAGCGCGCAGACGAGCGCGAGAGCCGCCGAGACGAGCAGGCGCGTGCGTCCCCGTGCGCGCGTGCGCCATGCGACGACCGCCGCGCCGGCGACGAAGGCGACGAGCGCCGTCCGCATCGCCGTCAGCGCGATCCCGAAGGCGAGCAGAGACGTGGCGACGAAGGCCGCCGCAACGGACAGTCGCGGCACGCGCTGCGCGTGCGTCGCCTGACTTCGCAGGAGTGCGGCGAGCGCGAAGCCGAGCGCGAGTTGCGCGATCATTTGCAGCATCTCGGCGAATGTCTCGTAGTGGCGCGTCCAGCCCGATGCGCGGAAGCTGTGCGTGCGCCCGCCTCCGACGAGGCCGGATGGCGACGAAGACAACGCGCCCTTCATCTCTTCCGTCACGACGGGGCCGGGCCACTCGACGTGCTCGCCGCGCGTGATGACGCTCAACGAAAGAGGCGTGCCCGCCTGCGCGCTCCTGATCTCTTCGTCAATCTCCTCGACCGTGGAGACGCGCCGACCGTTCGCGCGCCAGACCGCGTCGCCCTCTCGCAAAGGGGTCGCGCCGCGCAGAGGGCTGCCGGCTTTCAGCTCTCGCACGATCACACCGCGTCCGTACAGGACTTCGCACGCGCTCCACAGCGCGCCCGCCGCGCCCGACACGATCAGGAGCATGGCGAGCGCCACCGCCGCGCGGCGCGTGAGACAGCCTTGCGCGATGTAGAAGACGAGAAAGGTGCTCGCGTTGACGAGCTTCGCGAGGCTTATGCGCGGCTCCGTCGAGAGCAGGGAAGAGAGTATCGTCCAGCCGAAAAACAACCACAGCGGAACGTCAATGGCCGTGCGCCGCAGCCCCGTGCGCCCCGTCGCGAGCGTGCGCGCGATCCAACCGAGCACGGCTAGTGATAGTCCGACCCACGACGCGGCAATCGAATGCGGGGCCGTCGCCGCGTACACCGCGAAGCCCGCCAGCGCCAACCACTGCGCGCCGCGCGCGACCGTCGCCGCCGCGCCCGCGTCGCGTGCGCCCTGCATGTCCGTATATGAGTCTTTGACTTTCAAATGGGACGGAGAAATGAAAACGGGTGGTGAAAGAGCGACGAAAGGCTACGGGTCAAATGACTGAAATTTCGATCAGAGCCGCGCGGCTCCGGCCCCCTTCCAACCCCGGCCCACGTCCCCTGCTTCCCTGCTTTTCAATACACATCGCGCACCCCTCATTCCTTGATTTTCCCGCGTAAATCTTGCGGAACGACCTGGTTGACACTCCGCGCGAACGCGTGTTAGCGTAGAAAATTGCCAGTCCTTCGAAGGCAGGGGCGAGACGTTTGAGCCGGGCACGAGCCTCCTGTCGCTCACCCGAACAGCCATAGTTGGTTTGAGTGTCCACTTCCCGAACGGCAGAAAATTCCTGATGGCATTCGATAAAGCAAAAGTTCTTCGTGCGGCTGAGAAGTCCCTTGCCCAGGGCAGGATACCCTCTGCCATTCAGGAGTATCAACGGATCGTCGAGGCCGACCCGTCAGACTTCAACGCGCTCAACACGCTCGGCGATCTCTACAACCGCATTGATA
The DNA here is from genome assembly GCA_020200155.1 of Acidobacteriota bacterium. Lineage (GTDB taxonomy): Bacteria > Acidobacteriota > Blastocatellia > Pyrinomonadales > Pyrinomonadaceae > JAIVJG01. The sequence goes on along the minus strand of JAIVJG010000166.1, from coordinate 40,700 downwards.
AAAAAGAGGAGGCCGTCGCCTGCTACCGGCGCGTCGCGGAACATTATCGCGGACAAGGCTTCGCGCTCAAAGCCATCGCGATGTACAAGAAGCTCACGCGCTTCAGCCCGCAGGACTACGAACTGGCGATGACGCTGGCCTCGCTCTACGAGCATCAGGGACTGACGACCGACGCGCGCGCGCAGTATCTGACGGCTGCCGACGCGCAGATGCACGCGGGCAAGCCCCGCGAGGCGCTTGAAGTGATGCGCCGCATCGCCGATCTCGACCCCTCCAACACCGACATCCGCCTGCGTCTCGCGCAAAGCTACGTCAAAGAGAAGATGCCGGAGCCAGCCGCCGACGCCTACATCGCGGCGGGCGAGCGACTGGCGGCGCGCGGCGACCACGAGCAGGCGCTCGAAGCATACACCAGTGCGCTCTCGCTCCGTCCGAATTCTCACGACGCGCTGCACGGCATGATCGCCGCGCACTCCGTGCTGGGCACGGCGGACGAAGCGGCGGAGGTGCTTGAAGAACTCGCTGCTGCCGCACCCGGCGATCTGGAATTGCGCGCAATGCTGGCGCGTGCCTACGTCGAGGCCGAGAACGCTCCGGGCGCAGAGCGTGCCGTCGAATATCTGGTCGTTTGCGAGAGTTCCAACTACACGATGTTCTTCGACGTGGCCCGGCTCTACCTTCAACAAGGCAATCAGGATCAATGCACGCACCTGCTCCGTCGCATCGTGGAGTTGGCCCCGACGGGCAAGCCGGATGAGCAACTCGTCGAGTTATTGCAGGAGGTGCTGGCGCGCGACCCTGAGCAGATGGATGCGCTGCACCTGCTGGTACGCATCTACGACTGGCAGCGCGACGACATGCGCCTGCGCACGGCGCTCGAACGACTGGCCGACGCATCCGAAACGGCGGGCGCGACCGACGTGGAGCGGCGCGCATTGGCGCACCTCGTCCGCCTCGTTCCCGACGAGGCGCGCTACGCTTCACGCCTTGAAGCACTGGGCGGCCCGCTGCCGGGCGACGAGCCTGCGTCGCAAGGGACGGGCAGCGACGAGTTCGAGGTGCCGACCTTTGAGAGTTTCATGTTGAACGACGAGTCGTTCACCGCGTCGTCCCCGTCCGCCGGCGGCAAGGGCGCGCCCCCCGCCACGGAGTTCGAGTGGAACACGCATGAGCCGGCGGAGACTCCCAGCATCGCCTCTTCTTTCGCAGACTTCGACGACTTCACAGATGCCGCGAGCGCTTCGTCCGTGACGCCGGAGCATGCCGCGCCCGTGCAGGCCGCTTCACAAAACTTTCAGGATGTGGATTTCGCTGCGGGAATTGGCGAGAGAGGGGATGGTGCGGGAAACTTGCGCGCCGAGCAGTCGCTCAAGCACGACTTGGAGAGCGTGGACTTCTACATCGCACAGGGCTACACCGACACTGCGCGCGACACGCTCGACATGCTCGAACAGCAGTACGGAACCCACGCCGAGATCGTGGCGCGACGCAAACGCCTGTCATCCGACAGCGCCGACGCGCCCGCAATAGAAGACGACGGCGACGCTGCCCCTGCCGGGGGCTTTGATTTTTCAGACATCCCCGGCTTCGACCTCGACGCGGACGCGCCGCAGTCGCCCGCCCCTGCACTCACGGGCGGGAGGGAAGCCGCCGGTTCCGAATCAGTCGGGATAGAGTTTGAAGCTCCGCCGGCGGCATCGTCGCCAGCGACCAGCGCGCAGCCAGCCAAAACCGGCGGCGCACGCGTCGCAGGCGGAATTGATCCCGGCCTCGCCGCCATCTTCGACGAGTTCCGCGAGGCGGTGGAGGACACCGAGGACACCTCCGAGGCGGACTACGAAACCCACTTCAACATGGGCATCGCCTATCGCGAGATGGGGCTGCACGATCAGGCCATAGAGGAGTTACAGATTGCCATTGACGTGTCCGCTCCGGGCGACGGCACGTCGCGCTACTTACAGTGCTGCAACCTGCTCGGCCACTGTTTCACGGAGAAGGGCGTGCCGCAGTCCGCCGTGATGTGGTTCCGCAAAGGACTCGGCGCGCCCGGCCACACGAAGGACGAGTATCAGGCGTTGCGATACGAACTCGGCGCGGCCTACGAGCAGATGGGCGACCTCGAACACGCCATCGAAACTTTCACGGAAGTCTACAGCATAGACGTTTCGTATCGCGGCGTCGCCGAGAGGCTGCGCGAACTGGAGAAAAAGAGGTTGGAGGTCAGAGGCTAAGGGTTAGTAAAAAGCCCTCCGCCTTTCAGCAACCTCTCATCTCTGATCCACAATCTCTGTTTTATCATGGCATCCAGACTGACCGTCATCTTCTACATCGTCCTGTGCCTGGAGGCGGGCATCGTCCTGACGATTGCGCCGTGGCTGCCGGGGATGTTCGGGATGAGCGACTGGGGCGACAACTATCTATTGCTCCTCGCGTCGCAGAAGATCGGGTTGCAGGGCTTACAGGCGGCGGTCGCTTCCGGCTGGGTGCGCGGCGCGGTGACGGGGCTGGGCCTCCTGAACCTCGCGATGGCCTTCTGGGAGATGGCACATTTCCGCCAGACCGTTCGCAATCTTCATGGCGCAGACGCCGCCTCGTCGCGCGCTGCCGCCGTCGCCGCCGCGCCCGCAGACGACTCTCTCTCGACGCACGCCGCCGATGCCACACACACTGCCGACCCCAATCTCTTATCTCATCACGAGCGGCCAGACGACGCGCGAAACGACTCCGTCGAGTGAAGAATTTCGGCGGCTCCTGTCACTCGTAGAGAGCGCCATCGCCGCACGCGTCACGCTCGTCCAGCTGCGCGAGAAGCAACTCCGCGCACGCACGCTCCACGAACTCGCCACACGCGCCGCCGCGCTGTCCAGAGGAAGCAGCACGCGCATACTCGTCAACGACCGCGCCGACATCGCTCGCGCAGCCCTGTGCGACGGCGTCCACCTGACAACACAATCACTCGAAGCGTCCGTCGTGCGCCGCGCCTTCGGCACGGACTTTCTCATCGGTGTCTCCACGCACGCGTTAGAGGAAGCGCGAGCGGCGCGCGAAGGGGGCGCTGATTTCGCCGTCTTCGGCCCCGTCTTCGACACGCCGTCGAAGCGCGCCGACGGCCCGCCCGCCGGCCTCGACGCGCTGCGCGAAGCGGCGCACACGCTCGCGCCATTCCCCGTCGTCGCCCTCGGCGGCATCGCAAGCGGGAACGTGCCCGCCGTTCTTCAGGCAGGCGCGAGCGGCGTCGCAGGGATACATGAGACGCGCCGCCGTGTTGATGCGAGAGATGGGCGCGCGTGCGGTGCTCGTCAAGGGTGGACACCTGAGAGCGGAGGCGCTCGACGTGCTCGACGAAGGGGGGCGCGTCCGCGTCTTCAGCGCGTCGCGCATAGAGACGACGGCGACGCACGGCACAGGCTGCACGCTCGCCGCCGGGATCGCCGCGTGCCTCGCGCGTGGGATGAATCTGGAAGAGTCGGTCGGCGCGGCCAAACAGTTCGTCACCGACGCCATACGCCAAGCGCCTCGCATCGGCCACGGCCACGGCCCCATCAATCACGGCGTGCCCGCACAAGAGTCTCGAAGTCTGAAGTCTGGAAGTCTGAAGCCAATGGACGAAAGATGAGAGCCGTGCTGTTTTGACTTCAGACTTCCAGACTCCGAGACTGCCTCCGACTCGTCACCGCTGCTGTTGTCCTTCAATCGTGACTTTCTCCATCACCACGTCCGTCGTCGGGCGGTCGCCGGAAGCAGTGGCGGTCGTGGCGATGGCGTCAACCACGTCCTGACCTTCGATCACCTGTCCGAACTTGGTGTAGCTGGGCGGGAGCGCGTAGTCCTGGTGCATGATGAAGAATTGCGAGCCGTTGGTGTTCGGCCCGGCGTTCGCCATCGCGACCGTGCCGCGCTTGTACGTCCCCTGATAGATCGGCGCGAGGCGATTGATTTCGTCGTTGAAGCGTCCGCCCCATGCCGAAGCGCCGCCGCGCCCCGTGCCCGTCGGGTCGCCTCCCTGAATCATAAAACCATTGATGACGCGGTGGAAGATGACGCCGTCGTAGAAGCCTCTTTCGGCCAGCAGTCGAAAATTCTCGACCGTCTTCGGGGCTTCGTCCTCAAGCAGCTCGAGGCGGATCGTGCCTTTATTCGTCTTGATGTTTGCGATGAGATTTGCCATTAGTTTCCCTTTCAAAAATTCGTCTGAAGAACAAAACGTTCGATAGCCTGTGCGACGCCGTCTTCGTCATTGGTGGCCGTCGCGTGAAAGTCCGGACGCTCGCGCAAAAGTGGTTGAGCGTTGCCCATACAGACACCCGTGCCGGCGTACTCAAGCATTTCGAGGTCGTTGAGATTGTCGCCGACGGCCAACACTTCCTCGCGCCCCAAGCCCTGTTCGGCGGCGACGGCGGCCAGCCCCGCGCCCTTCGACGCCGCCGGGTGGAGTATGTCGAGCAGCGCGAAATCCATTGTGGGATAAAGCGTGAGCAGGAGTTTGACGCTCGCGCCCAACTCGCGCTCCATCTCCGCGCTCAGGCGCTCCATCGCCGAGCAGTTGCCGGAGAAGGCGACGTGCAACGGGTCGTGATCCAGATACTCTACGAGCGAAGGAACGCGACGAATAGCCGCCGCCGCTTCCTCGCCGACGACGCGGCGCGACCACGCGATGTACTTCGCGAGCGCCTCGTTGCCGACGCTGATGTGGTCGTAGACGAGCACGCCCGCGCCCGTGTGGTCGTCGCTGACGAGCGCGTCCGCGCCGTGCGCGCGACCGACGCTGATACAAGCGTGCGCGGCCTCGCGCGGCATCAGGATGGCAGCGACCGTCTCCAACGTGCGCGCGTGCTTGGTCAGCGCGCCGTTGTGCGCGATGACGGGCACGTCGAGGCCGAGCGCAAGCGCGAGCGGGCGGGCGTCTCGAAAGCGCCGGCCCGTGACGAGCGCGACCGCCACGCCCCTCTTGCGCGCCTCGGCAATCGCGCGCCCGTTGCGCTCGGACACTTCTCCGCGCGAGTTAAGCAGCGTCCCGTCCAGGTCGAGGGCGATTAGGCGAATCATCGGCGAATGTTCGAGTTTAGATTTCAGATTCGCGTCTGAAAGAAGCCGGCGGGCCGGTCAACAGAGAAAAGCCTGCCCGCGATTTGAGAAGCAGCATCCCAAATCAAAAACGCAAATTCAAAATCTAAAATTCAGGGCGTTGACTCTAACATCCGCCGTGGACGGGTGCAACATAGCTGCTCCAACTGGCGCGCAGCCTTGCGCGTGCAGGCGATTTGCACGCGCCGGACGCGACCGTGAAGAAGCACACGGGAAGGGCGAAGGACGAAGCGAAGCCCTGCCCTGTCTTGTGCTGAGTGAAACCGGAGAGGCATTATTACTGGCTTAAGGCAGTAAAATTCAGACATAGAGGACTCTTTAACTAAATGAACGTCACACATCTGGTGTGCGCCGCGTGCGGTCGGCAGTACGAGGCACAGCGGTTGCTAAATCTCTGTACGGAGTGCGGCAAGCCTCTGCTCGTGCGCTACGATCTGGAAGTCGCCGGGCGGACTTTGACGAAGGAACATTTAAAGGGGAGAAGGGCCGACTTATGGCGTTACAGAGAGGTGCTGCCCGTCGCGCACGACGAAAATATCGTCTCACTCGGAGAAGGCTGGACGCCGCTCTTGCGCGCCGAACGTCTGGGCGCGTCGCTGGGGCTGAAGGAGCTTTACATCAAGGACGAGTCGCAGAACCCGACGCAGAGCTTCAAGGCGCGCGGCATGTCGGCGGCGGTCTCGATGGCGAAAGAGTTAGGCGTTAAGAAACTCGCCGTGCCGTCGGCTGGCAACGCGGCGGGCGCGCTCGCGGCTTACGCGGCACGCGCAGGAATGGAAGCGCACATCTTCATGCCGAAGGACACGCCGCGCGCCAACGTCGTCGAGTGCGAGCAGACGGGCGCGCACGTCACGCTCCTTGACGGATTGATTACGGACTGCGGGGCGGAAGTGGCGCGGCGGAAAGACGCAGAGGGCTGGTTCGACGTTTCGACCCTGAAAGAGCCTTACCGCGTCGAGGGCAAGAAGACGCTCGGCTACGAGTTGGCGGAGCAAATGTGTTGGACGCTCCCCGACGTAATCATCTACCCGACGGGCGGCGGCACGGGACTGATCGGCATGTGGAAAGCTTTCGACGAGATGGAGGCGCTCGGATTCGTGGACTCGAAGCGCCCGCGCATGGTGACGGTGCAGGCCGCAGGGTGCGCGCCGATTGTCCGCGCCTTCGAGCAAGGAAAACGCTTCGCAGACGAATTCCCCGACGCCTCGACGACCGCTTCCGGCCTGCGCGTGCCGCGCGCCATCGGAGACTTTCTGATTCTCGACGCGCTGCGCGAATCAAATGGCACGGCCATCGCCGTCACGGATGAAGAGTTGCTCGCGGCGGTCGGGGAGATCGGCGCGGCTGAAGGCATCTTCGTCGCACCGGAGGGCGCGGCGTGTCTGCCCGCGCTCAGGAAGATGCAGGCGGCGGGCGAGGTCGGAGAGGACGAGCGCGTCGTACTTTTCAACACCGGGGCGGGCGTGAAATATCTTGAAAGCTTCGGCGGGTAGTTTGTCCAAACATCGTCACAGGGCGGCCTCGCCGTGAGAAGAAATCAAAATGAGGTAGTGTCATGGAAATTCAAAAGTTTTTGCTTCGTCTCTCGCTTATTGCCTTACTCGCGGTCTCTGCGTCGCCGTTGAGCGCGCAGACGGCGAAGGCCGCCGCGACGACGACAACTGCTGCGCCAGCGGCTGGCACCGAGTTTGACAGGAAACGTTTCGACGCGCTGCGTTCAGAAGGCTTCGACGCGCTCTACAATCTTGATTACGAGCGTGCGCGGCAGCGTTTTAAAGAGATCGCGCGACTCTTTCCCGAACACCCGGCGGGGCCGCAGTTTCTGGCGGCGAGCCTGTGGCTGAAGACCTTGAACGAGTCGCGGCGGTTACAGACTTCGCTCTACAACACGGAAGAGTTTTACGCGGAGAAGGATGATAAGGCCGACGCGAAATCCGTCGCGGAGTTCCGCGAGTTGACGAGGCAGGCCAGGACCCTCGCAGAGGCGCGCCTGAAGCGCGACCCGAAAGACGTTGAAGCGCTCTACTACCTCGGCGCGATAGAGGGCTTGAAGGCCGCGTTCGCGGGCGCGGTCGAGAGAAGTTTCATGTCTGCGCTGCGGAACGGCTCGGACGCAGTGGATCATCACCGCGAAGTGCTCAAACTCGACCCGAACTATCACGACGCGGAAGTCTCCATCGGTATGTACGACTATGTCACAGGGACGCTGCCGCTCCCGATTAAAATCATGGCGGCCATCGGCGGCATTCGCGGCTCGAAGAAGAAGGGGCTGGCGACGCTCGAACGCGTGACGCGCGAGGGCGAGTGGGCGCGCGACGACGCGAAAGTCATGCTCATTGCGCTCTACAAACGTGAGCGACGCTTCGCGGATGCCTACGCGACGGCGAACGAACTCGCGTCGAAGTATTCGCGCAATTATATTTTCAAGATGGAGGCCGCAGACGCGCTCGTCTCGCAGGCCGCCGTGGATCGCCTGACCAATCCTGATGCCGCGAAAAAGTCTGAGAGCCAGGCTTTCGCCATCTTCGATGCGCTGTTGCAGTCCGAGCGACCGGCAGCGCGTCAGGGCGCATCGTCTTCGTCGAGCGCGCCGCGCCCGCCGCTCGACTTCCTGCACTACAGCTACGGCGAGGCGCTCTTCGTCGCCGGGCAGCCGGAGCGCGCGGCGAAAGAGCTTTTGGCCGCCGCCTCTCTGTCCAACGTCGAGGCGACGCTCGCGACGCGCTCACGCTTGCGCGCCGCGCAGGCGCTCGACGTGGCGGGGAAGCGCGAAGAGGCCGTCGCGCAGTACAAGGCCGTGCTCGCGCGCCCGAATGTCTTCGACTCGCACGAAGAAGCTCAGCGCGGCCTGAAAGAGCCGTATAAGTTCCCGCGTAAGATCGCTGAAGGCGCGGCGGAGCAGCAGGCCGAAGAACGTGGGACGCAGGCGAAGAGACCTTAGACCCGGACAGAAAGAAATTAACAGGGATGGACGGATAGACAGGATAAAAGAAGAAATGATGAGCGATGAATGCCGCAATGATGAATGGAGAAAAGGCGTCGGGCTTCTATTCATTCATCAGACATCATTCCGCATTTGCCTCCCATCCTGTCCATCCCTGTTAATTATTCTTCCGCGCACACTTGAGCTAACGGATCAATGGTAAGAGCCAATGAGTGAATGGTGTCCCTCGCACGGATTCGAGATACGGCTGGCGGCGCACGCCGAAAAGTCGCAGGTGGAGAGCCGCGCGGCATCGTCACAGAAGATCGTGCAGGCGCGTCCGCGCCGTCTGCTGTTGTGTCTCGACGGCGTGCCGTTTGAAATCATCACGGCGGCGAAGTCGCGCGGATTGTTCGATGGCTTCAATGAACCGTCGCGCCTGCTCTCGCCGTTTCCGACGATGACGAACATCGCGCTCTCGCAGATGCTCGAAGCCTCCGCGCCCGTCGGTTATGAAAGTTTCTACTTCGACCGTGATGCGCGTGAGTTGCGCGGCGGCGTCTTCAAGTATGTCGGGCGGCGCACGCCTGAGAAAATTCCTTCCACTTACATGGACGAACTCGATTATCAGGAGCCGCTGCCCTTCGAGTTCCTCATCTACGTCGCGCCGGAAACAATCTGGCGCGCAGACATGCGTCGCTTCCGCGAACGCTTTCTCAACGCGCCGCAGCACAGAGATTTCTTTGCGTTCCTCAAAGGCACGGACGGCCTGCTCCACATACGCGGGCCGGAACGTCTGGAAGTGGCGTTGCGCTCGCTCGATGTCATCCTGCACGAGATAAGGAAGGCGTGCGGCGACGAGACAGAGATCGTGCTGTTTTCAGATCACGGCATGTGCATCGGAGAGCAGCGGCGCGTTCATTTACAGACACACCTGCGCGGCTGCGGCTACGAGTTCGCCAATCCTCTGCGCGGACGCCTCAAGGGTCGCCGACGCATCGCCGCTCCGGCCTTCGGACTCATCGGCTATGCCGCCATCTTCTGCGGCGAAGAGACAGACCGCAGCGAACTCGCCTCGGCGCTGGCGACTCTCGAAGGCGTGGACTTCAGCCTGCGGCGCGACGAAGCGGGCGGCGTGATCGTGGAAGGCGCGCGCGGGCGTGCGCGCATTGTGCGAAAGGAAGACGCGCGCGGGCAGCTTTATCGTTATCAACCAGTGAGCGGCGACCCGCTCGGACTCGCGCCGACGATGCGTGCGCTCGATGAAAGTTTCGAGCTTGACGGTCAGGGCTTTGCAACGGACGCCGCTTGGCTCGCGCGCACCGCCACCGCGCACGCTTATCCGGATGCGCTCGCGAATCTCTACGACGCGCTCTACGCCACGCGCGTGCGCCACACAGCGGACGTGCTGGTCAGCCTCTGCGACGGCTACTACTACGGCGCGACCGTATTCAGCCGCTTCATCCGCCTCGCCGCCACACACGGCAACGCCAGCCGCGCCAGCTCCACAGCCTTCAGATTCCGCGAGCGCGCCGGACTCGTGGACAACATGCCCGGCTTCGTTTCCAATCAGGTCTTGCGCCCCGTCAACGAGGGCGACCCCTACGTTGTCTTCACCGTCTGGAACAGCCGTCAGGACTTTCTCAACTGGGTGCGCTCCGACGCCTTCGCCAAAGGCCACGCACAGTCAGGCACGCTGCCGAAGGACGCCTACCCGAAGCCGAACGTGCTTGAGATGCACGAGGTCGTACAGGACTCGACCCGCACAGACCTGCCGCCGGAAGCTCACGGCGGGCCTTTTCATATGCACTAGAGCCGTTGCACGCGAAGCAGAATAACGCCGAAGTATCAACCGCCGCCTGCTGCCTTTGAATGATAAAAGACTCGCTGATTGGCGGTATGCTGCAAGCGATTGTTAGATTGGGCTTTGATGAAAAGTCCAACTCGACGGTGTGAGGGTTTTGGCATATAGTCACGCCGCAATCGAGGAGGTTCATTGGGCCAGAGCCTGCCAGTTCGCACTTAATCTGACCCTGTGCGCCTCGATTCCGCTCACTCAGGACAGTTCAGTTTCACGACAGCGTCCTCATAGGGGCGTTAATGCTGCTCGAAACCTTGCGTCGAAAAATGCGGCATGCGTCTTACGGTTTTGCGGGTTGGGCAGACAGCTTAGACTGGAGTTGCTGGATAGTCTTCTCCAGTTCAAGCATGCGCTGCTCGTGATCGTCCACGGCGACGGCGGTGACGAGCGTCGCTTTTTTCTGCGCCTCGGCGGGCGCGACTTCCGACGCGGGTTTGGCTTGAATCTGCTGGACGATGGCGGTGACGACGCCCGCCGTCTGCGCGACATCACCCGCGACTTGGCCGGACTTACCCGGCAGTGTGGCGGCGGCTATCACGGCCCCTTTATCTATCCCGTCCACCACTTTCCTAAGCTTGGAAAAGAACCCCATTAGCGTAACCTCCTGCAAGTTAATCCGCGAACTAAGCTTGATACCGGCAGCATAACGCCCAAATTCAGCCGTGTCGAGCGAGAAGCACCCGGAACAACCAGCAGACTCTACACTGGAAATGTTTGCTATATGTTCAGCCGCTCAATCCATCTCCTTATGCTTGCTTGACCGCCCGCATGCGCCGCGCGTACAAAGTTGATTATGAACAGAGACGCTTCCGCCGCGCAGTCGCGCGTGCCGGTCGTCGAGACTTTCGACCTCGTCCGGCGCTTCGGCGACTTCACCGCCGTGGATCACGTCAATTTGCGCGTCGAGGGCGGGCAGTTCTTCGGCTTCCTTGGGCCGAACGGGGCAGGCAAATCAACCACCATCAAGATGCTGACGGGACTGCTCGCGCCGACGGGCGGGCGCATACGCGTGCTCGGTCGAGACATTGCCTCCGACGCGCTCGAAATCAAGCGGCGCATCGGCGTCGTGCCCGAAGACCTCAACCTCTTCGAGCGTCTGACGGGCGCGGAGATGCTCGCCTTCACAGGGCGCATGTACAACCTCACGCGCGAAGACATCGCCGAACGCGCGCGTGAGTTGCTGGTGTTGATGGAACTGGACACTGATCCGCGCAAGCTGGTCGTCGAATACTCGCACGGCATGAAGAAGAAACTCTCGCTCGCCTGCGCGCTCATACACCGCCCTGAAATCCTCTTCCTCGACGAGCCGTTCGAGGGCGTGGACGCCGTCGCCTCGCGGACGTTGAAAGACTTGCTGTCGCGCCTGACCTCGCGCGGCCTGACGGTTTTCCTCACCTCGCACGTACTCGAAATCATCGAGCGGCTCTGCACGGACATCGCGATCATCAGCGAGGGCCGGCTCGTCGCCGCAGGCGCGCTCGACGAACTGCGGCGCGGCATCGCCGTCGAGGGTGACGGACACGACGCGCGCGGCTTGATGTCTCTCGAAGATTACTTCATACGTGTCGTCGGCGGCGCACGCGAGACGGGCGATGATGTGCTTCAGTGGCTGGTGTGAGAGGCATTCTCAACTGGAGGCGACGCTGCGAGGCGCGTTTCTTCTTGTCAGAACCGCCTGCGGTAGCGGGCGGGTCTCTACGTTGATAGCACCCGCCCGCTACCGCAGGCGGTTCTGACAAGAGTTCCAAAAACCGAGAGCGCCCGCCGGACGTTAATCCGGCGGGCGCTCTTGCTTGTCAAAACAGGTCTGGACACGCCAGCCCGTCGTTAAGGCACCTTGGGGTTTGCTTCAACGATAACGATGAAGCGGAAGGTGCCCGTCTGCTGCACTCCGAGCGTGAATTGAGTGCAGGTGGTGGCTCCGGCTGCGAGCGGCGCGGTCGTCGTAATCACGCCTTCTGCAAGGCTGCTGTTGAGTCCGCCGCCGTTCGCCTGTGTGGGCGGAGTTTGCAGCGTCAACGCCTGCAAGTTGACGCTTGAGGCGTCGGTCAGCGTGATGGTTTGAAGCGCCGAGTTCAAGACACGCAGGTCGGCCTGACCGGCAACCGTGTTGCCGAACGTCGTGATGTCAATGACGCGATAGCGCAAGGCGAGCACTATCTGGCCGGTGTTGTTGGTGAAGCAGCGCCGGATGGCGAGCGTGCCCTGCGAGCCGTTGGTGACGGGCGTGAAACTGCGCACGCGATTGGGCGCTGCCGACGATGGCTGCTGTATGTCAACGAGGGTAGCGGGCATCTCACTGTTGCTTTTGCCAATCGGGGCGCTGGTGGTGGTGTAGGCGGTGGCGGACGGGCCTCTCTCCGGGCCGGGCGCACCAAGTACAGACTGCACGCCGTTGAGAATCGCGCCGGAGGTTTCGACCAGCACGAAATCATTCGCGTTGTTGTTGCTGTCAATGGGTCTGCCCGGTGCGACCGTCTGAGACCTGCGTACCCAGCTATGCTGCGAGGCAGTGGTGATGCCCGTCGCGGGCGACAACCCTGTGCCTTCCTTGTAATCGGGGTTCGTCACCGAACTGAAGCCGACCGAGTCGAGCCGGTTGGTCGTGAGCGCATTGGCTGTGCTGAAGATGGCGATACCTGCGTCGTCGGGGATAAAGCCGGAGGCCACCGCCGGGTTGATTGAGACGTTCGCAGAGCCGCTCGCCGTGAAGCCTGTGCCGGTCGGATATGAGGCGAGACTGTAGGTGTTACCCGCTGGAGACGGCGTTGTTGGTTGCGTCGTGACGAGGAAATGGCCGCGCGCCGGGATCGCCAGCGGCCCCGCCGTCGAGAGCGTTTGCGGCAGCACGAGGAAGGTCGTTTCCGCCGCTCCCTGTGCGACGCTGAAACGCCAGCCCGCGCCGGTCGGCAAGGTCGGGTCTGCGCCGGGGAGGGCGTCTATGATGGTGATGCTTGAGTCGGTGTTGTTGTAGAGTTCGATAAACTCGTCGGCGCTGCCGTCGGACGTGGGCGGCGCTGTGCCGAGGCCGCGCGTGCGGAACTCGCTGACGAGTATCTGCCCTGCGGTCGGCGCGGGTGGCCGCGTGTCGAAGGTGATCGTCCAGCCGCCCGATATGCTGCCGCCGTCGAGGTTCGCGTCGTCAATGATGTAGAGGCTCCACGTGCCGTTCGGCGTGTCGCCGTTGAAGGCCGACATCGTGTAAGTGTACGGGCTGGCGGGCGCGGGCGCGGGGAACACATCCGTCGTGCCTGAATTCGACGGGCGATACGAGCCGGTGACGAAGGGGAAGCCTGTGTTGCCGGTGACGGTTGAGGGCACGGGCGTCGCCGCGTAGTCGTCGAGCGTTAAGTTGATATTGTTCGCGCCGGGAGCGCCTGCGCCGAAGTCGGACATGATGACCACCTTGCGTCCCGAAGGCGAGACGAGCAGCATGTCCACGTCCGAGGGGAAGGTGTGAGAGAAGCCGTTGAGCGTCACCGAGACGCGCTCGACCGTAGGGGTGGTAACGCCCGCGACAACAATGTTCGAGGGATAGACGGAGGCCGCTTGTCCCGACGCCGGGCAGGGGCTGGGGCAGTCTGTGATGGTGATGGGCGTCGTGTTCGAGAATGACTGCGGGGCGCTCGGCGGCCCAGGCTCATCCACGCTCGTCGCGCCGGCGGTGCCTGCCGCTTCATCGGCAACAGTTGCGGTTGGCATCCGCGCGTTCACGACCGGGGTTTGTTCGGCCTCGACGGCGTTCCGCTTAGCTGTGTTTCGTATTTGCGCCGAGCCGCTCTGTGTGATGCAAAGTGGGAGCAACATGAGAAGGCTGATGATTAACGAGATGCGGGATGTGTTTGCGAGTTTCACGGGGTACTCCTGTTAGGTTGCTTGGGACAGTAGAATTGACGGTCTGTGACGGAGATCGTAAAGGAAATATCTCGACCAGGGCCGTATGCGCATTGAAATCTACACCCGACTCCGCCTGTCGTCAAGACGAACGAGCCGCGCCCCGTGCTTCCGGCGTGATTTAAGAGACCAGTTTACACGCGTGCGCCCTGCGACTTGCCGCGCACGCGCTCAGTCCGGTCTTCAAAGATGAAGGCCAGCGATTTGTAGATCAACTTCGCGCAGAGAAACGCCGAGGCGTCGAAGCCCTCGACGTATGAGTACTCGGTCAAGTCCATGCCGACGACGCGCCGCTTGCGCGCGAGCGTGCGAATGAGACCGATGACTTCGTACCAGCCGAGGCCCCCCGGCTCCGGCGTGCCCGTCTGCGCGACGAGCGACGGGTCGAGTCCGTCAATGTCCACGGTCAGGTAGACGTTCTCCGTCAGCCCCTCGACGGCCTCGTCCCACCAGTCGGTGCGCCCCACGATGTCCTTCGCCCAGAAGATGCGCGTCGGGAGCGTGTCAATCGCGCGAGCTTCTTCCGCCGAGATCGAACGAATGCCGACCTGTACGGACGGCAGTTTCAAATCACGCGTGACGCGCGCCATGATCGAGGCGTGCGAGTGCGGCGTGCCGTCGTAGGTGTCTCGCAAGTCGGCGTGCGCGTCTATCTGTAAGACGGAAAGATTCTCGTATTTCTCCGCGTGCGCGCGGATGACGGGCGCGCTCACCGAATGCTCGCCGCCGATCATGCAGACGAATTTGTCTGTCGCCACCAGCTCGCGCGCCTTCGCCAGCAATCCCTTCATCATCGCTTCGGGCGGCTCGGCGGGCGGCGTCACGTCGAGCGTGTGAATACCGAGGCGATAGACCTCCGCGTCCGTCTCCTCATCGTAGAGTTCCATGTTGCGCGAGGCTTCGATGATCGCCTCCGCCCCGCGCCCCGTCCCCGTTCCGTAAGAGACAGTGCCCTCATAAGAGACCGGCCACACGAGCACGCGCGCACGGTCGAAACTCGAAAATTCCTCCTCGGCGATGCCGCCGAAGTTCACCGGAAGATGTGCTGATTCGGACATAGAAAAAGTATACAGTAGCCAATAGCCGATAGTCAGTAGATGCGCGCGAATGTCCGCATCTGCTTCGCGCTGGCGTCTAAAAAGGAACAGCCAGCAGTTAGTGGATGTTTTCTACTAACTGCTAGCTAATGATTTCTGACTTATGCTTCCCTTACGACACTTCGACGGTCAACTCTTTCCCCGCGAAAGTAAAATTCGGGCGCTTGCGGCCCTTCATGTACTTGGCAGCGGTTTGCGAGAGCGAGGTGATGAGGATCGGGAGCGCGATGGTGGCGTCGCAGTTGACGTAAGCCGTGGCCGCGCCGCGCTGAAGTTTGCCGAAGATGAGCGCCTCGTCGTTGACGTGTGGGCTTGAGCGCCCGCCGGGGTGCGGCATGTCGGTCGCAATCTGAATCGCATACTTGTGGCCGCGCGCGGGCGTCTTGATGATATTGGTGGCCTGCTCCATCTGTTGTATGAAACTGCGCGAGGTGCCGCCGCCGATGTTGATGACGCCGGTGACGCGCGCACGCGCCGCGACCTGCATCATGTCGAGCACGTCCTGCGCGATGTCGAAGCAGAAAGAATTCTTCTTCTCGAAGCGTGCGCCGGCGATGCCGACGGTGATGGCGCTGTCGGCGATGGTCGGGCAGAAGATAGGGACGCGCGATTTGTAGGCGCTGGTGAGCACGCCGTCGTCGGTGGCGATCTCGGCCAGTTCGCGTCCGAGCATGTGCAGGAACTCGCGCGTCGAGTATGGGCGCGACTGATCCATCTGGTTGACGAAGCCGCCGACCCACTCATTCGCCTCATGGTATTCCTCTTCGCTGGCGAGCACGTCCCACATGCGGTCAATCTGCGCCGACTCCAACTCCGCATCCGTCATTGAAGGGTGAGACTGGTAGTGCTGGCGTCCGAGCGTCTCGTGGAGATCATGGAAGAGGAGCGAGCCGGAACAGACGAGCACGTCAACGAAGCGGTTCTTGATGACGTAGGCGAGCAGGCGGCGCATGCCGGCGGGGATCAGCGCGCCGGAAGCGGCGACCATGATCGTCGTGTTGTCGCCGAGCATGTCGAGCCAGATGCGATGTGCCTCCGCCAACTGGCGCGCACCGAAGCCTGCGCCTTCCATCTTTTCCAGAAGCCCGGCCACCGAGCGGTCGCGATCAACCTGCACGGGGCGGATCGGCGCGGTCAGGTACTTGCTGGGTCGGGGTTTGCGTTGAGTAACCATATTCTTGGAGTGATGAATGATGAATGATGAGTAAGAATCCGTCTTAACTCATAACCGGTCGCTCGTCACCATCACTTTTCTCCTTCTCACCGGCGTTTCTGTTTGTTATCGCTTCCGTTGACGGCGAGGTACGTGTAGGAAGTAATGCGCGATTCGTAGAGTTCGACCATCCCCGCGCCCCCGGCTTCGCTCAGTTCACCGCGCTTGATGCGATGCGCGACGAGGCGGCGAAAGCCCTCGTGAAGTTGCCCGCGCTCGTAGCGCGCACGCTCCAGCGCCTCGCCCACGTTTGTGCCGCGCACGACCTTCTTGATTAAATATCCGTCTTCGTCAATGTGGATGTGCGCCTCGTTGGGAGCGCCGAAGAGGTTGTGATTGTTGCCCATCGCCTCCTGGTACGCGCCGACGAGCATGAAGGCGATGTAGTACGGCTCGCCGGGGATCAGTGTGTGTAGTTCCAACACCTGCTTCACGTCGTGCAGGTCAACAAACTTGTCCACCACGCCGTCCGAGTCGCACGTAATGTCGCAGAGCGTGGCGTACTCGCCGGGGGCCTTGTTGAGTCGGTGAATCGGGATGATCGGGAACAACTGGTCGAGCGCCCAGTTGTCGGGAACACTGCGGAAGACGGAAAAATTTGTCAGGTACTTCGCGCGCAGGAGACGTCGGAGTTCCGTGAATTCTTCCGACACGTATTCGGCCTGCTGCGCATGCCTGTCGGCGCGTTCGCACACGTCCCAGAAGAGCACTTCGCCCTTGGCGCGGTCTTCCAGAGAGATCAATCCGAGGTTGAAAAGCGTGAACAATTCGTCGCGGTGTTCGAGCGCGTCGTGATAATACTCGCGATAGTTCTTGACGGTGATGCTTTCGCGCAGGTCGCCGAGTTCGGTGACGACCTGTGGATCGTCCTCTTCAATCTCAATCGGCGTGATGTCTTCGACGACCGTTTCGATCTCGTCCAACACATTGGTAACGAGGATGGCATGGTAGGCCGAAAGGTAGCGGCCTGATTCCTGTATGATCGTCGGGTGCGGCACGTTCTCGTCGTCGCAAACCTGCATGATCGTGTAGACGACATCGTTGGCGAACTCCTGCGCCGAGTAGTTGGCGGAAGAGTCGAAGGCCGTCTTCGAGCCGTCATAGTCCACAGCCATGCCGCCGCCCACGTCGAGCAGATCAATCGGCACCTTCATCTGGTAAATCTTCGAGTAGACGCGCGCCGCCTCCTTCATCGCGTTCTTGATGCGCTTGATGTCTGTCAGTTGCGAGCCGATGTGGAAGTGCAGGAGCTTAACCATGTCCACGCGGTCGGCTTCCTGCATGCGGCGGATAACTTCGAGAATTTCCGTGGTCGTCAGGCCGAACTTCGCCGCCTCGCCGCCCGACTTCTCCCAGCGCCCGGAACCCTTCGAGTAGAGCTTGACGCGAATGCCGACCATCGGCATGTCGCTGTCCTCGGCCTCGTCGGCGAAGCGCAGGATGTGGTCGAGTTCGCTCATCTTCTCGATGACGATCACGACGCGCTTGCCGGAGCGTGCGCCCAGAAAAGCAAGCTCGATGAACTCCTCATCCTTGAAGCCGTTGAGGACGAGCAGGCTGTCCGCAGACTGTTCGAGCGCGAGCGCGCCGTAGAGTTCCGCCTTCGACCCGGCCTCCAGCCCGAAGTCGTAGCGCGAGCCTTCGCGCAGGTATTCCTCGACGACGGCCCGGTTCTGGTTGACCTTCATCGGGTAGACGCACATGTGCGAGCCTTGATATTCGTACTCGCGTATGGAGTTGCGAAAGGCGCGCTGGAGTTTGCGAACTTGCGCGGTAACGAGTTGCGGGAAGCGCAGAAGAACCGGGGCCGAGATGCCGCGCCTTTGCAGGTCGTCAATAATCTCCCGGACATCCGCCGCGCGCGCCTGGTCGGCTTCGGACGGGTGTACGACGAGGTTGCCCTTGCGATTGATGCCGAAGTAACCGGCCCCCCAATTTTCGATCCCGTAGGTTTCGAGCGTCTGTTCGATGGCCGTCGTCAACTTCTAGCTCTCCTGCCTGCCTTGACGTCCTTAAAAGTCCGGGCAAATCTGGCGCGGGCACCCTTCATGTCTTGAATGCCTGATTATTTGATGAATTCAGGATTGGATAACTGATCGCGCAATGTAACAGAAAAACCGGAGTCGGTCAAAAACTATTTTTTCCGCGCGGCGGCGGTGCGATGCGGTTAAGCTCACTTACCAGAACGATTTAGAGCCAAATATGGCGGGGCGTGCACGGGCTTGTGACCGGGCGTTTAACCGTGAAACCTTGACAGTCGTCGTCGCGAGACTATAATGCCAGTTTTTTATAGCGTCGCTGTGACGACTTATGACGCTCGCTCCGGTTCGTTCAAAAAGACCTTCCAGCCGCCTCGCAAGGGGCGGCAGACCTCTTCCACCCCCTATATCTTATTTCAGGAGAAAATATGGACGCTAAAACGGCCTTGAAGTATGCCGAAGACCAGAAGGCGAAATTTGTCTCAGTTCGCTTTACAGACCTGATCGGCTCTTGGCACCACCTGACGTTTCCCATTCACGAACTCGGCGAAGGCTCGTTCGAAAACGGGTTCGGCTTCGACGCCTCCAGCCTTCGCGGCTGGGCCTCGATCCACGAGTCCGACATGCTGCTCGTGCCCGACCCCGTCAGGATGTGGATGGACCCGTTTACGGAGGAGCCGACGCTCTGCCTCATCGCCAACGCGGTTGACCCGATCACGAAGGAAGGCTACGGTCTCGACCCGCGCTCGGTGGCGCAGCGTGCCGAAAGCTACCTGCGCTTTACAGGTATTGCAGACGTTGCCAACTTCGGCCCCGAAGCAGAGTTCTTCGTCTTCGACTCGGTCAGTTTCAAGAACGACCCGAACTCCGCTTCCTACAGCGTCAATTCCGACGAGGCTCACTGGATGAGCGGGCGCACCGGCACGGACGAATCTCATGGCCCTAATCTCGGCTACCGCGTCCGGCAGAAGGAAGGCTATGTTCCGGTCTCGCCCACCGACAGCCTCGTAGACCTGCGCTCCGAGATGGCGCTGACGCTCGAACACGTCGGCATTCCCGTCGAGTGTCATCATCACGAAGTCGCGCCGATGCAGTGTGAGATAGACATCCGCTTCTCGACGATGCTCGGCACCGCCGACAACCTCCAACTCTTCAAGTACGTCGTGCGCAACACGGCGTACCAGTACGGCAAGGCCGCGACCTTCATGCCGAAGCCGCTCTACGGCGACAACGGATCGGGGATGCACTGTCATCAATCGCTCTGGAAGAACGAGAAGCCGCTCTTCGCCGGCGACGGCTACGCGGGCCTCTCCGAGATGGCGCGCTTCTACATCGGCGGACTCTTGAAGCACGCGGCGGCGGTCGTCGCCTTCGCCGCGCCGACGACGAACAGCTACAAGCGACTCGTCCCCGGCTTCGAGGCTCCCGTCAATCTCGCCTACTCCGCGCGCAATCGCTCGGCGGCGATTCGCATTCCGATGTTCTCGCAAAGCCCGAAACTCAAGCGGCTCGAATTTCGTCCGCCCGACCCGTCCTGCAATCCGTACCTCGCCTTTTCGGCGATGCTCATGGCGGGCCTCGACGGCATCCAGAACCGCATTGATCCGGGCCAGCCGCTCGACAAGGACATCTACGACCTTTCACCTGAAGAGTTGAAGGACGTGCCGAGCTTGCCCGGCTCACTCGACGAGGCGCTTTCGGCGCTCGAAGCCGACCACGAATTCCTGCTCAGGGGTGAAGTCTTCACGCCGAAGCTGATTGACCGATGGATTTCCTACAAGCGCGAGCGCGAGATTCAGCCCCTCCGCATGCGCCCGCACCCGCTTGAGTTCGCGCACTATTTCGACATCTAAACCGTAAGGGATGAGGGATAAGGGATGAGGGATGAAAAAGACAATTCAGGCGAACTGGATTCTCCTTCATCCCTCATCCTTCATCCCTCATCCCTGCTTTCCCCTGTCACACTCGAAGGCCGTTATGTCCGCCTCGCGCCGCTCTCGCTTGAGCACACGGCGGCACTGTGCGAGGTCGGGCTGGACGGAGAGTTGTGGAAGTTGACGACGATGCTCGTCAGCACGCCGGAGGAGATGCG
This sequence comes from Acidobacteriota bacterium, assembly GCA_020200155.1. Lineage (GTDB taxonomy): Bacteria > Acidobacteriota > Blastocatellia > Pyrinomonadales > Pyrinomonadaceae > JAIVJG01. Next base: position 20,556 of record JAIVJG010000166.1, on the reverse strand, counting down.
CCGCTACATCGAGACAGCGCTTGAAGATCAGGCGAGTGGAATGTCGCTGCCGTTCGCGACGATAGATAAATCATCCGGCCAGCCCGTCGGCAGCACGCGCTTCGGGAACATTGATCGCGCCAACCGCCGTGTCGAGATCGGCTGGACGTGGGTCGCGCCCGCATGGCAGCGCACGCCCGTCAACACCGAGGCGAAGTATCTGATGCTCAATTACGCCTTCGAGAGTTTGGGCGCGATTCGCGTCGAGTTGAAAACCGATTCGCTTAACGAACGCTCGCGCCGCGCCATCCTCCGCCTCGGCGCGAAGGAAGAGGGCACGTTCCGCAACCACATGATTACCTACACGGGGCGCTTCCGCCACTCCGTCTACTACAGCATCATTGATTCCGAATGGCCGCTGGTCAAAGCAGCGTTGGAAGAGAAGCTGGCGCGCCCTGTTCACACTTAAGACGCGCCGCCCGCCGCTCTGTTCTTTCTCGTCCGGTCATGTCTCTAACGGTACGCGTAACTGGCATGGCAAACCGGCACGCGTGTCGAGGTGGTGTAGTTGGCGACCATCAGGTTGCCGTCCTTGCCGAGCAGGAAGGCCACGTTGGCCGTATTGCCATTGACCTTGGCCTTGATAAAATTAGTTCCGGCCCATTCCACACTCATGTTGGCGACCTGCATGTTTTCCACGTACATCAACCCGCGATCCAGATGCCCGTCAATCTCGTAGACCAGAAAATAGAGAGACTGATTTCGATCCGTGCAGCGAAACTGGTGTGTCTTCGTCACGCGCCGCGCCGCCGCTGTCCCGTAGCTGTCCACGCCGACCGTAGCTAGCGCCACTGCGGCGAGTATCAAGCCTAACAAGAGCCTTCTTTTCACCTGTGCCTCCTTTTGTGTTGAGCCGTTTGAGTGGTTTGCCCCCTGTTAAGGGAACTGTTGAATCTCTTCGCGCTGCGTGAAGCGCGCACGCTCGCACTAAAACGCGCTGGCTTCAGTCGCCGGAGGCCGCGTAATATATCACTACCTTGCTGAAACTCGACGAGAAAATCGAAGCGCTCGTGCGCGACCTGCCGGACGCGGAGGGCGCGCGTCTGTTTTACGAGCGCATCACGGCGGAGCATCCACGCGTGAAGAGGCAATTCGAGCGCGACGTCGGCCTGCTTTCCGACTCGCTCGCGCTCGCCGCCTGGAGTCCTCTGCTGGGTACGACGCTGGCGCAGCATCCCGATTATCTCAACTGGCTGGCGCGCGAAAGAGTGCTGGCTCGCGTCCGTGAGGCGGAAGAGTTGGGCGAATCGCTCGCGCGCTTCGCGCTCACGCACTCGCAACTCGACGCGCAGGTCTTGCTCGCGCGCTTCCGCCGCCGCGAACTTCTGCGCGTCTACCTGCACGACATCCGCAAGGCTTCGACTCTCGTCGAGACGACCGAAGAACTCTCGAATCTCGCCGACGCCATTTTGCAGTACGCGCTCTCGCTCGCGCAGCAGGAACTCGACAACCTCTACGGCGCGCCGCAGTGCACGGACGCGCGTGGCCGCACGAGTCGCGCGAGTTTCTGCATCGTCGCGCTGGGAAAGCTCGGCTCGCGCGAACTCAACTATTCATCGGACATTGATCTGATGTTCCTCTATTCCGACGAAGGCGAAACTTCCGGCGCGGGCGAGCGTGGGGCCACAACCAACCGGGAGTATTTCTGCAAGCTCGCCGAACGCGTCGCGCACATCACGGGCAAACCTTCGGGCGAGGGCGCGGCCTATCGCGTTGATCTGCGACTGAGACCGCACGGGCGCGACGGCGCGCTCGCCTGCTCGCTCTCCGAAGCTCTGCGCTACTACCGCGAGACGGCGCACGCCTGGGAGTTGCAGGCTCTGATTCGTTCGCGCGCCTCAGCCGGCTCCGCAGCGCTCTACGCGAGGTTCGCCGAAGGCGTGCGCCCGCGCGTCTATCGCTCTGACGAAACCGTCTCACGCGCGCTCGCGCATGTCCGTCTCGCCAAGCAAAAAATTGACCGGCAGCACGGTGACACTTCGCGCGGCTTCAACGTCAAGCTCGGTCGCGGCGGCATCCGCGAGATCGAGTTCATCGCGCAGGCGTTGCAACTCGCCTACGGTGGGCGCGACGAATGGCTTCAGCACGCGCCGCACACGCTCATCTCCCTTGGCCGACTCGCAGACCGCCGGCTTATCAGCGAGCGCGAGCGGAGCGCGCTCTGCGACGCCTACACGTTTCTGCGCACGCTCGAGCATCGCGTCCAGATGGAGCACGGGCTGCAAACGCACGTCGTGCCCGACAACCCGGAGCGCCGCGCACTCGTCGCGCGGCGGATGCGCTTCTCCGGCCACGAAGCGTACGCCGCATTCGACCACGCGCTCCGCACGCACACGTCCAACGTGCACGCGGCTTACCGTCGCGTCTTCGGCGACGCTGACGGCGCACACGAGCCGGACGCCGCTTCCGTCAAGGGCGTTGAGGAGTCAGACGCTTCGCCCTCCGCTCCGCACCGCACGCCGGAGCCGCACGCGGACGCGGAAAGCGCCGCCGCGCTCTCTGCCGCGACTGTCTTCGCGCCTCGCCTCGCGTCAAACCAGAGTCGCGGCGTGAAGGGTGCGGACGTGGAAACCCTCTCTCAAAGGCTGCGCGCGTTGGCGGACGGCGCGCTCAGTGCGCGTCGCGCGCTCTCTATGCTGGCGCGCATCGCTTCCTCGCTTGATAAATCCGGCGCGGAGGTGGAACTGTCCGACGCGATCTTATGCGCGCTCGTCCGCCTGTGCGGAGCGTCCGAGTTCTTCGGCGAGATGATCGCCGGCAACCCCTCGCTTATCTCGTCTCTGACGAACGACAGCGCCGCCGTCTTCAACCGCGACCATCGAGCACTCCTTCGCGCGGGCATTGACGCGGAGTCGAATTTCCGCGCGGAACTCTCCGCGCTCAGGCGCGTGTGGGCACACCTGCTCGTCGAAATCGGCGCGTGCGATGTCGCGGGTAAAATCTCCCTGCTCGAATCGAATCGTTTGCAGACGGCGCTCGCCGCCGCCAGCCTCAACGCGGCGCTTCTCGTCGCGCGACGTGAACTGGCGCGGCGCGACGGCGGACTTCTGGCCGGCCCGCGCCTCGCCGTCTTCGGCCTCGGTCGCATGGGGAGCGGCGGCACGGATTACGGCTCAGACCTCGACCTCGTGCTCGTCTACGACCCGTCTGTGCCTTCGCCGCTCCGTGGCCTGACGCACGACGAAGCTTACGCGCGCCTCGCGGAGTTGATGACGGCGGCGCTCTCCAGCCTGACGCGCGACGGCTATCTCTACCGCGTTGACCTGCGCCTGCGGCCCGACGGTAAGAACGGCGCGCTGGTGCTTCCTTCAAACGCCTTTATCAGCTATTTGAAGGAGCGCGCGGGCGTCTGGGAGTGGCTCGCATACGTGAAGCTGCGTGCGGTGGCGGGCGACCTCGAACTGGGGCGCGCGGTGGAGAGAGAAGCGAGAGCCGCGATTCACGAAGCGGCGAGGCTGGCATCGCCGGAGATGCTGCGTGAAGAGACGCGCCGCGTGCGCGCAAGGCTTGAGCGCGAACGCGCGGGCCGCAACTCGACCCGCGAAACCGACATCAAGTTCAGCCCCGGCGGCATGCTCGACGTGTACTTCACCGCGCGTTACCTTCAACTGCACGACCACACGCCCGACGACGAAGCAGACCGTTCGACGCGCGCCACGCTCGCACGCCTCCACGCCTCTCGCTCGCTCAATGACGAAGACTACACGGCGCTCGACGAAGGCTACGCGCTCCTTCGCCAGCTCGACCACTACCTGCGCCTCCTTGTTGGACGCTCGACGCGCCTGCCCACGGCGGAAGACCACCCGACTTTGCGCGACCTCGCGCGTCGCGCCGGATACGCCTCTGCCTCTGCCCTGTCGTCAGACCTCTCGGCGCGCATGGCCGCCATCCGTGCAGCTTACGAACGAATTACGACAGCAGCTTGATTAACAGTGGGAGACGCATTGATAGCGGTTCTCGCATGGATGCGACTGGCGTTGCGGAGTTCAGCCCTCAGGCTGTCTGACGAGCCGCACGCTGAAAGCGTGTACTCTGAACAGTCGCACTCACATGCACACCGCAATCAAGCAGAATAATGTCGCTACGGGGCAGTGCCGTCAGAAATTGTGAATTTAATGTCACTACTGCTTTCCGACAGCTTTCGATCCGCGCTGTTGTAGGCTCCAACTTGCCAACGGTAAGTGCCTTTTTGGAGGGGCTTGTCCACACTGAAAGAAGTCGCCTCGACGCGCTCATTGACGTACGGAGACGTGATGCTCATGTCTTCGGGGTAGAGGCTGAACTTGTAATAAGCCGCGTCCGGGTAGGCTTCCCATTTCAGTTCCAGGTTTTGCGCGCTGACTTTAGCTCCCGCTTTAGGATTGAGCACTTTCAGATCGCCCTTGAAGAGATTGGTCGGCGAGATGAATAAAGTCTTGTCCGCAGCAACTTCGTACTTGGTTGAACTGAGTCCTCCAATTCCCGAAGCCGCAAAGATGTATGAGTCTGTGTCGAACACACGCGCCTGCAAGCCTTCGTACACCTTTGGCTCCACGTTAGCGATCACATACTCGCCGTCTTTGTCCGTGCGCGCCGTATAGCTTTTCCCGCTACAGCCGCCGAAGAATTGATTGAACTGCTCGCATAACTTAACTTCAATATTCTCGACTGGCTTGCCGTTGTACAAGACTTTCCCCTGCACATTACCTGTCCCGGGCGCAGGTTTGATTTTCTCAACCCCCGCTTCGCCGCTACTGCCGACCGACACGGGAGACGACTTGGCGTCAGGCTGATTTACTGTCTGCGAATTCTTGTTAGCGTCTGTGCAACCCGTCAACGAGATTGCCGCGATGATAGAGATACAAGCAACGAGCCATTTCTTGAAGATCATAATTTGACCCTTTCCTTTGTCGCTCGATCAGCCGGAGAGCCGGAGCGATCTGCTTAAGTAGTTGGAGAAACCAAGCTTGCTTCTTTGCATGTGTCATACGCTCATCCGCTTGATGAATCGTACCGGGAGGACGACTCGATTCTCGCAGTCGAGACTTTTACTTCGACCTCTCGTTTTTATACGTGACTCCTTCCTTCATCACGAAGAAAACTTTCTCCGTCTGCCGTATGTCCTGCGTGGGGTCGCCGGGGACGGCGACGATGTCGGCGAGTTTGCCGGGTTCGAGCGAGCCGAGTCGGTCTGCGATGCCGAGCAGTTCGGCGTCAACGGACGTGCCCGCCTTGAGCGCGTCTATGGGGCGCATACCGAGGCTGACCATCAGGCGAAACTCTTCGGCGTTGCGCCCGTGCGGATAGACGGCGGCGTCCGTGCCGAGTCCGATTTTGATTTTCTTAGCGAGCGCCCTTTTGAACATCGAATCGCGAGCCGCGATGGCCGCACGCGCTTTGGCTTCGATGGCCGGAGGCAGGTGCAGCCCCTTGTCCAGACGCTCGCGGATTCCTTCTGCCGCCATTAACGTCGGGACGAGGTAAGTGCCGCGCGTCTTCATCATGTCGAGCGCCTCGTCGTCGAGGAACGTGCCGTGCTCGATGGAATCAATGCCGGCGCGGATGGCGCGCTTGGCTCCTTCGGCTCCGTGCGCGTGCGCGGCGGTCTTGCGTTTGAGGGCGTGCGCTTCGTCCACCAGCGCGTCGAGTTCGGCCTGCGTCATCTGCGGCGCGCTGACATCGTCCGTCAGCGAAAGCACGCCGCCCGTCGCGCAGACTTTAATCACGTCCGCGCCGTTTCTGATGTTCGTGCGGACGGCGGCGCGCACGGCATCCGCGCCGTTGGCGACGGCCTGCGAGATGTCGGAATTTTTGTCGAAAAGATCGGGGCGGAAGCCGGCGACGGGGTCGCAGTGGCCGCCCGTAGCGCCGATGGCGCGTGTGGCGACGAGCATGCGCGGCCCCACGATCTTGCCGTCGCGGATGGCGTTACGCATCCCCACATCAATCAGGTCTTCCGCGCCGACGTTGCGGACGGTCGTGAAGCCGATCAACAGAGTTTTGCGCGCGTACTCAGTGGCGTCGAGCGCCTGTTCGGCGACGGTCTTGTGAAGCGCGTCCAGCAAATCCTGCTTCCAATCATCGCTCGCCTGGTGCGTCAGGTGTGTGTGCGCGTCTATGAAGCCGGGCAGCAACGTCGCGTCGCCGAGGTCAATCACTTCAGCGCCTGCGGGGACACTCGCGTTCGGCCCGGCGGCCAGAATCTTCCCGCCCGACACCACGACAACGCCGGGCGAGACGACGCGTTCGCTCTTGCCGTCAAACATCCGCGCCGCCTTGATGACGACCGTCTTCGATTCTTTAGGCTCTCCGGCGGGCTGCGCGAGACAGAGAGAATTCCCGGCGAGCAAAATTGTGAGCAGAGCGAGCAAGCGACTGGCTTTCATCGAGGGCCTCCATGCGTGTTTGATTGTGAAAGAGAGTTTGATTTCATCGCCCGCGTGAGCCGGTCGTCGGATTGAGGGGCAAAAATTCAGGCGCGACGCGGCACACCGAGCGTCTCTTCGTGCCAGCAGCGCGCGCACCAACGATTGCGGGCGGCGCGCTCGTCAATCGAGAAGTCGGCGGAGGCGGGCAGACGCTTGACGACCTCGCGCTCCTCGTCGCTCAACTCGTACCACGCGCGCAGTCGCCCCTCTCCGCAACGCGGGCAAAGGCCTTCGTCCTGTCCGCTCATTCCGTAATCGCTGGCTGGCATTTGAACCGGAACCTCCCCGTGAATTGCGTGCCGTTAAGTCCCGTTTGTGAATCGGGCGAGCGGCGATGTAATATCGCGGTGTCTTTAACATACCAGACAAAAAATAGAAAGCCCCCTTTGTCGGTCGCGAGGTGAATTGTGTTTCTGGTCAGTGCCGCATACAAAGAACAACTGGACTTGAAGACGAGCGTCGCGCGTGCGCGCGAGTTCTTCAACGACTTTCGCAACTTCGTCGAGCTGATGCCGGGCGTCGAGCGAATCACGTCCGAGGCGGGCGGCGTGGTGCGCTGGCTGATTCGCGCGGAGGTGCCTGTGATCGGCTCGATCCGTCAGGCGTTCGCCGTCGCGCAGTCGCTCAACAGCCCCGCGCGCATCGAATGGTCGCCCGTCGAGGGCGAGCGGAAGAACCTCCTGCGTTACACAGCAACCTTCGAGGAGCGTGGCAAACTCACACGCGTCCGCATCGAGGAGCGCGTCGAACTGCGCCGGCAGAATCCCAAAGAGTTGCACCGTCTCGCCGGACTCGCGGGCGAAAGCCGTCTCAGCGCCGAGATGCAGAGAGGCGTCGCCGAAATGATGCGTACCTTCCTGCAACGCGCGCGCGCCAGACTGGAATGAATGGCCGGCGGGCACAGTTTTCAAAAACGGCGGACGCGTTAGCGCGGCGCGCGGCGAGCAGTTAAAATGTCTCCGCGAGCGGTTCGGACGAGTAAAGGGAATTTGCCATGATCAAAATGTACACGACGACGTGGTGCGGCGACTGTCGCAACGCCAAGCGTTTCCTACAGGGGCAAAGCATCGCCTACGAAGAGATTAATATCGAGGAGCAGGAGGGAGCGGCGGAGCGCGTGATGAGTCTCAACGACGGCAAGCGCAAGGTGCCGACCTTCGAGGTTGACGGGCGTGCTTTTAATCTTTCGCCATACGACGAAAAGAAGCTGCGCGCGGAGCTTGGCCTGTAGACGAAAGGAGCCGACGGGAGATGGCAGCGAGTTTGAAGCGGAGAGTGGCGCGGGCCGGCGGTTGGAAGCTGGCGAAGAAGTTGATTAAACCCATCCCAATCGTCGGCACGGTGGTCGTCGTCGGCCTCGCCGGTTACGAGGTGAAAAAGAAGGGGGCGTTGCGCGGCGCACTGCACGTCGGGCTGGATTTGCTGCCGGTGGTCGGGACGCTCAAGGATGTCGTCGAGATTTTTACGGGAGATTTGATTCCCGACAAGAAGCCTGCCGCGCGTTAACGGCGCGCATCAGTCACTCATTTACAACCCCGCCTGGTCATATCAGAAGCGAAAGCCGATGCCCGCGCTGATTTGTAGGTTGTGCTTCGTCTCCGGCGCAATCTCGATGATGTTTTGCGAGAGGCTGAAGCCCTGCTCGTGCCGGCGGCTGTAATGGATAATCGTGTCGCCCATGTCAAAGCGCGTCATGATGCGGCGCGAAGGATAGAACTCGACGACTCCGCCCACATCCGCCGAGAAGTAAGTTTTCCTCTTGTCGGCGAAAATCCCGATGATGAACTGTTGCGAGACTCCCGGCTGGGGGCTGAAGGTGATGACCTGTGTGCCGACAAGCTGTCTGACGCGGCTGAAGCTGACGAAGCCGGGGCGCGCCTTGCCGAAGACGCCGAACTTATCGAAGCGCCTGCCGATCTTCGCGCCGAACTGCATCTGCGAAGGATAGCCGCCCGAAGTATTGCCGGCGAAACTTTTTCGCGGGTAAAAGTCTCCTTGAGCTTCGAGGCCGACGTTGTCATTAAGATTGAAAGTGAACCTGCCGCCGAATCCTGCCTCCGGATTGACGCTGATGTCATCAGAAAATATTACGGGGAAACCGAAGACGGGTCGCGGCGGGTTGAAGACGAGCGTAGAGAACTGCACGCCGACCTCGTATCGCGGCGCGTGCTCGCCCGCGTCGTGCGTCGTTGTTGCTGCGCGGCTCTGCGTCCTGTCGTCACCGCCCCCGAAGCGATAGCCGACGCCCGCGCTGAATTGAAAGTTATGCTTCGTCTCGGCGGGAGCCTGGATGATCGGCGCGGCGAACGTGCCGGGTGGCGGGAGAATCAGAAAGGGCGCGATGTCGTTGCGTCGCCCGTAACGGATGATGGTGTCGCCCACGTCGAAGCGCGTGACGATGCGGCGCGACGGGTAGAATTCGAGGACGCCGCCTATGTCCGTCGAGAAGTGCGTCTTCCGCTCGGTGCTGAAATCAATGAAGGGGAAGGGCACGCCGCCGATGATTGTCTGGCTGGCGATGAGCTTCGTCGTCTCGCCGAAACTGACGAAACCGGGACGTGCTTTGGCGAAGACGCCGAACTTGTCGAACCGCCTGCCCACCTTAACGCCGAACTGTCCCTGCACGACGCGCCCGCCGGTCGAGATGGTCTCAAAAGTTTTGTTGGGGAAAAAATTGCCTTCAGCCTCGACGGCGAAATAGTTATTGAAGTTGTACGTGACGCGCCCGCCGAAGCCGACGTGGTTCTCCGTCCCGCCGAACTCTCCCGGCTCGTTGGTCGAGAGGGAAGAGAACTGCGCGCCGACTTCGACCTTCGACGCATCACCCGCGCGTTCCTGCGCGCCGGCATCGCCGCCGCCGAGCATTATCGTTAACATCATGGCCGCCACGAAGCGAAAGAAACACGCGTATTTTTTCATGCGAGGTTGGCTCCTTGTCGTGATATATGCCGGGAAGATTCCGCCGTCAATGCTTGAACGCCGCCGGCCCGCCCGGAGTTGCGAAATATGTTGATTGAACACGGCGACGACTGTCCGGGCGAAACGTTGAAGAGATACTTCTCGAACCGTCGGACGCGGATCATGCGGCGGCGACGATGCGGGGACGTGCGGTCAAGGGGTGCGCCTGCTCGTAGGCGTGCGCGAGACGAAGAATCGTCGCTTCGCTCCAGTGCGCGCCGACGAGTTGGAGGCCGATGGGCAGCCCGTCAGAAGAGAGGCCACAGGGGACGCTGATGCCGGGGATGCCCGCGAGATTCGCCGTGCAGGTGTAGATGTCGTTGAGGTACATCGCGAGCGGGTCGTCGGTTTTTTCGCCGAGCATGAAGGCGGGCGTCGGCGTCGTCGGCGTCAGGATCGCGTCGCAACGCTCGAAGGCGCTGAGGAAGTCCTGCTTGATGAGCGTTCGCACTTTCTGCGCCTTGAGATAGTAAGCATCGTAGTAGCCGGACGAGAGCACGTAAGTGCCGAGCATGATGCGGCGTTTGACTTCCGTGCCGAACCCTTCGTCGCGCGTGCGCCTGTACATCTGCCGCAGTTCGTCCGACTCTTCGGCGCGATGGCCGTAGCGCACGCCGTCGTAGCGCGCGAGGTTCGACGATGCTTCTGCGGTCGCGATGATGTAGTAGACGGCGATGCAATACTTCGCGTGCGGCAGTTCCACGTCCACGATTTCCGCGCCGAGTTCGCGGTAAGCCTCAATCGCGGCTTCGACGCCGGCACGCACTTCGGCATCCAGACCTTCGCCGAACAATGCACGCGGGACGCCGATGCGAGCGCCGCGTATATCGCCGTTGAGTTCCGCAGCGTAGTCAGGCACGGGCACGTCAGCAGTTGTCGCGTCGTGCGGGTCGCGGCCAGCGATAGCGCCGAGCACGAGCGCGGCGTCTTTAACCGTCAGGCCGAAGACGCTGACCTGATCGAGCGACGAGCCGAAGGCGACGAGGCCATAGCGCGAGACGCGCCCGTAGGTCGGTTTCACCCCGACGATGCGTCGCCGCCCGCTTGAGACGCCCCCGCGCTCGTCCTGTCCAACTCTTCCGCGCGTTGCGTCGCGCCCGCGCGATCAATCTGTAAGAAGGCGTTGAGCGTGTCGTTCAACTTTTCCGCAGCGTCGAGCGCGGCATAGATGTTGGCGTGCGCCGTCGTCTCGCCGCGCGAAAGGCGCGCGGACAGATGTTCGATGGTGTGGTCAAAAGCGGTCATAACGAAATTCGTGTTCCGGCGAACGCGCCGGGCGGCGCTCACGATAAGCGTCAGGGCGTCGGCGTCCTTTTCGCAGTTGGCAACGAGGGTTTAAAAATTTTCCGACTCGTGTGAACCAGTCAGAACCTTCGGGACGCGGAAATGGCCGTGCGAAGGTTCGGGAGCCTGTTCGAGCGCGAGCGACTGGCCGAGCGATGGCCGCACCATGTCGTCGCGCGAGACATCCGTGCGCTCGCCTTCGGGCGTCAGGCCGCCGGTGGCCGGCTCCACCCGGCTCGTGTCCAGTTCGTTAAGCTGCTCGACGTAGGCGACGATGGAAGCAATCTGCGGCGTCAGCGCGCGCAGTTCCTCATCCGTGATTTCGAGGTGCGCGAGCGTCGCGATCTTTTTGATGTCGGATTCGGTAATGGGCATAAGTCCTGACTTGTAAAGTACGGGTCAACTCTGCAAACCGCAAATCAAAAATCTAAAGCCGCAAACTACTTCTTCTGGGCGTTCATGTAACTGCCGGCGGCGATGAGAAAGCGCCGGCGCAGGTCGTCGTCGTGAATCGCCCCGGCGGCGTCTTGCAGGTCGTCGGCGCGGCGGAGCGCGCGTTCCTCCTGCAAGTCGTCTTCGACGGCGAACGATTTCATGCGTGCACGTTCCGCCTGGACGGTGGGCTGGTCAACGCGGAACTCGATGAACGTGACCATCGCCTGACCGAGCAGCGAGTTGAGACGGAAGAGCAACTGGCCGCTGATGGCTTCGAGCTGCTTCTTCCACGTCGTGTCCGGAACGGCGATGACGAGCGTCTTGCGGTAGAGACGGAACGGCACGGCGCAACCGCGCAGCGCCTCGCCCGCCACGCGACGCCACGCGACGAGGGCGGCGGCCTCTGCCACCTCCTCAGCGTCGCCCGCCGCGCGGATGAGTTTCGGCAGCGCTCGAATCAGATCGTCCATAAAAATTCCGGATTTCAGATTTTCGATTTGCGATTTGTGGCGTTCAATCTAAAATCGCAACGCTCTAATCTAAAATTCCGTGGGGGAGTGTAATGGAAAAGGAACGAGAGCCTCAAGCCGGGAGCACGGGGCGACCCGCGCGGTTGGACGGCGTGGAGCCGCTCGTGCTGGCTTCGTCCAGCCCGCGCCGCGCCGAAATTCTGCGCGCGGTCGGATGGCCTTTCGAGGCGAACGCCGCGAACGTGGACGAGACGATGCGCGCACGGGAGGAGCCTTCATCCTACGTCCAACGCCTCGCGCGCGAGAAAGCGGAGGCCGTCGCCTCGACGCGCCTGTTCGGATTGGTGCTCGGCGCGGACACGGTTGTCGTCGTTGACGGCGAAGTCCTCGGCAAGCCGCGCGACGAAAGGGATGCGCGCCGCATGTTGCGGCTTTTGAGTGAGCGGTGGCACGAAGTGCTGACGGGCGTGGCGCTCGTGCGCGCGGAAGCGGGGCGCTCCGCCGTCGTCGCCTGCGCGCGGACGCGCGTGCGCTTCGCAGCCCTGTCCGAAAGCGAAATTGACTGGTACGTGGCGACCGGCGAGCCGTTCGACAAGGCCGGCGCTTATGCCATACAGGGCCGCGCCGCGCTCTTCGTCGAGGCGATAGAGGGCGAGTACTGGAACGTCGTCGGCCTGCCCGTCCGTCTGGTTTACGAACTCGCGCGGCAATTCAAATAAGGGCGACTGGCGAGATGCGACGTGAGCCGGCGCGAATCTCAGACGAGTTTGCCGGAGACGCATTTGCCTGTGAGCGTGGGCCGGGAAAACGAAAGGGGCTGAAATCCTCCTGGGAATTCAGCCCCTTCTTACATGGCCGGTAAGTCTTCGCGTGACGTTATTGCTCTTTGCCGTTGAGCATCCGGTTCAGCCTCGGCGAAAGCGTGTCAACGAGCTTGCGTCTGGGGTCGAACCCGCCGATGGATTCGCCGGAGACGTTGCCCTGCCGGTCGAGAATCACGATGGCGGGAAGCTGGTTGCCGGGAACGCCGGTCTGCTTGAAGAGCGCGCCGTCCGGGTCGCGGAGCACGGCGACCTTGAGTCCGTTCTTGCTTGCGAACGCGCGCAGTTGCACGTCCGTCGCGTAGTTCTTCGACTTCGGCGAATCGGAGTCCGTGCTCACCCAGTAGACCCTGACGTTGCGCTCGCCGAACTCGTCGGCCAACTCCTGCACGCCCTGCACCTGCGCACGCGGGAGTTGCAGCCACGCCGCGCCGAACGCGAAGACGACGATGTCGCCGCGCAGCATCTCGGACGTAATCTCTCCGCCGTCGGCGGTACGCAGCTTGAAATCCAGAGGCGCGGGCGCAACACCCGAAGCCGCCATCGCAAGGCTCGACAAGGCGAAGACCAGCGACAGCGCGAGGGCTGCGAGAGAGCGACGTTGAGGGATTAACATTTGAGTCTCCTTACCGGCTTCCGCGTGTCGGGCGCGTCAATCGTGCCGGTTCCGTTTTCCGCGAAACGCGCCCACATACGGCGCGAGTCTGCCCAACACGAATCTTAGATGAGCGGTCAAAAAGAAAGGTTGTGTTAAAGGCGTACAAGTCCGCCTCAGTCTTTCGCACGCAGTCGCACGGCGTCGGGCGGCGACGTGCCGAAAATCTCTCGGTGCAGCACGCAGTACTCGTCCCACGTATCCATATCCCGCGCGACGTAGGGCGAACCGGCGGGCACGCGCAGCACCTCGCCGCGATGCGCGTCGAACAATTCGCGCAGACCCTTCTGCGGATCAAGTTTCAGGAGCGACCGGCGAAACTCAAGGCCGACCAGCACGGGATGACCGCCGCGACCCTCCCACTCCGGCACGACCAGCCGCGCCCCCGTCCGCCGTCGCTCGTCGAGCAGCTTTCGTATCTCCGCAGGCGGAACCGCCGGCTGATCCACCAGCGAGAGCAGGACAGCTTCGGCCTCTTCGGAAATCTTCTCGACACCCCGCGCAATCGAGACTCCCATCTCGCTCTCCGCTTCTTCGTTGAAGGCGAAACGGACGGACGGCAGCCGCGCTAAACGCTCGCGCAATTCCCCTGCACGATGGCCGAGCACAACGACGATCTCATCTATTCCTGCCCCGCGCAGATTCTCGATGCATGCTTCAACGACCGTGGCGTCACCGAACGGCAGCAACGGCTTGAACGCGCCCATGCGCCGCGAGCGCCCGGCTGCGAGAAGGATGGCGGCAATTTCATTCACAATCTAAAAAATATTTACACGGATGGACAGGATGGACAGGATGAAAGGCAAATGCTGAATGCAGAATGATGAGCGATGAATGGAGGGCGGAGCTTCTTTATCTTTCATCATTCCGCATTCCCAATTCCGCATTGCTTTTCTTATCCTGTCCATCCTGTCCATCCGTGTAAACTTTTCTTTCCTTACAAAGAACGTCGCAATTCTTCGAGTGCGCGCAGGACGAACGGGCGTGCCATTCGCTTGCGATAGTTCATCAGGTGATCCGTGTTGTCGAGCGGGCGCGCCTTCATGTAACACGCCTCCGCCGCCTGCGCGATGCGCTCGTCGTCAAGCGGCGCGCCCACAAGAGCCGCCGCCGCTTCCTTCACTTCCAAAGGGGCCGGTGCGATGCCGCCGAGGATCACACGCGCCTCTCGCACCGCGCCGTCCGCACCGACGTTGATGGCCGCCGCCACGCCGAGCACGGGGAAGTCGAATGCGCCACGCCTCCGCAGCTTCTTGTAGACCGCGCGCCAGCCGTTCACAGGCGGCAGGTGAATCTCTGTGAGCAACTCTTCCGGCCTCTTGTGCAGATATTGGATGCCGTCGTCGTTGTAGAGACCTTTGGCCGTCACCATCCGCTCATTCACGGTCGAAACCAGACGCACCTGCGCGCCCGTGGCGACCATCAGCGGCACGAGGTCTGAAGACTGCACCGCCCAGCACTTCTCGCTCCCCGGCGCAACCCAACACACGTCGCCGTCCTTCTTCAAACAGAAGTTGATGCCTTTGCGCCACTCGTAATTCTGGTCATAGTAATTGCAACGCGTGTCCAGCAGCAGATTCCCGCCAATCGTCCCCATGTTACGCAAGATCGGCGTCGAGATCGTCCGCGCCGCCTGCGCCACCGCCGGGTAATCCCGTCTGATGACGGGATGCTCCACGATGTCCGTCAAACTCACGCCCGCGCCGATTCGCAAGCCCGTCGCGCCGTCTCCCGCAATCTCCCGCAACTCTTTCAGACGCCCCACGGAGATGACCGTCTCCGGCGTCTGCTGTCGCCGCTTCATGTTCGGATACAAATCCGTCCCGCCCGCGACGAACTGCCCCGCCGGCCCCGCGTCGCCCATCATCTTCACCGCCTCGCGCACGGTCTGCGGAACGAGATAACTAAACTTCGGAAGTCGCATCATAGCGTTTTCAATTACTCTCTTTACGAATACACGGCCACACGCATCATCTCGCCACCATCGTCGCGCTCGCTGCACAGCCGCCTAACTCAGGCGCGCTTTTTTTCTTCGATCTTCAACTCGGGGTGACGTGCGAGGAAACCGCCGCGCTTCATTTTGTAGCGACCAGGCTTGAGCGTGGCCTCTTCCGCAATCCCGGCCTCTATGTCTAGACGGTAATTCTCTTCCGAGATTTCGATAGTCACGTTTTCGCCGTCGTCTTCAACGATGGAGAAGACGAAAGGCCGAAATGTTGATGGCTCGTTCATATTTCTCGTTATGTCTTATCTCATGTTCGCCAATCTGCTATGAATGCATAGCGACGCGCGGCATCTCATGCCTGTCGCTGCCTTCGGCGGGTTTGCAGGCTTTTGTCGCTTGTACTTCAAGCCGCCTCGTCTTTGCGGAAATAGAGCTTCATTAATTTGTTGGCCGGGATGGCGGCGAATGCGTAAGCCTGACCTGAATCGTCACTGAACTCGACTTCAAAGACACCATCAGCCCACTGCTCGACAATCGTCCCGACCTCGCCGCGCCGCAAGCCTTCTGATTGGAGGTTCTCCGTCAGTGCTACTACGTCAAGCAATTTCATTTCATCCATCTTTCAAAATCTCCTTTATGGGATGAAGCAAGTCGTCAAGCGCGGGAAATCTTCATCATTCCTGATTATCCATGCGGAGCGTATCGTGACAAGCGACACTACGAAACGCTCTTCCCACCTGACCTGAAAATCCACCACAAATCTTTGTCCATAGGACGTAGGCGATTGTGCTGTCGCTTCTGCTGTCAAGATCGCTTCCAGCACCATCTCGCGCAAGCGTTCTGCGTGATCCACCTTGAAGCCCAATGCGGACAGAAAAACACACGCCTTATGCTTTCCTTCCGGGTGATTTGGATTCAAGCTGTATTCACGGAGTTTTTCAACATCAACGACTGCGTGTTCAGCATTGGGTAGCTTCACGTCTAACCTTCATTTCACGAATGCACCGCCACGCGCGGCATCTCTTTGCCGTCGCCGCCTTCGGCGGGCGTGAGCACCTTGAGCGCGTCGGGCCACTCGACGGCGGGGACACCTGTGGGGCCGAAGCGTGCTTCCTTGCCCCGTGCTTTGGCTCGCAACGCGGCGAGAACTTTTTCGGGCGTGATGGGCACTTCGTCCACGCGCACGCCGACGGCATCGTAGACGGCATTGGCGACCGCAGGCATGACCGGAAGGAGCGGCCCCTGCCCGACTTCCTTTGCGCCGAAGGGGCCGTTGGGGTCTGCGTCTTCGACGAGGTAGGTCAGCACGTCGCACATCTCCAAAGTCGTCGGGCTTTTGTATTCGAGCATGGAGGGAAATTTGTGGACGGCGTTGCGGTTGGCGCGGTAGATCATCTCTTCCATGAGCGCCTCGCCGAGTCCCATGTAGACGCCGCCCTCGACCTGTCCCATGACGAGCATGGGATTGATGCTCCGCCCGATGTCGTGGCCGATCCAGACGCGCTCGACAGTGACGAAGCCTGTCTCGGCGTCAACGTCCACCTCGGCGATGGCGGCAGAGTAACTGTAAGCGGGCGAGGGGCCGACGCCCGCGCCTTTGAATTTTCCGGGCGAGCGCGGCGGCGTGTAAGAGCCGACCGTGCCGATGGTGCCAAACTTCGACTCGGCGAGCACGACCGCCTCGGCGAAGGTGACGCCCGTCTCCGGGTTCTCCACGTCGAAGACGCGACGGTCGGCGAAGGAGAGATTCTCGACCGGCGTGCAGAGTTTTTCGGCGACGGCGATGCTTAACAGTTCGCGTGCGCGTTCGGCGGCTTGCAGGGCAGCGTTGCCTGTCATCAGTGTGACGCGGCTCGAATAGCTGCCGAGGTCAACGGGCGTCAAATCCGTGTCGGCGGTGAGGACGCGGATGTCGAACGGGTCTATGCCCAAAACTTCGGCGACGATGTAGGCGAGGATGGAGTCAGACCCTTGCCCGATGTCTATTGAGCCGCACTGGATGCGGACGCCGCCCTGCCGGTCGAGCGCGAGTTGGACGCCGGAGTGCGGCATATTGTTCCAGTAGATCGGCAGCCCCGCGCCGCAGATGTAAGAGCTGCACGCGAGGCCGACGCCTTTGCCAAAGGGAAGCTTGCGGTGCTTGTTCTTCCAGTCCGAGCCTTTGACGACTTTCTCGATGCACTTGCCTAAGCCCATCGAACCGATGCGAAGATAGTTGGCCGTGACGGAGTTGGGCGGCGCGAGATGTTTCAGACGCATCTCCGCAGGGTCTAGCTTGAGTTCTTCGGCGAGCTTGTCGAGTTGCACTTCGAGGCCGAAGCGCGGCTGCGGCGTGCCGTGCCCGCGCTTGGGGCCGCACGGCGGCTTGTTGGTGAAGGCGCGCAAACCCTTGAAGCGGTAGCGCGGCACATCGTAAGTGACGGTTTGCAGCGCGCCGGTGTAGAAGGTCGAGGCGACGCCGTAAGAGCCGTATGCGCCGCCGTCGAGGAACGACTCGAAGTCCATCGCCGTGATCGCGCCGTCCTTTTTGACGCCTGTTTTGATTTTCATCAGCACGGGATGACGCCCGCGATGGCAGTAGAAAACTTCCTCGCGCGTCAAGGTGACTTTGACGGGGCGGCGCGTGCGGCGTGAAAGTTCGCAGACGACGATCTCGTGATTGAAGGGGTCGCTCTTGCCGCCGAAGCCGCCGCCGTTCGGCGTGGCGATGACGCGAATGTGCGCCGCGCGCATCCCTAAAGTTTTGGCGAGCGCGCGATGGACGTAGTGGGGCGTCTGCGTCGAAGTCCAGAGCGTCAGCTTGTCGTCCGAATCGTAGTGCGCGACAGCCGCGTGCTGCTCCATAGGCAGGTGCGTGTTGCCTTCGTAGAAGAACACGTCTTCACGCACGAGGTCGGCTTGCGCGAACCCTTCGTCAAGATCGCCGAATTCGAGATGCACGGACTTGTGGACGTTGCCGCCTTCGCCGTAATCGTGTATGCGCGGCTCGTCAATCAATACGGCCTCTTCGATGCTCGTGATGGTCTGCAACTTTTCGTACTCGACCTCGATCAGATTCATCGCCTCGAAAGCCGTGTCCTCGTCAATCGCTGCGACAGCCGCGACAGGATCGCCGATGAAGCGCACGCGGTCTACGCAGAGCGGGTGCTCGTCCTGACTGACGGGGAGGATGCCGTAAGGGATGGGCAAATCTTTGCCCGTGATGACGGCTAAGACGCCGGGCAGCGCCTCGGCCTTCGACGTGTCAATGCTTTTAATAATCGCGTGCGGCTCATGCGAGCGCAGCAGTTTGGCGTAGAGCATCCGCGGCAGCACGATGTCGTCGGCGAACTTCGTCTGCCCCGTACACTTCGCACGTGCGTCAACTTTGCGGAACGGCTTGCCGACAACTTTCAAGTCTTTGCCGTTGGCGTCCGCATTGTTGCCGTCGTTTCGTCTGAATCCGTTGCTGTTCTTATTCGTAGCCATAGACGCTTTCTCTTGGTAGCTCCATCTCCGCGCCGCGCATGCGCGCCGCCGCCAGTTCGACCGCTTCGTAGATTTTGATGTAGCCGGTACAGCGACAGAGATTTCCGCTCAGAGCTTCTTTGATCTCTTCGCGCGTGGGGTTCGGCTTCGCCGCAAGCAGTTCTTTGGCGACGAGCAGGAAGCCGGGCGTGCAGTAGCCGCACTGCGCCGCTCCGAGGTCGGCGAAAGTCTCCTGCAAAGGGTGCAGCCCCGCGCTCGTCTCCATTCCCTCGATTGTCTCGACGTGGCGGCCTTCGGCGTCGAGACCGAGCATCAGGCACGACAAAATCGAGCGACCGTCCACGAGCACCGCGCACGTGCCGCACTCGCCGAGTTCGCAGCCGTGCTTCGTGCCCATCAGGTTCATGTCTTCGCGCAAGACTTCGAGCAGAGTCTTGTGCGGCGCGAACGCGACTTCCACGGGGTCGCCGTTGACGTTGAATCCGATATGGGCTTTCTGTTTGGTTCTTTGCGACATCTGTTAAGCGCCACTTCAGAACGCAAATCGCGGCTGAAGTGAGTCCGTGTGAAATCGTCTCCGGGCTGTAAGCGAAAGTAATTTGACAGAAGCGTTGAGAGACGAAAAGTTATTGTAGACGCGGACGACGCTGACGTATTCAAGACGTGCGCGCGGTTCCGCCTCAATTTGCTGGCGCACCACTTCGGTCAGGCGTCTGGCGTTGCGTTCGCCCTCAAGATAGACCTCGCGCGCCTGCGAAAGCGCGCGGTAGATGACGGCGGCGGCGCGACGTTCGTCGTCCTTGAGATAGGCGTTGCGCGAAGAGAGCGCGAGGCCGGATTCCTCGCGCACGGTCGGGAGCACGACAATCTCCGTGTCGAAGGCGAGGTCGCGCACGAGTCGTTTGACGACGAGCACCTGCTGCGCGTCCTTCTGCCCGAAGAAGGCGAAGTCTGCGCGGACGGTGTTGAAGAGGACGGTCAACACGGTCGCCACACCTCGAAAGTGGCCGGGGCGCGCAGTGCCCTCCATCGGCTCGGAGAGGCCCTCGACCGTGACGTAAGTTGAAAAGCCTTTCGGGTAAACTTCTTCGACCGAGGGAGCGAAGATATAGTCAACGTTGTAGTCGGCGAGCCTCGTCGTGTCTTTCGTCAGGTCGCGCGGGTATCGTGCGTAATCTTCGTTCGGGCCGAACTGTGTCGGGTTGACGAAGACCGAGACGACCACGATGTCGCACATCCTGCGCGCCTCGCGCACGAGGCTGAGATGCCCCTCGTGCAGCGCGCCCATCGTCGGCACCAGGCCAATCGTCTTATCCTCTTCGCGCCGCAACTTGCGCGTCACGGATGCCATGCGTTGACGGCGATTGATGATTTCCATAAATGGTTAATGGTAAATGGTGAATAGTAAATGGAAAAAGATTTCATCCATTCACCATTCACCATTTACCGTTCACTAGCTTTCCACCTGTTTGCTGGCGTCGTCGCGCGCGGCGTTTAGTTCGGCGGCTGCGTCGGCGGGCAGCGGGTACGACTCCGCTTCGGAGGGGAACGCGCCGGCGCGCACGTCTTCGGCGTAGCGGCTGATGGCGTCGGTGATGGTCTCGCGCAGGTTGACGTACTCGCGGACGAAGCGCGGGCGCGTCCGGCTGAAGGAGAGGCCGAGCATGTCGTGGAGGACGAGTATCTGCGCGTCGCAGCCCGCGCCCGCGCCGATGCCGATAGTGGGGACGCGCACGGCATCCGTCACGACGCGCGCAATCTCGCGCGGCACGACTTCGAGCACGATGGAGCAGACGCCCGCTTCTTCGAGCGCACGCGCGTCTTCAACGAGCGCACGCGCCGCGTCCGCCGTCTTCGCTTGCAGGCGATAGCTGCCGAGCTTGTTGAGGGATTGCGGCGTCAGGCCGATGTGCCCCATGACGGGAATCTCCGCGTCAATCAAACGCCGGACGATCTCGATACGGCTGCGCCCGCCTTCGAGTTTGACGGCCTCCGCGCCGCCTTCCTTGACGAGTCGCAGCGCAGCGCGCACGGCGTCGTCCGCGCCCGTGTGGTATGTGCCGTAGGGCATGTC
>JAIVJG010000077.1 GCA_020200155.1 Acidobacteriota bacterium | reverse complement strand
TCTTCGGAAAGTTGTTCGACGAGATGTAACATCTGGTCAATCGTATCCGTATCCTCTTGCGTTGCGGCTTTAGCGCCATCAATCCTCTCGGCCAGCTCTGCAACCGTGGGAGCATTGAAAAGGTCGTGGACGGTGACTTCAATCTGAAAGCAATCACGCAAACGGGAGATAAGCTGGACGGCGAGCAACGAATGCCCGCCTAGCTCGAAGAAGTTGTCAAAGGTGCCGACCTGCTCAATGCCGAGAAGTTTTTGCCAGATGGCCGCAATCGTCTGCTCGACTTCATTTCCGGGTGCAACGTACTGGCTCAGTAAAGCTGGCCGGGCATGAGTCGCCGGTAAATTCCCCGGCTCTGAAGAGTTATCATCTTGATTGAAGTCGAGTTTGATCCACTGGTCAATCCGCGTCTGTAAATCACCCGTCGAGACCACCATCTGAGGAACGGAACTGAAAGCCAGGATTCGTTGGAAAGCATCCGCGCCCTCTTCAGGTGTCATCGCCAACTCGGCCACGGTTGAGCCTGACTCAATATCTTCCTCCGACAACTGCCAGCTATCCCAGTTGACGCTTATCCACCTGTTAGAGCCTGTCTGGCTACGCCAACTCGCGAAGGCATCCATAAAGATGTTTGCGGCTGCATAGGCGACAAAGCCCAGGCCACCGAGCACGGCTGATACAGAAGATGTTAAGAGACAAAAATCGAGCTTTCTATCAGACAAAACTTTATCCAGCACCAATAGCCCATGCACTTTGGGCTGAAAGTGTCGCGCGCAAGTGGCTCGATCAATCTGCCGGACAGGCTGGAATGCGTCCTCCGTAACAAGACCCGCCGCGTGGATGACGCCATGAAGGTCGCCAAACCTCTCATCCGTCCTCATCAGCACGTTTTGCATCTGATCGTAACTGGCGACATCGGCGCTCAAGACTAAAACTTCCGCGCCTAACTCCTCAATCGCCCGCACTCTCCTGATTTTACTGCTGACGACATCTTGATCTTCATGCGCGGCCAACCATTGTCCCCACTCTTCTCTCTCAGGAAAAGATGAACGTCCAACTAACACCAGTTTGGCCTGAACCGTGCGCGCCAGATGATCTGCAAGTACGAGGCCGATATCTCCGAGACCGCCCGTGATAAGGTAAGTGCCTCCCTGCCTCAATCCCGCTGTCTCTTCAATGACTTCCTCCAGGCGAACGGATTCAAAAGCCTGCGTCCAGCGATGACGACCGCGATAAGCAACGACCGTATCCGAAGTTTCTGCGGTCAACTCCGCCGTTAGTTGGTCGAGCAGTTTTTCTTCAGTCCGTATGCCTGACGACGGAATCGTCACGTCAATGCTGCGACAGGTGATTCCGGGATATTCCTGAGGAATAACCGCACAGGGGCCTAAGACCGTCGTCTTTTCAGGGCATAATATTTCTTCACCCGTGACGGACTGCATGTCGTTTGAGATGACTGTGATTTGCAGATCACCTGCGCTCGCATGCTCTTCGAGCGTCTGCGCCAGATAAAGCAGGCTGTAGAAGCCTACATCCTGACACTTGTCACAAAATTCATTTCCGGCTCGCGTTTGATTATTTGCCGTGACGCTCCACAGGTGAACAATCTTCTGCGGAAGCCTGTTCAGGGAGTGAAGCTCTCTGAAGAGAGCGGCATAGTCTTCCTGCCGGCTGGGATTTATCGCATAGGCCTGTTCACTGTATTTGGAAAACTGTTCACCCACTATGACGGTGGTCACGTCTTGTTCTGCTTGTTCCAACCGCCTCGCCAGATGAACTCCCAGACTGCATTCATCACTGAAGATCAACCACGGCAACTTCTGCGATGAATCTTCCTGCGGCAAAAGTTCCGGCGGAGCGCTTCGTTTCCAGGAAGTGACATAAAACCAGTCTGCGATGTCGGGCTGCTTTTCGAGCGCGTGCTGACTGTCAACTGTCCCCACGTCCTTTTGCGCTTCGATCCAATACCGCTGTCGTTCAAATGGATACGTCGGCAGGGGTATGCGCTGGCGCGGGTCGTGAGAATAATAACCAGACCAGTCAATCTCCGCTCCGGAGAGCCAGAGACGGCCTACTGCGGTCAACAACAAAGCCATATCCGAATGCCGGTCATTTGGACGACCCAGTGAGGAAAGCACCACATGCCCGCCGTCTTTATCCAGTTGCCGTCTCGCAATCGTGCTCAAGGTCTGCCCCGGCCCGACCTCAAGTAAAATCCTGTCAGGCTCCTTCAATAGCTGTTGAAGACCGTCGGCAAAGCGCACGGTCTGGCGTAAGTGCCTCGACCAGTAATTCGGATCGGTCGCTTCCTCCGCCGTTATCCAGTTGCCGGTGACGTTGGAGATGTAAGGAATTTGAGGGGGATTCAGTTCAACTTTTCCGACCTGCCCGGCAAACGGAGCGAGGAGCGAATCCATCATCTTTGAATGAAAGGCATGCGAAGTATGTAGACGACTGCAATCCAAACCCTTTTCGTCGAGTCGCCCCTTCAGTTGTTCCACCGCGACTGTCGGGCCGGAGACAATACACAGCGATGGCCCGTTGACCGCCGCCAGAGAGAGATGTTCGCCCAGAAGAGGTTGTACATCTTTTTCCGGAAGCGGAACGGCCAGCATAGTGCCAGCCGGTACTTGCTGCATCAATCGTCCCCTTGCGGCGACCAGCGACAGAGCATCTTCGAGCGAAAACACACCGGACAGACAGGCCGCCACGTATTCGCCGATACTGTGCCCGATCATCGCGTAAGGGCTTACCCCCCACTCCATCCACAGCTTAGCCAACGCATACTCGACAACAAAAAGCGCGGGTTGCGTCAGTGCGGTTTGGTTGAGTTGCCGTGTGGCCTCTTCAGCCTTCTCCGCGTCCGGGTAAAGTATCCGGCGGACGTCTAGTCCTAAATGTGGTTTCAATATTTCCGAGCAGAGATCAACCTGCTCACGAAATGTCGGCTCATTCTGATAAAGGTCTAAGGCTATGTTGATATGCTGCGAGCCTTGTCCCGTAAACATAAATACGGTGGGACGCTCTTTTGTCTCTTGAATGGCTGTCTGAACCCGCCTCGGGTCCAGCGTTTCCAACGCACTCACAGCATCATTAAGGTCGTGGCAAACAACCATCCGCCGGTAGTCGAAAGCTTTTCGGCCAACCTGTAGCGTGTAAGCCACGTCGGCAAGATTAAGATCGGGATTTGATTTCAAGTACTCGGCCAGATTCGAGGTGGCGACATCCAGTGCGGCGTTTGTTCGGGCTGAGATGATTAATAATTGTTGCGGTCTGGCGACCTCGGATGAACTGGCAGCGGGGGCTTCTTCGAGCACTACGTGCGCGTTAGTACCGCCAATGCCAAACGAGCTGACCCCGGCGCGGCGAGGAGTCTGTCCCGCTTTCCATTCAGTAAGTTTGTCGTTGACGTAAAAGGGACTGTTTGCAAAATCAATCTTGGGATTCGGCTGTTCAAAGTGCAGGCTGGGTGGGATCATCTTGTGTTTGAGCGCGAGCACGGTCTTGATGAAACCTGCCACACCGGCTGCCGTATCAAGATGTCCAAGATTTGTTTTCGCCGAACCAATCGCACAAAAGTTCCGCTTCTGGGTCTGAGTGCGAAAAGCTTGAGTTAAGGCGGCGACTTCGATGGGGTCTCCCAGAGGTGTCCCGGTTCCGTGGGCTTCGATATAACTGATCGTCTCCGCCTCGACACCAGCCATCGCCTGAGCCAGGGCTATCACTTGCGCCTGACCATCCACACTCGGCGCTGTGTAGCCGGCCTTTAAAGAACCGTCATTATTGATGGCCGCGCCTTTGATGACGGCATGAATATAGTCGCCGTCCGCGAGAGCATCCGCGAGCCGTTTGAGCAGTACGACGCCTAAGCCATTGCCGCCGACAGTGCCCTGCGCCTGAGCATCAAAAGCACGGCAGTGTCCATCAGGAGAAGTAATCATTCCTTCCTGATAAAAGTAGCCTTCCTCTTGTGGCAGCGCGATTGAAGAGCCGCCGGCCAGAGCCATGTCGCACTGGTAATCGAGCAGACTCTGGCAGGCCATACAGACGGCAACCAGCGAGGTGGAACAGGCGGTTTGGACAGCCACGCTCGGCCCCTTCAGATTCAATTTGTAAGAAGCATATGTGGGCATGTGGTCTTTATCATTTCCCAGTAGGATTTGATAATTGCCTATCAACTCCACGATATGCGGATTTGAATAAATGTTGTCTAAGTAGCTGCTCATCCCGACACCGGCGTACACGCCAATCAACCCTTGATATGTGTCTGGGTTGTATCCGGCATCTTCCAGGGATTCCCACGCACATTCCAAAAAGAGGCGCTGTTGCGGGTCGAGAATTTCAGCCTCCCTCGGATTGAAGCCGAAGAACGAGGCATCAAACATCTCTATGTCTTCTAAGATACCGCCCGCCTTAACGTAGTCAGGACTGTCGAACACCGCAGGGTCTATGCCCGCAGCCAGCAACTCCTCGTCAGAGAAAACAGAGATGCATTCGACGCCGTCTTTGAGGTTCTGCCAAAATTCAGCAACGTTTCTGGCCTTCGGGAAACGGCCACTCATGCCGATAACAGCTACGCCATCTGTAGAGTCGTATATTGCCGGCTCAGTCATACGTCTTATACCCTTCCACTCATCTGCTTTCGCCGCATGAAAGCTTCTCTTTGCTTCTCGACCCGATCATGTATGTGCTGGCTGCGTGGAAGCTCACTTTCTTTCTGGCTCAAAAATTTTGCCAGGGAGCTGATAGTTGGATACCTGAACATATCTATCATTGAGATTTCTATGTTCATAACTTCCCGCAGCTTGCTGCAAACGCGGACGAGGCTTAGCGAATGACCACCCAGATCAAAGAAATTACTATGCGTGCTGAGCTTCTCCACATCAAACACTTCCCGCCAGACGCCGGTGATGGTTTGCTCTATCCCGGTTCGCGGCGCAACGTAAGCAGTGTCTATCTCATGGTGATTATTACTCGGCTCCGGCAACGCATCACGATTCACTTTGCCGCTAGGCGTCATCGGCATCGAATCCAGCATCACGAAAGCAGACGGGACCATATACTCAGGCAATTGGTCTCTCAGGAAGTGGCGTAGATCGCTGAGGAAAGCACCCTCAGCGGAATCGGCAACCAGATATGCAACCAGGCGCTTATCGTCGTGCCCGTTTTGACGGGCCGCCACGGCAGCATCCTGCACAGCCGGATACCTGCTCAACACGATTTCGATTTCTTCAAGCTCAATCCGGAAACCGCGAATCTTCACTTGGCGATCTATGCGTCCGAGAAACTCGATTCTGCCATCGGGTAGATAGCGAACTTTGTCGCCCGTCCTGTACAGACGCGCGCCCGGCTCTTCGCTGAATGGGTTGGGGATAAATTTTTCAGCGGTTGCTTCAGGGCGATTTAAGTAACCACGCGCGAGGCCGTCACCCGATACATGCAGTTCGCCGGCGACTCCAATCGGCACGGGTTGCAAATTCTTATCGAGAATGAACGTCTGGGCATTTCCAATCGGACGACCAATCGGCACTTCTCTGTTAGCGGGACCAACCATGTCCGGGGTTGAGATATCATCTATGGTGGCGACTACTGTCACTTCGGTTGGGCCGTAGCCCTGCATCAGCCGGACGTGGCCCGGAACACTCTTATGCCACGCCGATAGACGCTCAGGCAGCGCTTTCTCTCCTCCTATAATCACCAATCTTATTGATTCGGGTAGTTGCTGAGCTTGCGACGCCAGACTTCTGGTCAACTCGTGCCAGTAGGAGGTCGGGAGGTCTAACGCAGTAATACCAAGCTCGCGACACGAGTCGAAAAACACAGGTACAGAATAGAGCATCGCGTCCGTGCGCAAGACCAATGTTGCTCCCAGCGTCAGGCATGTATATATCTCTTCGGCGGCGGCATCGAAACTGATTGAGGCAAACTGGAGCAGGCGGTCTTCAGGCTTCAGGCCGTATTCGATTTTAGCCATCTCGATAAAGTTCACTAATGAACTATGCCTGACCATCACGCCTTTGGGCTTACCCGTGGAACCCGACGTGTAGATCACATAAGCCAGATTATCCCCACTCACTTCACTCTCCACATCCTCCTCACTCTCCCTCCCTATCTCCTCCCTCTCTCCATCTATACTCACCACACTCGCTCCGTGCTCCGGCAACCCCCCTCTCATCCCCTCTTCCGTCACCAACAACCTCGCTCCCGTATCTCCCAGCATGTACTCCAACCGCTGCTTCGGATACGCCGGATCAAGCGGCACATACGCTCCTCCCGCCTTCAATATCCCCAGCAACCCGACGATCATCTCCACTGATCGAGGCAGGCAGATGCCGACCAGGACTTCCGGCCCCACCCCACGCTTGCGTAGATACCCCGCCAGTTGATTGGCACGCTTGTTGAGTTCGCCGTAACTCAACTCTCGCCCTTCGTGGCGGACGGCGACGGCTTCGGGAGTCTGCGCCGCCTGCCGCTCGAACAACTCGTGGATGCACTTGTGGCGGGGGTACGCTTTCGTGGTGGCGTTCCACTGGACGAGCAGGCGCTGGCGCTCGACTTCTCTGAGG
>JAIVJG010000006.1 GCA_020200155.1 Acidobacteriota bacterium | reverse complement strand
CCGCGCCCGTCCCGCCGTAGTTGGCGAGCGAGTACTGGCCCCCGACGACGAGGAAGTGTCCACGGGCAGGGATGACTGTCCCGTTCGGGATGGTGGCGATAAGCACCGGCGCGGTGTTGCAGTCCGTGCCCATCTTGAACAGACCGAAGCCTGCGGACGCATCCGAGGCCGCGACGGTCAAAGGCGAGTTCGTGTTGTTGTACATCTCGACGAAGTCGTCGCCCAAGCCGCCGGGGCCGGATGTGCGAAGCTCCGAGATGATGACGGGCGTAGCCGCCGGGGACTGCACCGTCACCGTGAACTGGCAGGTTGCCCCGCCCGCACCGTTGACCGTCACCGTCGTCACGCCGGACGGGAAGAACGAGCCGGAAGCCGGACTCGCGCTGACCACGCCGCAAGAGCCGGTCGCGTTCGGCGCCGGGTAGTTGACAATCGCGCCCGACTGACCGGGATCAGGCGGCACGACGATGTTCGCCGGGCAAGTGAGCGTGCAGGACTGCGTGTTGCAGACGGGCATCGTTGTCGTGATGTTGAGCGTCCAGCCGCCGGTCATTGTGCCGGCGTCGGTGGCGGCATCATCCACCACGTACAGACTCCACGTGCCGTTCGCGCTCGTGCCATTGAAGACGGAGGCGAACGTCGCCGCGCCGGCCGTGGCCGGATTCTGATACGGCCCGGCCGGGGCCGGGGCCGGGAAACCGTCGCCCGTGCCATAGTTCGTCGGCTTGAATGTGCCGGATGCGGGCGCGCCTGTGCCGGGGATGACGGCTGCGGCGGCGTCGTCCAACGTGTAGTTGATGTTTACCCAATCAGTGCCGCCGATTACGTCTGACAGGATGATGAACGACTGGCCGCCGGGGCCGACCAGCAACATGTCCACGTCGGACGGGAAGGTGTGATTCAGGTTGTTCAACCCCACCGTCACCTTCGAGATATTCCCGCTCAACCCTGACACGACGATGTTCGACGGGTAGGGCGTGGCCGGCGCTCCGCCCGTAGTGCCTGTGCCGGGGGGGGCCGGGATCACGATGCTGGTGGTGTTACTAAACGCCTGCGGCGCGCTCGCCGAGGTGGTGCCCACCGGGAAGGTGAACGTGACGGGCGTAAGCACGGTCGCGCCATCTTGCAGCGCGAGCGTTGCGGTGATCGTGCCGCCGCACGCGACGTTGGTGGTAAAGGTGAACGGACGAGCGACGGACGGGCCGTTGCTCACCACAACACCGTAGTTCTGCGGGCCGGACGGATTGAGCACACCGCCGGTGGCTTGCAACGTGCCGACGAGGTTCGTCGTGTTGCTGCCGCCGGTGTTGATGACCGGGAAGTTGACCGTCACGATCTCGTTCGGGTCAATCGCGTTGTTCGCCGGGCTGACGCTCTCCGCCGTGATCACCGCGGGCGGCGCGGCCACGATCTGTGCGCCGCAGCAGACGAACTTTGTGTTGATCTCCAGCGTGACGCAGCCGATTGTGCCCGTGTCTATGCTGGCGTTGTCCACCACATGCAACTTCCACGTGCCGTTGGCCTGCTTGCCGTTCAAGGCGGCGAGCGAGCCGTCGGGCTTGAAGCTGCCGGCGAATGGAGCCGCGCCGGCGGCGATGGTCGTGGTTGCTTGATCGTCGAAGACGGTCGGTGTGCTGGTGCAATCATTCGCGCCCGTGCCGAAGTTATCACCCGAACCGCCGCGATTGTTTGAGAGTGCGACGGACGTGCCATCCGGATGGACGAGCGAGATAGCTAAATCGCTATCGAAGGTGTGGTTCAACCGCACACGCACGTTGATGTCGCTGATCGCGACCGTGTCGGGCACGGTGATCGGCACATCAACGCCCGTCGGCAAGTTGTCGGGGATCGGCACGGTGACCGGGCCGCTCGTGCGCGTGATCTGCGAGAGTGTGCCGACCGTGAAAGTAAAGGTGCGCGTGCCGAGGTCGGTCGCGCCGTCTTGCAGTTGCAACGTAGCCGTGACCGTGCCGCCGCAGGACGCGGCGACGGTGAAGGTGAACGCCCTTGTGACGGCGGGCTGGCCTGAGACGACCGCTCCATAGCTCTGCGGGCCCGACGGATTGGTGACGCCGCCGGTGGCTTGCAGCGTGGCGACGAGATTAGTCGTCGAGGCGCCGGAGCCGCCGGTGTTGAGCAGGCTGAGATTGACCGTGACGACCTCGTTCGGGTCGAGCGTCTGGTTCGAGTTGCAGCTATCCGCCGTGACGGCACCCGTGCCCGCGACAATGTTGCTGAGCGGCGTGAGCTGTATGTTCTGCGTCGTCGTGTTGCCGAGCGTGACGCTGACGTTGGGCACGGTGGCTGTGACGTAGCCCGGCGCGGAGATGGTCAGCGTAACCGTGCCCACCGCCATCGGATCGATACTGTAAACGCCGCTCGCGTTGGTCGCGCGCCCGAAGCCGTTCGAGGCTACGACCGACGCGCCGTTGATGGGGACGCCGGTCGCGGCGCTTGTGACCGTGCCGTTCAGCACGCCCTTCTGAATGGCCGGGCAGGTGCCGAAAGTGAAGCTGCCGATGCGCGTGGCCCAGTTCGAGCCGCTGGTCGCCGAGTAATACTCGGTCGTGTACCAGAAAGTGCAATCGTCAAGCGGGTCAACGGTCAGGTCACTGTAGTCGCCCCAGCGCCCGGACGTGCTGGTCTGCGCGCCTGTGCCCGCGACGAGCGTCGCCTCGCCCTGTGCGAGACTGCCCGCCGGGTCAGTGGCGAGTCGGCCGGCATAGCGCACTGACGGGAAGGTAGTGCTGCTCGACACGGAATAACCGACCGCCTGACTGCCCGCAGCATTTTGCGCGGTGCTGCCCATCCAACGGTGTTCGAGATCGCCCACCGCGCCAGCCATGGTCGCCTGCTCTTGCACAGTCCACGGGGACGTGGACGTGGATTTGCGAATCTCGTAGTAGCGCACGCCCGCGCGGAACGCCGGATTCGTCAGGGCGTTGACCGAGTGGTTCATGACGAGCGACTCGTGTGTGCCGAAGTTGCGATAGGCGAGGCGGAACATCAGCCGGTCGCTGATCACGTCTAACGGCACACCGGCGGGCTGCGGCACTACGTTGCGCGAGCCGGAAGGCACTTCGCGCGGGTCGAAGGCGGCGACCGAGAGCGGGCTGCCCGCATGATTCGTGATGGTCGAGTTGGCCGGCGTCACAAAGTCGGCGTGGAAGTCTAAGATGCGCAGACTATCCACCTGCCCATTGCCGAACTCGTCCGCCTCAAACTGTATGATCGAATTCGGCGCGCCCGCGGGCGGTGGCGCAAAGCCGTCGAGGTCGGTCGGTAGCATGCCGCCGAACAGACAGGTTGCGCCGGCGCCGGCGCAGCCTTCCGCCTTGTCGAAATAGATGAAGCTGGCGGTTGGGTCGCCCGCGAGCATCTTGACGCGGTCGAAGGCGAACACGCCCGCGCCCTGAAACGCCGTGCCGGCCTGATTGAACTGGTTGTCGGTCATGTAATAACCGTCGGGCCAGACACCGAAGTGCGGATAGTCGTTGAACTTGTTGTTCGGCATCATAAAATCGTAAAGATAATATGCGCCGGTCGCATCGCCCGTCTTCGAGACGGCGATCAATTGGTGGTTATTCGGATTGGCCACCGAGACGCAGAACTCTGAGATGACCCAGCGATCCGCCAACTGGTCGTACATCACGATGGGGTCGCCGTCGTTCGTGTTGGCGCAGGGGCCGGGCAGGCTCGCGAACAGCGAGCCGAGTGTCATGGTCGGCGTCAGCGCCGTTCCCGTGCGCGAGAAGATGCGCCAGGCAGTGTTGACGGTCTGGACGTACTGCGTCGGCCCGATGTCGCCGTTCGTGTCGGGGGGGAGACACCCGCCGCAGCCTTCCGGGTTGCCGATGCCGTTGAAGCTGACGTTCGGCGGGGGCATGACGCGCGGCGAAATCCCGCGCGCGCCCTTCCTCGTGGAGGGGACGTTGGCGATTGCGGCATCGGGTGTGCCCGGCGCCTTCTCGTCAATCTCGCGGATGACTTCGCGGTTGAAAGGGTTCATCTCGCGCTCCACTTCCGCGCTGTTCTCGAAGAGATTGAAGGTCTGCGCGCCCTTGAGGTAGGACGAGTCAGACTTCGCGGAAGGGGAAGACGCGACGGCAGAGAGAGCGTTCTTCTCGCGCTGCTTCTCAATCAGTTCTTCGCGGTCGAACGGCTCGGCGGCCTTTTTTGTCGCACGCTTGCCTTGCGACTTAGCGATTGCGGACACCTTGTCGGACACAGCGAAGCCTGTGGCCGGTGTGGAGACGGGGCGTCCCGCTACCGTCTGGACTACGCCGCCCGTGCCGGGGCGCACAGACTGCGCCGACGACGAGACGGGTTGTGCGGCCTTGCGATTCTGAACCGCACCCGTCTGCCTCGGCAGAATCAGAGCTCCGAAAAAGATAGCGGCGATAAGACCGACGATGAGCAACCTGTGCATGTCCGACTCCTTCTTTGGGGAACGTCGCTCTGCAGAGAGAGCGACGACGACACGCCTAAACGGGGGAGCATCGTCTGAGGTAAATTTTCGCGCGAGTTTTTATCTGGCTCCCGGCTTCAATCGCCGGGTCATCCCTGTGCTGTCGCGGCGTCCGCACTACCGGGCGCGCTTGTCACGGGCTTAGTGAGTGGGTTATAGAACGATTCAGTTTCCCGGCAGGGGCAATGCAGACAACGAGCGGCGATAGTAGTCTGGGCAAGAGATGTACGGATGCTCTTCGCGTCGCGGGCCGGGGATTTTTGCCACTTGATCGAACCGAAATGTTTTTTCGAATTAGTAGAACGAGAGTTGCACTTGAACGGCTGCGGCTACCGCCGCAAGCTCCGACACCCTTGGAATGGTGCGGCACTATAATAGTGCCATGCCCGCTCTGTCAATGTTTTGGTGAGATGTCGTTCACTTAGCCCATTTTAGGCAAGCGGACGGCGACTTTCCGCATCGACAAATCGTGCACAACGAACATGACACAGACGATTCTTCTATTGCCTTTAGCGCTCGCGCTCGCCCTGCAAGGCGGCGCTTGCCGTACAAAAAAGATGAATGATAATTCGCAGACGCAAACGAAGCGCGGCGCGCAGGCCGCAGCCGCGACGAACAAGGCAGACGACACACACGCCGACTCCCCAAGGGGCGTCGAGCGCCTAGTCAACGGACTCTGGGGCGGGCAGCACGTCCGTCTGGAAGTCGCAGATGCAGGCGCACAGATCGAGTTCGACTGCGCGCACGGCGTGCTTGAAGGGCCGCTCGTCTTGAGCGAAGGCCGCTTTGAGGTCAAAGGCACACTCGTCTCGGAACGCGGCCCCATCCGGCCCGATGCGGAGAAGAAGGCCGGGCCACCGGCACGTTACACGGGCAGCGTCGCGGGCGATGAGTTGACGCTGACCGTTCGTTTTGAAGGCTCGGATGAAGAGATCGGCACATACACGCTGAAGCACGGACAGGAGTCACGCCTCTTCAAGTGCAAGTAATGCTAAACCGGTTTTCGTCGCCAATACACATAGTCTAAAACTGTCTGCGGCGAGTAAGGTTAAAGAGGCCGCGTGAGTTGCACGACTCACGCGGCCTCTTCCCTGTTCACACGCCCGTACCTTCCCGGCAGCGGGCGCAATCTGCCAGCAGCTACTACGGCAGCGTCTCAACGATGACGTAGAAGCGGAAACTCCCTGACTGCTGGATGCCGAGCAGGAAGTTGATCGTTACCGACGCTCCGTTTGCCAGCGGCGCGTTGAGCGTGCTCGTGTCATTCGTCGCGGGCGCTCCCAACCAGACAGGGCTGTCTTCGTCCCCGACTGTGGCCTTGTTCGTCACCGGCGCGGTCGTCACGCTGGCGAGCGAGAGCGAAGGAGTTGAGGCCGCCGCCGAAGGCTTGCGTGGGCGTTTGCTCAAGCGTCAATCCTTGCGATGCGGTCGCCCCGCCCGGCATCCTCCCGCGCCTGTGCTCGCTTCAGTTGGGTGGAAAGGTAAAACATTTCACCACAGAGGACACGAGAGGCGCACAGAGAAAGCAAAGTTTCGATGCTTCCTCTCTTTTTCCTCTGTGCGCCTCTCGTGTCCTCTGTGGTGAATATTCTTCTTATTCCAACTCGACACGCTCGGCGTACTCCGGCGCGTCCACGCGCCAGCCGTAGGTCTCGCGGATGTGCGCGGCCATCGCCTGAGCCGCTTCCGGCTCGCCGTGCGTCGTGAACGAGCGACGCGGCG
The DNA here is from genome assembly GCA_020200155.1 of Acidobacteriota bacterium. Taxonomy (GTDB): domain Bacteria; phylum Acidobacteriota; class Blastocatellia; order Pyrinomonadales; family Pyrinomonadaceae; genus JAIVJG01. Next base: position 16,166 of record JAIVJG010000006.1, on the reverse strand, counting down.
GCGACGGCATCCCTGAGAGCCAGCGCAAGACTTCTTTCCAGTCGGCGTGCGCCGAAAGTCCTCCGATGCGCTCGACGTGGCAACGCACCGGCACGAAGTCTTTCATAATCCGCACCTCTCGCTGCCCGTCTTGAATGCGACGCCCCGTCGTGCCCGCCGCCTGATAGCCGACGAAGACGATAGTCGCGCGCTCGTCCGGCAGCATCCGCACGGCGTGGTGCATCACGCGCCCGCCCGTCATCATTCCCGACGCGCTGATGATGATGCGCGTCCCGCGTTCCTCGTTCAACTTCTTCGACTCCTCGCGCGAAGACGCCGTGACCATCGAGTGCGTCCGCAGAGGGTGCTCGTGACGAGCCAACACGCTGGCGTAATCCGCGTCCTGCTCCTCCGTGCGGCGGCTATAGACCTGCGTCGCGGCGGCGGCCATCGGCGAATCCACGCGGACGGGCAGGATGGGAATGCGCTTCTCGTTCTCCAACTCGCGGATGTAGTAAATCAACTCCTGCGTGCGCCCGATGGCGAAGGCCGGAATCAGCACGGGGCCGTTGCGTTTGACCGCTTCGTTGATGATGCGCGTCAGCGCGTCTTTAGGATTTTCCGTGTCGTGCAGGCGGTCGCCGTAAGTTGATTCGACGAGCATGTAGTCGCAGGCAGGCGGAGCGACCGGGTCTGGAATGATCGGCTGGTCGTAGTGTCCCAGATCACCGGAGAACAGCACGCGCCTTCCCTTCCCGTCCGCGCTCTCCACCTCGACAAGCACGAGGCTTGAGCCGAGGATGTGTCCCGCGATGCGGAATGAAGCGCGCACGCCCGCCGCCACGTCAACGAACTCGCCGTTCTGCGGGCACGGCGTTAACAACTCGATGGTCTTGCGCGCGTCCTCTTCCGTGTAGAGCGGGAGCGCGGGCGCGTGCTTCGTCAGGTTGTGGCGGTTGCGGTACTCGGCATCCTCTTCCTGCAAGCGCGCCGCGTCGGGTAGAAGTATTTTCAGAAGCTCCGCCGTGCCGCGCGAACAGTAGACCGGCTTCTCGTAACCGAGCGCGACGAGGCGCGGCAGGTAACCCGTGTGGTCTATGTGCGCGTGCGTGATGAGCACGGCGTCGAGGCTTCGCGCGTCGAACGGCGGCTCCTGCCAGTTGCGCTCGCGCAGTTCCTTCAAGCCCTGAAACAGCCCGCAGTCAACCAGCACACGGCTTTGCTCGCTTTCAATCAGGTACTTCGAGCCGGTGACCGTTCCCACCCCGCCCCAGAATGTCAGTGTTGCCATCTGTCTCCTTTAACTTAATTTCACAACGCTCGCCCGATGCTGCCTGCCTCCGAAGAAGACGAGTGTGGCGGGAACGAGCAACGCCAGATTGCGGAGCGCGGTCGAGACGCCGAGTTGGCTCGCGATGATGCCGCCGAAGCACCCGCATTCGAGCGGCTCGCCGTGCAGAACGTAGACGTAGTACAGCGCGTATCCCGCGAACCCGACGAGCAGCAACGCTGACCACGCCGCGCCCGCGCGCACCGTGCGCGGCAGCAAAAGCAGGACGGCGGCGACCAACTCCGACGCAATCACAGCGACGGCGACCGGCCACGCCAGGCGCTTGTCCACGAGGTTCGTCAGTTGGCTCGCGAAATCGCTTACCGTCAAAAGCTTCGCGCCCGCCGCGAACAGAAACATTGCGGCGAGGCCGAAACGACTGGCGAGCACGAGAGTTTTGAGCCAACGACGAGAAGACAGGGATGAGGGCGGAGGGATGAGGGATGAACCTTCAAAGCCTTCCAATGTTTCCTTCTCATCCCTCATCCTTCATCCCTTATCCCTTTTTTACCCTGCCAGCAAGACGACCTTTTCGGCGGCGTCCTTCATACCGTTGGCGACGGTGAAGTTGAGGCCGGACTCGCGCAGGACGCGCTGGCCTTCTTCGACGTTCGTGCCTTCAAGACGGACGACGACGGGGACTTTAACACCGAGGTTCTGCGCCGCGCCGACCACCCCGCGCGCCACCATGTCGCAGCGCACGATGCCGCCGAAGATGTTGACGAGCACGGCGCGCACGTTTTCGTCCGCGAGCAGAATCTTGAACGCCGCTTCAACCCGCTCCTGCGATGCGCCGCCGCCGACATCCAAAAAGTTCGCGGGTTCTCCGCCCGCGAGTTTGATGATGTCCATCGTCGCCATCGCGAGGCCCGCGCCGTTGACCATACAGGCGATGTTGCCGTCAAGCTTGATGTAGTTGAGATCGAATTTCGAGGCTTCGATTTCCAGCGGTTCCTCTTCGTTCAAGTCGCGCAGGGCGTGAAAGTCCTGATGACGATACATCGCGTTGTCGTCGAAGTTGACCTTCGCGTCGAGCGCGAACAGCCGCCCGTCCTTCGTCAACAGAAACGGATTGATCTCCATCAGCGACGCATCCATCTGCTCGCAGGCGTGGTAGAGCGCCTGCATGAACTTCGCCGCCTGATTGACGAGCGCGCCCGGCAGCCCCAGCCCGAACGCCAGTTTGCGCGCCTGAAACGGGCGAAAGCCGACTGCCGGGTCAATCGTCTCCTTCATGATTTTTTCGGGCGTGTGGGCGGCGACCTCTTCGATGTCCATGCCGCCCGCCTGCGACGCCATGAAGACCGTGCGTCCCGACGCGCGATCAAGCACGATGCCGAGGTAAAATTCCTTATCAATCGGCAGGCCCTCTTCGATGAGCAGCACGCGCACCTCGCGTCCTTCGGGGCCTGTCTGGTGCGTGACGAGTTTCATGCCGAGCATCTGCCGCGCGATCTCTCTCGCCTCGTCCGCGCTCTTCGCCAGCTTAACTCCGCCACCCTTGCCGCGCCCGCCCGCGTGTATCTGCGCCTTGACGACGACCACGTCCGTGCCCAGTTCTTTCGCCGCGTGGTAAGCCTCTTCGGGCGAGCGCGCGACGATTCCGCGCGGCACCGCCACGCCATACTTTTGCAAAAGCTCTTTGCCTTGATACTCGTGTATCTTCATCCGAGAGTCCCCCGCTCGATTGGCGCATCCAATCGTTGATAATTTCTGTGTTTTTGGAGCGCGTCGAGTGTAGCCGCAACGCCCTTGACGCCGCAAGCCGCCGTACAGGTGCGCGGATTTGGAACTTTGAGCCGCAGGCGGTGTCTATGATAATTTGACGGACGATTTTTCTAAACGCTTTCGGGAGGTGGACAGAATGAGACTTCAGAGACTCGGCGGCTGGTTCTTGATCGTCTTCGCGCTGACGCAGGTATTTCGAGCGATTTCTTTGGAAGCCACAACCAGGAACACTACGGGGATTGCGTTCGCGTTCCTCGTCTCGGCCATGGTCACCACCGGAGCGGTTCTTCTCTGGCGCGATGGTCAGGTTCACTCGAAGGCATAAGCCCACGCACGTCGCCGGATTTTCTCAACGCACGTCCGCTTTCTGGAACACGGCGGCGATTCGCCGTGTCTTCAAAACATCAAGCGAGCGAGGTGAAAAGATGACTCTGGCAATAACGCTGCTGTTTGCATTCAACCTCTACGCGAGAACGGGTCGAACGTGTTAGTCGCAACCTCCTGTCGGTGAGTGAGTGAAATTTGGTCTGGCGAGTCGGGTGCTTCCGGCTCGCCATTTTTTTTGCCCGCCGGTTGATTGAAATCCGCGCTCACGTTAATGTTGCTCCGTGTCGAGGAGTTTCCCGCGCTGTCGCCCGCAAACTTACAGGAGAAAACTCAGATGAGCGAAGTAACAGTCACTTCCCACTCCAATCTGCAAAACGAAGTGCTCTACGGTGCGGGGCGCAGCCTCGTCACGGACGAACCCTCTGCGCTCGGTGGCGACGACGCAGGCCCAGACCCTTACACGCTCCTGCTCGCGGCGCTCGGCAGTTGCATCTCGATGACGGTCACGCTCTACGCGCGCCGCAAAAACTGGCCGCTTGCGCGCGTCAACGTCAGGCTGCGCCAGCAACGCGTCCACGCCAGAGACTGCGCCGAATGCGAGCGCGCCACGGACGGCTTCGTCCATCGCATCGAACGTTCCGTGACGCTCGAAGGCGAGCTGACGGACGAGCAGCGTGCGCGCCTTCAGGAGATCGCGCACAAGTGTCCCGTGCATCAGACCCTATCGTCGGAAATCGTCATTGCCGAGTTGAAAAACTGAGCGCCGCCTGCATCATGCCGCAAGCCTTCGCGTCCACGCGCCTTGACGTGAAACTCTTTTTCTCCACGAAGGCTCGAAGCTCGTCCGGGCGTTTGACTCTGCGCGCAATCTAAAATAGAAGCTATTTGAAGTTCACAACCTTTCAGAGATTCGAGATGAACCTGATGACACGTCCGCACGCCCTTTTCACGCTGCTCGCGCTTTCCCTGTTTCTGACTTCGTGCAAGCCTGCCGACAAGGCCGGCTCGACGGAGAACGCGCCTCAGTCAAGCCCCGCGCCCGCCGTCGCGGAGGCCACGCTGCCGCCGGGCGCTGAAGAAATCTCCGAGGAAAGATTCAAGAAGGACGTGCAGCAAGCTCCCGGTGAAACCGTCCCGCATTTTAATCTGGGCAACATCTATCTCGTGCAGGGCAAGCATCAGGAGGCCGCCGAAGAGTTTAAGTTCGTCGTGGAGAAAGACCCGAAAGATGTCGAGGCGCTCGCGCGTCTCGGCATCGCCTATTCGTCCATGAACAAGTTCGACGAGGCGATAGACGCTTACAAGCGCGCCCTTGCCGTCGCGCCCAACAACGCGGAATTGCACCAGAGACTTGGCGAAGCCTACGAGAAAGCAGGCAAGGCGGCTGAGGCCGAAAAGGAGCGCGCGACGTTTCAACGCCTCGAACCCAACGGGCACGCCAAAGAACTTCTCAAGGCGGGCAAGTACGAAGAGGCTTTGAGCGAGCTTCAAAAAGTCGCCAACAAAAATGCTGAAACATATTACCTCATGGGCAATACGCTTTCCGGTTTGAAGCAAGGCAAGGCGGCGGCGGACGCCTATCGTCAGGCCGTCAAGCTCAACCCGAAAGACGCCGACGCTTATTTCAATCTGGCAAACGCGTATGACGGCCTCGGCAAGTACGCGGAAGAGATCGAAGCGTTCAGGCAAGCCCTCAAACTCAAACCTAATGATGCCGACGCTTACTTCAACCTCGGTAACGCCTACGGCAAGCTGAACCGCGCGAAGGAAGCAATCGAGGCTTACCAGCAGTCGGTCAAGCTCAATCCCCGCGACGTGGACGCGCGCTACAGTCTCGGCTTGCTCCTCCTGAAGACCGGGCAGCGCGACGCGGCCATTGAGCAGGCCGACGCACTAAAGCCGCTTAACCCAGAGTTAGCGAACAAGCTCCAACAACTCATCAACCAGAGCGCCGCGACGAAGTGATTCATCTCAGCCGGGGTCAAACGTTTCTGACGTGCGTGCGACACAGGAAAAGGAGAAAGGCTTTCAACTGCAAAGTTGAAAGCCTTTCTCATATCGGGATGCCGAGATTCGAACTCGGGACCTCACCCACCCCAAGGGTGCGCGCTACCAGGCTGCGCCACATCCCGTCAAACTTCGACGTAAGTATGTCCGCAAAAAATTATTTGGTCAAATGGAGCGCGCCGGGTTCGACGCGCCGGGCAGGGACATTACTTGCGCGGCTTACTCTTACGCGTTTCGCCGGAATTGAGGAGCGATAGCAACTCGCGCATTTCCTCTCCCAGACGGCGCAGGGCCGCTCGTCTATCGCCTGTTATCTCCGGCTCCGCCGACGCCACGTTAGTCTCGAAGGTTGAGCGGGCTTGAGAAACGTTCGCCGAGTATTCTTCTTCGTGCTCTTCGTCCTCGGACGGCTGGGGGACGATTTGCGGCGCGCCCGTCATGGACTGCGCGGTCATTTCAGGAGTGACCACTTTGAGCTTGCTCGCGCCGCGCAGTTCACTTGTCAGTTTCTTCTTCGCGCCCGCGATGGTGTACTGGTCTTCGTAGAGCAATTCCTTGACGCGTAGCACCATCTCCACGTCGCGCTTGCGGTAGGTGCGCTGGCCGGCGCGGTTCTTCTGCGGCGCAAGCATCGGAAACTCCGACTCCCAGTAACGCAGCACGTGCGCCTGTACGCCGGTGATTTCGCACACTTCGCCGATCTTGAAGAAGAGCTTTTCGGGGATGGAGATAGCCGCTCGGTTCATTTGTTTCGTGCGTCTTTCCCTCGGAGTCCGAACCGATTCGACGCGCTTTTTGAAATTGAAAACTGTTCGCGAGCCACTCTGTTGAAAGCGACAGGGACGGAGCCTGCGTCATGTTACTCAGGCCCGTAAGCGTTGTCAACGCTATTGTTAATCAGCCAGTTGAAGTTTTACTTGAAAAACGGAGGGTTCGAGCGAGTGAGGTCTGGAAGAATCATGCCCGGACTTCAACCTACAGGACGGCGGAAAGGGCACGCAAGCGAGGCCGAAACGAAGTGCGCGCGTGAGCGTGTGTGCCGCCAGCAGTTCTTTTATCGCTCCTGCTCCGTCCGTCCGGTTCTACTTTGGCTTGAACATAATCAAGCGGCTGACCGGGTCGAAGGTCATTTCAAAGGGGCGGAGTGCGTCGCGACCGAGGAGGACGGGAGCACCCTTTTCCGTCCGGAGCAGGAAATCCGTCGGGACTCCGCGCAAAACCAGAGAGCCGACGTGGACGGTCGCCGCCCTGACCCGTCGGGCCGCCACGCGCCCGCCCGCCAGATCGCGCGTTGAGCCGCGCTCTCTTCCCTCGCCGCCGGGGATGCCCAAAGCTCCGGCAGCCGCCTCGTTGACGGCCAGGCCGAAGCCGGAACCTGTATCGAGCAGTGCGCGACGGCCCTCGCCGAGCATGACGAATGGGCGAAGGCTTCCGCCGTCCGTCAGCCACTGGACGACGGCCCCGCCCGGCGGCGCGTTCGCTACGCGCACGGGATTGAGCCAGGGGTCGAACGCCCTCAACTCGCCGTTCGGGATGTCAATCACGTAGCCGAGCGGCGAGAAGGCCTCCGAAGGGTCAAGGATGCCGTCAACGTCCGGCGGCAGCCCTTCGGCGACGATCACAAGGCCGCGCGGCGCGGGCAGAAGATTTTCACGCGAGCCGACGGCAAGGCTGCGTGGGAAGGCCTTGCGCCCGCCCCCGACGCTCAAGCCGCTCAGGCCGCCGACCTCTATGCCGCGCCCTCCGCTTTCAACTTCGACGCGGGCCGCGCTTGCCACGCGCGGCGACAGAATCGTCGCGCCCGCGCCCGTATCAACGGCGAAGGTAAAGTTGCCCACCCCGTTGACCCACGCACTGACGAGCAGGCCGCGCCCTTCCGACTCGCGAAAACGCACGGGCGCGGGTAGCGTCTTCGCCTGCCGCGAGGCGTCGCCAGCCGCATCCCGAATCTTCGTGGGCGAAGGCTCCGCGCGACGAGTTTGCCCGCGATGGGATAAATAAAAGTGGGCAGCCCCGCGAATCGGCGGAACTGCCCACTGTATAATCAAGAGAGCCGAAGCGAGAGCCAGAGTCACACGAGACGCGGATGTCTTCAAGCTATCCCTCATCGCTCAAGTCCGATGCTTAGAAGCGACGGTTGCGCTTGCGAATCTTGTAGGTGTAGAGCGCCGAACCGCCCGCGCCGGAGAGCGCACCAATGGCCGCGCCCTTCTTCCCACCAATCAAGCCACCGAGGAGCGCGCCGCCGCCCGTCCCCGCCGCCACCGTCAGCTTGTCGCGGTGCTTCTGCCAGAAGGAGCGACCGCGCGGCTGGCTGTAGTCGTAATAGGCTCGACGCGGGCTGCTCGAACGGGCGTACCGCGTGCGAGTCGCCGGGCGATAGACGACGCGCGAAGCCACGGGCGCAGCCGCGTAGCGTGTGACGGTGTTCGTCGCCGTGCCGTTCTCGCGCAGAGTCTTCACACCATCGGTGAAGCCGGCGCGATAAGCATCTCTCTCGTCCGCCGTCAGGTTGCTCTGATTATTGGCCGCGACTTCATTCTTCGCGTCGGCGGGAAGCGCCTGATCTGCGGCATTGGGGTTGGCGGTCAGATTACTTTGCGTCGCCGCAGGCGTGGTCTGGCTGGCCGCATCCTCTACATGCTTGCTCGGGCGCATCACGAAAGCGCCGACCGTCCCGCCCAGCAGGGCGGCGACCAGCGCAACGGGTAAAATTTTTCTGTTATTCATGGCTTCAGTCTCTCCTCATTCCTAAATGTTCAAGATGTTCAGGGACACACTCGACGTGCCTGTACACATCTGCATTGCTGGCAAACGCTGTACCTCAAACTCCGCGCCCTTAAGCGTTTTCGGCGACTTTCGACACAGACGGCGCTTTGACCGTCTTTACCGGCGACAGGCATTCATTTTGTCATCGAATTGCAAGACTGCGACGCGCCTGCGACGCACGGTAGATGCACCCGGCTCATACGATATGGATTATGGACTAACCAAATCATCAACGCCACTTGGACATTATCCGGACGAGCGGACGCACTCTGCCCGACCGCCTGATTGGACGCCCCGTCGAGTCTGACGCTATAATCCGCCCTTGCTTACATGATCAGTCATGGAGGTTCAACGCGTAATCGTGTCTACGTCTACTTCTGCGTTTCGTCTCGCTTCGCGCCTTGAGCGGGTCGGCTTTTCCGACATCGTCAAAATCCGTAACAAGATTATGCAACTGCGCGCGAGCGGCGCAACCGTCTACCAGTTCGAGGGAGGCGAACCCTTCCTCACCACCCCCGAACCGATCAAGGAAGCGATGGCGCAGGCGCTTCGCGATAACAAGACGCGCTACGCGCCTTCGTCCGGCATCCCAGAACTGCGCGCCGCGATTGCCGACAAACTGCGCGAGCGCAATCGCATCAACGTGCGCGAGGAGGACGTGGTCGTCCTCAACGGCGGCATGCAGGGACTCTTCGGCGCGTTCCAGTCCGTCGTTGAACCCGACGAGGAAGTGCTGGTTTTCTCCCCTTTCTGGACTCCGATCAAAGACCTCATCGCGCACTGTCGCGGCAACACCGTGCTCGTCCCGACCGAAGAGGCGCGCCGCGACGGCTTCGCCGATACGCTCAAGCGTTACGCAACGGAAAAGACACGCGCGATTTATTACAACACGCCGCAGAACCCGTCGGGCGTCGTCTTCACTCGCAACGAGGCCGAAGCCGTGGCGCAATTCGCGCGTGAGCGAGACCTCATCGTGATCGCCGACGAGGCTTACGAAAATCTCGTCTACGATGGCGAGCACGTCTCCATCGCCTCGCTCGACGGCATGCCTGAGCGCACGATCACCGTCTACACGCTCTCCAAATCCTACGCGATGACGGGCTGGCGCATCGGCTATGCCGTCGCGACCGAACCCTGGATGAGCGGCATCAAGAAATGCCTGCTGTATTCGACCAACGGCGTCTCGACTCCCACGCAATGGGCCGCGCTCACGGCGTTCAACCTGCCCGGCGATTTCCACGAAACCACCCGCGACGCTTACCGCGTGCGGCGCGATCTTTTGATTTCCGGCCTCAACGAACTCGGCCTGACGTGCGACGCGCCCGCCGGGGCGTTCTACGCCTTCCCAGACGTGTCGCGCCTGAGCATGGACAGCCGCGCCGCCGCCGACATCCTGCTCGACCGCGCGCAGGTCGCCACCGTCCCCGGCAACGTCTTCGGCGAACACGGCGAAGGCCACCTGCGCTTCTCCTTCTCCACTTCCCCCGAAGTCATACAGGCCGGCCTCGACTCGATGCGCCGCAACCTTTAAGGGATGAGGGATGAGGGATGAGGGATGAGAAGAAGACTGGCAGCGGCAGCAGCGAGTTCGACTTCATCGCACGCATCCGCCGACAAGCGCAAAAGCGAATCAGCAATCTAGACAGTTTTTCATCCCTCATCCCTCATCCCTCATCCCTTATCCTAGGCATTGGCGACGACGCCGCCGTCATCCGGCAACGAAGCGGACTCGACTCCGTCATCACCGCAGACCTGCTCGTCGAAGGCATAGACTTCGACCTCGACACATTCAAAACTTCTCCGCGCGACATCGGCCACAAGGCGCTCGCCGTCTCGCTCTCCGACATCGCCGCGATGGGCGCGCGTCCGCGCTGGGCGCTCCTCTCAATCGGCGTCCCGCAAACACGCTGGGACAGTTCTTTTCTCGAAGAATTCTACAAAGGCGTCCGCGCGCTCGCTTGCCTCCACGATGTGACGATCATCGGCGGCGACATCTCGCGCACGCCGGAGCGCGTCGTCGTGGATTCAATCGTACTCGGCGAAGTGTTGCGAGGCCGCGCGGTTTTGCGCTCAGGCGCGCGACCCGGCGACCGCATCTACGTCACAGGCTCAGTCGGCGGCGCGGCGGCGGGACTCAACATTCTTCAGCAAGGTTCTCATCAACAAACAACCCGGCGGCGAACCCGCGCGCAGCGTCAATTGATTCAACGGCAGACGCGCCCCACGCCGCGCGTCGAGTGGGGGCGAATGCTCTGCGAAAAAAAACTCGCCACCGCGATGATTGACTTGAGCGACGGACTCTCCTCCGACCTCGCGCATCTATGCCGGGAGAGTGGCGTCGGCGCACGGGTCGAGGCCGGGCGCGTGCCCGTTGATTCTTTGATCGAGCGTGCGGGCATAAACGAATCGGACGCGCTCCCGCTGGCTCTCAACGGCGGCGAGGATTTTGAACTCCTCTTCACCGTCCGCCCGCGTGCGGCTGCGAAACTGCCGGATAAAGTCGGCGGCGTGCCCGTCACACACATCGGCGACGTGACGGGCGACGAAGGAAAAGCCTGTCTGGTTGAAGGCGGGCGCGCACGAATCCTCAAGCCTTCGGGCTTCCAACATTTCAAGCGCAGTTGACGTGGATGGCTCGCCAGTCCTTCGTCGAAATCGAAGATGTTTGACTCCCCGCCCGTCCTTGCCTAGACTCTTTATTGAATGATTGCTTACTTGTAAGTTCGTTGTTCAAGTAAAGATGCTTAAATTCTTCAACACGCTTTCCGGCCAACTCGAAGAGTTCCGCCCCATCCGCGAGGGCGAGGTGGGGATATACTTCTGCGGCCCGACCGTGTGGGACTACGCGCACATCGGCAACTTCCGCTCGCTCGGCGTCTTCGGCGACACGCTGCGCCGCTATCTCCGTTACAAGGGCTACCGGGTCACGCACGTGATGAACATCACGGACGTGGAAGACCGCATTATCAAATTCTCGCAGGAACGCGGGCAGACGATTGACGAATACACGGCGCGCTTCATCGCTGCGCTGTGGGAAGACTTCGATGCACTGGGGTGCGAGCGTCCAGACATCATTCCGCGCGCGACCGAGCACATATCCGAGATGGTCTCGCTCATCGAAAAACTCGTCGAGACCGGACACGCATATCAGTCCGACGGCTCATACTATTTCCGCATCACTTCGTTTCCCGAATACGGCAAGCTCTCGAAGATCAACTTCGCGGGCAACATCGCCGGCGCGAGCGAGCGTGTGGACACGGACAAGTACGAAAAGGAAGACGCGCGCGACTTCGCGCTCTGGAAGGCGCAGGAGTCGCCCGGCGAACCCGCCTGGGATACATCGCTGGGGGCGGGGCGGCCCGGCTGGCACATCGAGTGCTCCGCGATGTCCATGAAGTACCTCGGCGAGACGTTCGACATCCATGCGGGCGGCGTTGATCTCGTCTTCCCGCACCATGAGAACGAAATCGCGCAGAGCGAAGCCGCAACCGGCCAGAAGTTCGCCAACTACTGGCTCCACGCCGAGCACCTCAAGGTCGAGGGCGAAAGCATGTCGAAGTCGAAGGGCAACTATTTTACTTTCCGCGACCTTCTTGAGAAGGGCTTCGACCCGATTGCCATTCGCTACCTGCTGTTGAGCGTTCCCTACCGCAAGCAACTCAACTTCACTTTCGAGGGTCTGCGCGGGGCCGAGAAGACCGTCGCATCCCTGCGCGACTTTCGCACGCGCCTGCGCGATACGCGCACCGAACCCGGCTCGAACACAGAACTGCATGCCGCCGCAGCGCGCTCGCTCGCGGAGTTCGAGACCGCGCTGGACGACGACCTCAACACCTCCGTCGCGCTCGCCGCGATTCACAATCTCTCGCGCGAGGTCAACAGGGCGCTCGACGGCTGCGCGCTGCGCGCCGACGACCAGCGCGAGATACTCGAACTGATCGCCCGCTTCGATTCCGTCTTCAACATCTTCGGCGGCGATGAGCGCGAGATGCTCGACACAGAGATTCAAGCCCTGATTGACGAGCGCCAGGACGCGCGCCACCGCCGCGATTTCGCACGCGCCGACGAAATTCGCGGCGAACTCGCCGCTCGCGGCATCGTCCTCGAAGACACGCGCGACGGCGTTCGCTGGAAACGGCGCGGGACGTGATGATAAGATGTGTGGCAACAATTGACGGGTGGCAGGAAGAGGCTTTTCAGCCTTGTCATCCACCCTCTGCCACCCGTCAGGGCTTTTTTATGTTCAACTATCAAGCCACGCATTTTCGCCCGCTCGACCAGCGCGCCAACATTTTCGCGGACTAGCCGCCCCGTCTCTCTTCCCCTTATCAAGCGCCTTTCTTAACTTCAGAATCAATTTTCAACCGCCTCGCTCTCATCGAAGGAGAAATGAGTATGTCCGCCATTGCAACACCCGCGAAAAGACCTGAGATCAAAACCGAACTGCCCGGCCCGAAGGGCAGGCAGATTGTCGAAGCCGACGCGCAGTACGTGACGCCTTCGTACCCGCGCCCGAATTACAAGCTCGTCGCAGACCACGCAGAGGGCGTGTGGGTCGAGGATGTGGACGGCAACGTCTTCCTCGACTGCAACGCAGGCGTCGCCGTCTGTTCGACCGGCCACTGTCACCCGGAGGTCGTCAAAGCGATTCAGGATCAGGCCGCGCAACTAATCCACATGTGCGGCACGGATTTCTACTACCGACACATGCCGGCGCTCGCCCAAAAGCTCGACGAGATCACGCCCGTGCCCAGCCCAACGCGCACGCACTTCGCCAACAGCGGCACGGAGGCGGTCGAGACTGCGCTCAAGCTCGCGATGCACGCGACGGGTCGCGAGAAGTTCATCGCCTTCTTCAACAGCTTCCACGGTCGCACGCTCGGCTCGCTCTCGCTGACATCCTCGCGCGTCGCGCAAAGGAAGGGCTTCAAGCGGCAGGCGCTCGACGTGGTGCACGTGCCTTATCCGAGCGTCTTCCGACACCCCTTCACGGGTGAGCCGTCCGACGCCGCGACGGTCAGCCGCGCGTGCCTCAGTTGGATAGAGGAGCGATTGTTCAAGACGACGACGCCGCCCGAAGAGGTGGCCGGCATCGTCGTCGAGGCCGTGCAGGGCGAGGGCGGCTATGTCCCCGCGCCGAAGGAATTTTTGCAGGGCCTGCGGCGCATCTGCGACGAGCACGGCATCCTGCTCATCGTGGACGAGGTGCAGTCGGGCATGGGTCGCACAGGCAAGATGTTCGCGTGCGAGCATTACGATTTGAAGCCCGACATCATCACCATCGCGAAGGGCATCGCTTCGGGGATGCCGATGGGCGCTTGCGTGGCGCGTGCCGACTTGATGGACTGGAAGCCGGGCGCGCACGCCTCGACATTCGGCGGCAACCCCGTCGCCATCGCCGCCGCCCTGAAGACGATTGAGCTGCTTGAACGTGAACTCGTCGCCAACAGCGCGGAGGTCGGCGCTTACTTGCAGGACGGACTCCGCAAATTGATGCCGAAGCACGACTGCATCGGCGACGTGCGCGGCTTCGGGATGATGATTGGCGTCGAGTTCGTCGAGAATCGAGAGACGCTCGCGCCCGCGCCGGAGTTGCGCGACCGCGTCGAGATGGAGTGCTACAAACGCGGCCTGATCCTGCTCGGCGCGGGCCACAACACGATCCGCTGGTCGCCGCCGCTCGTCCTCTCGAAAGAAAACGTGGACGTGGCGCTTGAGATTTTCGACGAAGCGATTGCCGCCGTCACCGCGTAGGCGCGAACCGGGTGATGAGTGATGAAAAGCAGTCTGCATCTCACTCATCTCTCATCTCTCGTCGCTTCCTTTCACTTCCCCGCGTTTGACTTGCCGCCCGTTGGACATTAAAGTTCTGCAAGTTCGAGAGAACTTCCTGCCTGAAGCGAGTTGCAGGAACTTCCTCCACGGCTCCGCAAACACCCGGCATCGTTGTTTCGAGCTTCCACCTTAATTTCAAGGATTAAATTATCAGCAAGGAGTTCCCTATGTTTTATCTCAGGAAACGTCATCTGTCCCTCGCCCGCCCGCTGGCGCTCGCACTATTTACCCTTCTCGTCCCGCGCCTCGCGCACGCACAGGCAAGCGGCTACTTCGTCACCGACCTGACGACGCTCGGCGGCAATCAGAGCAAGGCATACGCGATTAACAACAACGGCGGCATAGCCGGCGGTTCCAGAGTCGCACCCGACAACTTCAACGCGCAGCCATTCTTTTGGAGCAACAGCCAGTTCGCCAACATCGGGAGCTTCGGCGGCGACGGCGGCGAGGCGTTTGCCGTCAACGATCTCAACTACGCCGTCGGACTGGCCGACACCGTGTCGGGAGCGACGCACCCGTTCATCTGGTCGAGCATCTTCGGCAAGAAAGACCTCGGCACGCTCGGCGGCGACTTCGCCGTCGCGTGGGACATCAACAACGCGAGCCAGGTAGTCGGCCAGTCGGAGATCGGCGCGCTCAACGACCGCGCGTTCTTCTGGAGCAGCGCGACGGGCATGCAATCGCTCGGCACGCTCCCCGGCGGGTCGTCCAGCACGGCGCGCGGCATCAACAACACGGCACAGGTGGTCGGCGACTCAGGCACCGCGTCCGGCGAGACGCACGCCTACTTTTACAGCGGCGGCACGATGACAGACCTCGGCACGCTCGGCGGCAATCTGAGCATCGCCTACGAACTCAACGACGAGGGGAAGGTAGTCGGCTATTCCAAGATTAACAACAACGGCATCAACCCGCCTTATCACGCCTTCCTCTACACGTCGAGTGGCGGCATGACAGACCTCGGCACGCTCCCCTCTGGGCGAGACGCACGCTTTCCTGCTCCAGTCTTCCTCGGATGAAGTGCCCCCGCCGGCTCCGCCGCCCTGCTTCGTCGAGCCACAGAGTCCGTTCATCCTCCCCACGCCTGCGGTGGATGGACAGGTACAGTCTTTCAGCCCGAAAGTGAAACTCAGGAAAACGAAGACCGTCAAGGCGAAGTGAATTTCATTCCCCCAACACGTTGACGCCGCCGTGCGTTCACGAAAGAGAAAGCGCGGAGAGCTTATTTGCCCTCCGCGCTTTTTTTGTTTGTGGAGAGTAGCGCGACGCGCGGTCAGGGGCAACATCGCGCTCATCGGCGATGCGCCGTTGTGTTATTATCCCTGCTCGCGCGCGGTCAAAAGTCGCAGTCTCACAACAACAGCCGGTAGCATAAGGAACTTGCCTATGCCGTCACCACCTCCAACAGTTTTCATCTCGTATTCCCACAACGAAAACGATGTCGTGTACAAAGATCGGCTGCTCGTCCATCTCAAAGGACTGGTGCAGCGGAACGTGATTGCGAACTGGCATGACAAACTGCTCACGGCAGGCCAGCTTTGGGATGACGAAATAATCAGGAATCTTGAAACCTCGCGCGTTATTCTGCTGCTCATCAGCCCCGACTTTATAGCCTCAGATTACATAGGTGAGGTCGAACTGGCGCGTGCCAGTCAACGCTACGCGAGGGGCGAGATACTGGTTATCCCGGTACTCATCAGCGAGGTTCACGGCTGGAAAGAAAAGGCGTTTGGAAAGCACAAACTCGGCGACTTCCAAGTCCCGACGGGCAACTTGCAATTCATTGATTCCTTGCCTAAGCAACAGCAAAACGCTGCCTTTGCCAAAGTCGTCGAAGGAATCGAGAGGGCAATCCAGAATCTGAAGCCCGCATCCGGCGCGGAGGTTGTATCGTCTTCTATCCCACGCCGCCCCATCTTCGGCTTCGTCGCCCGGCACGACGCGCAGGGAGGCGACATCGTGGCGCGTCTGATGGAAGAACTCGCGCCGGGGAAGAATGCGTTAGTCACCCTTTCGGGGCCGGGCGGCGTCGGCAAGACGACGCTCGCCGCAGAAGCCGCGCGTGCGTTGCTGGACGTGTACGGGGGGCGCATCGCGTGGAGCAGCGCCGCCGGGCGCGCCGCCTTTGAACTGTACACGCTGCTCGACGACATCGCCGCGCAGTTGGGACGCACAGACCTCCGCACGCTCG
>JAIVJG010000245.1 GCA_020200155.1 Acidobacteriota bacterium | reverse complement strand
GTCCGTCGAGAGCGCGGGCACGTCGGCGTCGTGCAGTTCAACATCTTCACGGAGGAGATCGCCGCCGAGTTCATGCGCGCGATGAAGGAAGATTTGAAAGACGCGCGCGGGCTGGTCGTTGACCTGCGCGATAACGGCGGGGGCGAGGCCGAGGCGATGGCCGACATCGTCTCTGCATTCCTGCCCGTCGGCGAGAGCCTCGGACAGTTCACAGACCGCGCGGGACGCGTCCAACTCGAACCGCACACGCGCTCTCTGCCCGTCTCGACCGCCGAAATGCTGACGAGCTTTCGCGGGCCCCTCGTCATACTCACGAGCGCGAAGACGGCGAGCGCCTCGGAAGTGTTCGTCGCCGCGCTGAAGGAAGAAGGCCGCGCGCTGGTGGTCGGCGAAAACACCTGCGGCTGCGTGCTCGGCATACGTCGCCGCCACACGCTGCCCGACGGCGGACTGCTCGACATCAGCGAGATGGATTATCACACGACCGGCGGCAAGCGTCTGGAAGGCGCGGGCGTCAAGCCGGACGAGCAGGTCAGCCCCACCCGTCGCGACCTGCAAACGGGACGCGACAGCGCGCTCAATCGCGCCGTGGAGATTCTCAAGATCAGGGACAGGAATTAGAGAGGCTGGCGTGCCGGAGCGTTCAGGCCATGACATGGACGCCCCTCCGGGGTTGAAGGGTCGTTCGACTGTTAAGGCTATTTCTGCCGGTTCGAGTTATTCAGATCAAACAAAGCTTTGAGAGCGCGCCGCATCTCGCCATCGCTTTCCTTCTCCAACACTTCCAACTGCTCCGCGCTTGAGCCGCCCGCGCCCACGTCTCTGATGCACTGCCACATCGCCTCGCGCGCCTTCACGTAATTCTCCGGCAGGCTGCGCCCGCAGTAGCTGCACGCCGGGCTGCCGAGCGCCAGCAGACGCTTGCCGCAACAGTGCGGGCACTCGACGGTCGCGGCCTCCGGCGCTTGTTGCGGCGCGCCGCAGTTCAGACAGAACTTCGCGCCCGGAGGGTTCGGCGTGCCGCACTTCGGGCACGGTGCGCCCTGCGTCGCGCCGCCGCCCTGCGTTTGCTGCTGCTGTCCGCCCTGCTGCTGGCTCTGACCGCCGCCGACGGAGTCCGCCATCATCTTGCCGAAGCCGAAGCCGAGGCCAATACCCATGCCCTGCCCAGCAGCGCCGCCCGGCTGCTTCGCCGCGTCGGGCAGCGCCTCAGCCGCCTTGTAACGCATGTACTTGTCCATGTCGCCGAGCGCGCTCATGCTCGAACGCTCGTCAATCTTCTGCTGCACCTCTTCGGGCGGCGTGATCGCGGAGACGAGCATGTCCACGAGTTCCAGCCCCTGCTTGCTGAAGTCGTCCGCGACGCGCGCCTTAACGCTCGTCGCCAGTTCGTCGTAGAGCGCGGGCAGGTCGAAGACGGTCTTGAGATTTTCGCCGAGCAGGTCGTTCAAGCGCGCGACGATCAGGTCGCGCAGGTAATCTGCGACCGACTGCGTCGAGACCATGCCGCGCGTGCCGACGATGGAGTTGACGAAAAGCTGCGGGTCTGCGACGCGGAACGAATACTTGCCGAACGCGCGCAGGCGCACCATGTAAAGCTCCGCGTCGCGGAACGGGATCGGTTCCTTCGTGCCCCACTTCATGTCCTGAAAAGTGCTGCGCGCGATGAAGACCACCGCCGCCTGAAAAGGCGACGTGCCGCCGAAAGGAATCGAGAGCAGACGCGTCAACAGCGGCACGTTCATCGTGGTCAGCGTGTGACGACCGGGGCCGAAGGTGTCGAGCGCCTTGCCGTCGCGGAAGAAGACCGCCGACTGGCTCTCCTGCACGATGAGTTGCGCGCCCATCTTGATGTCGGTCGAGCCGCCTTCGGGGATGCGGTGCACGATCTGAGAACCCGTCGGGTCGAAGTACTGCAAAACTTCAATAGCCATCTGCCTGCTCCTTAATCGAAGAAAATGATGAATGCGGCAGTGATGAGTGATGAATTAAAGGCGAAGCTTTTGTCCTTTATTCATCATTCACCACTCCGCATTTGTCTTAATCCTGTCCATCCTGTCTATCCGTGTAAATTTTTGTGTTCGTCAGCACGACTCTCTACGTTCACGCGCCGAACATCGGCTGCCCCGGCGTGTCGTCCTGCCGGAAGCTGTCGAGCACGCGGTGGCGCTCGTCGAAGGTGCGGTTGAATTTGTCCACGGCCCCCTCAAGCGCCGTGGGCAGGTACGACTCGTCGGCGACCTTATCCTGGTACTCGCCGACCAGCCGTGCGATCTCGTCCAACTGCTCCACGAGCGCGTGGTCGAATTGATAGAGCGCGTCGAGCTGCGCTTCGTCAATCTTCACCGCATCGAAGAAGCCCGTGTAGCCGTAGCTGGCAAAGCGCACGCGGTTCTCGGCCTGATCGAGCTTCTTCAGCAAGCGGTCGGCGGGGCCGACCCGCGCCAGACGCCCGGTCGAACTGAAAGCGCGCACCACTTCGTTGAGCGGCTCTTTCGCCGCGCGCAGACGGTCGGCCATGTGCTCGCGTTGCGCCTTGTCGGCGTCGCGCCGCCGCTCTCGCGCGGAATATCCGCTGTATCCGGGAATCTTCTCGCCAAGCTGTTCAATCCAGTCTCGCAGATCACTCATAACATTCGCGGCGCGCCGCCGCTCCTCCTCCTCAAAATGACGAACGCGGAAGGATGAATGATGAATCAACAGCGCACAGGCTCTTTCCGTTCATCACTGCCGCATTCATCATCCATCTTTTCGTTCAGATTCTAGCACCATGCCGGGGGTTTCGTGCAGCTTAGTTGTACGCCACGCGCGTCGCCCTTCGCGCTGAAATGGCGATGTGCCACGTCACGGCGGCGACGATGATCGAGCCTCCCAGCAATGCCCACGCGGAGGGGCGCTCGCCGATGAAGACGGCGACCCAGACGGGATTCAGCACCGGCTCGATGTAGCCGACTATGCCAGCGTCGAGCGAGCGCACGCCGCGCGCGATGCCGAGCGTGAAAAACGTGTAGGCCAGCCCGATCTGCACCATACCGAGATAGGCCACGACGGCGAGGTCTTTCAAGCCGACCGCGCCGCCATCGCGGATGAAACTCGGCGCGAGTCCAGACCACAGCAGCGCCGCGCAGACGGCGCACAAAAGTATGTTCCCGTAGATGACGGACGAGGCGCGGTTGACGGATGAGGCGCGCGGATGGCGCAGCAGCAGCAGGAAGAAAGCGAAGCAGACGCCCGACGCCAGCGCCGCCAGATTGCCGCTCACGTCCTGCGGCCTGAGTTTGCCGACGAAGAAGAGTGACATGCCGCACAGGCACGCCAACACCACGATGAGATCGAGCGCGCGAAATTTCTCCCTGTACATCAGCGGCCCGAAGATGAGGACGTAGACGGGCGCGGTGTACTGAAGGAAGATGGCGTTGGCAGCGGTCGTCAGTTTGTTGGCGATGACGAAGAGCAGTAGCAGCGCGGCGTAGAGCACGGCGGCGATGATCGTCACGCCTTTAAGACGGAAACCTTCGCGGCGCGTGAAGTACGCGACCGTGAAGGCGGCAAACAGCGAGCGCCCGAAGGAAAGCTCGAACGCCGTCAGCGGTGTTGACTTGATGAAGAGGCTGCCCGTGCTCCACAAGAGCGCGGCGGCGACGATGAAGAGAATCGGCGGGACAACGCGCGCACTACGCTTATCAGAGTCTTTGACTTGAGACATTGTCGCCACTGCGCCATTTAAGCATTAACGAAGCGCGTTGTGAAAACTGTAGGGGCAGGGCTTGTCCCTGCCCTCGACTTCATTACGGTCAACGCGGGCAGGGACAAGCCCTGCCCCTACAGAATTCATCGAGTTGAAAGTAAAAGCGGCAAGCTGCTGTTGATGCAACTCGCCGCTTCCTGTCCCAGAGTTCGCCGTAGTTTAGAAATCAAACTTGATGGCGAGTTGAAGCTGGCGCGGGGTGACGAAAGTGGTCGTGCCCGACGCGGGCGAAGAAAACGAACGCGGCGTGCCGAAGGCAGAGGCCGCCGATGGCGCGGTGAGCGTGCCCGCCGCGCCGCCTGAGTAGTTGAAGAACGTGGTGTTGACCGTCGCCACGTTCGAGCGGTTGAAGATGTTGAAGGCTTCGAGGATGAGACGCACGCGCATTGACTCCGTCAGAGGGATGTTGCGCGTCAGGCGCGCGTCGAACTGGTAGATGGACGGCGTCGTGAACTGGTTACGCACGGTTCCCGGCAGGCGGTCGTTGGCGCGGTTGCCGTCGTTGTTCGGGTCGCCGCTGACGAGCGCGGAATAGGGCGTGCCGGACTGGAACTGCGCGATGGTCGAGAACGTGTAGTCGCTCAGGAGCGCACGCAGGAAAGAGTTGTCGCTCCAGGCGATCTTGCCCCACTCGTAGACGGGGCTGAAGACGAAGCGGTGGCGCAGGTCTGTGTCTGCGCGGCCATAGTCGTCGCCGGGGTTGATCTGGTTCTGGACGATCTTCGCGTCGTCCGCGCCGACGACGACGATGGTCTGATCGGGCCGGTCGTCTCTGGCCTTCGAGTAAGTGTAGGCGGCGATAAACTGGAAGCCGCGCGTCAGACGTTGCGTCGCCTGAATGGCGAGGCCGTTGTAGAGCGACTTGCTCGCGCTCTCGAAGATGCTGATGCGGTTGTAGGACTGCCCCGTCGCGCGCGAGATCGGGCGGACGGTGGTGCTCGCGAAACGCTGGAACGTGTAGGTCTGCCCGTCCGGGCCGACGCGCGTGAACGGCGCGGGCGCGAACAGGTTGATGTCGCGCGTGCGCGTCAGGTGAACGCCGCGATAGAAGAGATAGGTGGCCGAAAGGCTCAGGTTCTTTGCGACCTCGCGCTCGACGCCGAGCCTTCCCTGCTGCACGTAGGGCGCGACGTAGTTTTGCGCGAAGAGGAAGAGGTTCGGATTCGAGGAAATGCCCGGCGGCGGCGCGGTCAGGATGTTCGGGTAGCGCAGGCCGGCGGCGGTCATTTGCGCGGCGTTGAGCGTGACGCCGGTGACGTTGATGCCGTTCTGCGAATGAGCCGTGCCGAGCACGATGGCCGGCGTGCGCCCGTAGTAGATGCCGTAGCCGCCGCGCACGACCGTCTTCGCGTCCGGCGCGTAGGAGAAGCCTGTGCGCGGCGCGAAGTTATTTTTGTCCTTCGGGCAGCGGCTCGTGTCTATGCCGTTCGAGAGGAGCAGCGGGTCCGGGTTCTGGACGGGCGGGCAAGCGAGTTTTTCGTAGTCGTAGCGGACGCCGAGATTCAGCGTCAGTTTCGGCGTCACGCGCCAGTCGTCCTGCGCGAAGAAAGCGTACTCGGTCAGGTTCGGCTTCGTCGTCCCGCCCGTCGTGTTCGCGCCCGCGAAGTTCTGCGTGAACGAGGTGGGCGCGTTATTGGCGAAGTTGGTGTAGTTCGAGAAGGTGTAGGAGCCGCTGAAGAGGCCGGGGAAGAAGTTGAAAATCTGGTCGCGGTTGAAGTCGAAGCCGAACTTGTAGTTGCTGCGGCCAGAGACGTAGGAGATGTTGTCAATGAACTGCACGCGCTTGATGGTCGTCTCGCGCGGGCTGAAGTTGTTGCGACCGATGTTTAAGTTCGTGCCCGCGCCGGTGCCGATGACGGCTTCGGGCTGGTCGCTGTTGGCCTGTCCCGGTTCCTTGTCGCGCGCAAGCTGGAAACGAAATTCGTTGACGAGCTTCTCCGTCAGCGTCGAGGCGAGCGTGCCCGAAAGGGTGTCGCTCTTGACGAGGCTGTCGCCCGAATGTTCCTCGGCGGAGAGCGTGCCGTTGTTTTCGTTGTTCGAGCCGGTGAAGCCCTGATGGTTGTAGCGCAGGGAGAGTTGGTTGCTGGTGTTGAGCGCGATGTCCGTCTTGCCCAGGAAGACATCCTGCTTGCGCCCGACCTGATAGACGTTGAGCTTCGGCAGCAGAATGCTCTGCGCGGCGGCGGGCGCGGTGGCGATGTTCGGCACGTCGAGGGTCTGCGGAATGTCGGAGCGCTGGCCGTCGTAGGTGAAGAAGAAGAAGGCGCGGTTTTCGACGATGGGGCCGCCGATGCGCCCGCCGAACTGGTTGATCTTTGAAGGCGGACGCTTGTTTGGCTGGCCGCGCCGCGACTGGTTGGCTTTGGTCACGGGGTCGTTGGAGTTCAGCGCTTCGTCGCGGAAGTATTCAAAGAGTCCGCCGTGAAAGGCGTTCGTGCCGGATTTGGTGACGACGTTGATGACCGCGCCGCCCGCGCGCCCGAACTCCGCCGAGAAGCCGTTCTGGTTGACCTGAAATTCCTGCACCGACTCTTCGGAGAACTGATAAGGCGGGCGCACGCCGCCGCGTCCCAGAGCCTGTCCGAAGAAGGTGTTGTTGTTATCCACGCCGTCAACTTGCAGGCTGTTGGAAGTGCCGCGCTGTCCGCCGACGGAGAGGTCGCCGCCGCGCGGGTCGCGTATGACGCCGGGCGAGAGCGTGGCGAAGTCCTGAAAGTTGCGACCGTTGATCGGCAGGTTTTCGATGGAGCGCTGGTTGATGGTGGTGGCAACGGAGGTGCGCGAGGTTTCGACGACCGGAGCCTCGCTCGTGACCGTCACGTCAATGTTCGCGCCGCCGACCGAGAGCGTAATGTCGAGCGGAGTCTTACTGCCGACGGTGACGACGACGTTCGACAGCGTCGTCGGTTGAAAGCCCTGCGCGCCCGAAGTCTTCACATTGTAGGAGCCGGGCGGCAGGAGGATGATGCGAAAGTTGCCGTCGGCGTCGGTGGACGCGCTTCTCTCAAGGCCGGTTCCCTGATTAGTGGCGGTGACGATAACGCCGACGACAGCCGCGCCGTTGGGGTCGAGCACGCGGCCTTCGATGTTGCCGGACGAAGCCTGCGATTGCGCGTGAGCGCCGATAGACAGGCACACGAAGGCGACGGCCAGCGCGCAGAGCGTGGCAAACAGGGAGGTGGATTTTCGGGTCATGTGTTCCTCTTGGATTGAAATTATTTTATTCCGGGGCGACTTCCCGCCAGCCCGTTTGTCGGCGAAACCAGTGCTGCTCAGAAAAAGTTGGCAAGCCCTTAAGGAACCTGCTTGGAAGGCGGAGATGTTAAGGCAGAGCGCGGCAAGAATCAAGAGCAGTCGCAGACAAAGGCAAGGGCGAAAGTAAAGAGGTTGATTTATTCCACCCTTCGCCCTTCCCTCCGCGCCCTCACGGTCGGGCTTCCGCTTGATTCATCTACGCCCGAACGCGAGCGGGCGCAAAAGTTCGAGCCAGCGTTTGACGCCCCCGGCTTGCAGCAAACTCATCAAGCCCATGTAGCCGTAGCCGAAGCAGAACAGAGACAGGAAAGGAATCGTGCCCCACATGCCCATGTGCGCGGCGTAAGAGATGGCGAGCACGAAGTAGGCGGCGAAGCCGAGTTCAAAGAGCGGGAGCCAGCCGCGCTTGCGCCCGTACTTCTTCCGCTTCCACGTCGCATCGCCGTCGCCCTCGACTTTGTACTTCGGCGTGCGGATGAACTCAGTCTTGATTCGCAGCAGGGCTTCGAGCACGGCCCGCGCGTTCGAGAAGGCGAGGCCGATGCCCAAAGCCATCACGAGC
>JAIVJG010000306.1 GCA_020200155.1 Acidobacteriota bacterium | reverse complement strand
GATTCGCACCGTGACGTTCGAGAAGACGACCTACGCGGGGATTCCCGAAAAGTACGAGGCCGGCACGCCCGCCATCGCCTCGCAGATCGGCCTCGGCGCGGCGATTGATTACCTGAACAGCCTCGACCGCGCCGCAGCACACCTGTACGAGCAGGAGTTGCTCGCCTACGCGACCGCGAGAATATCGGACATCGGTGGCGTCCGCATTATCGGCACGGCGCGCGAGAAGGCGAGCGTGCTGGCCTTCGTCATCGAAGACGTACACCCGCATGATGTCGGCACGATTCTCGATCAGGAGGGCATCGCCATCCGCGCCGGCCACCACTGCGCGCAGCCCGTCATGCAGCACTTTAAAGTCCCGGCCACGGCCCGCGCCTCTTTCGCCTTCTACAACACGAAGGAAGAGGTTGATAAACTCGCAGGCGCGATTGAAAAAGTTATCGAGGTGTTCAGCTAAACAATTTTAGATTTGCGATTTTGATTAAAGACCCGATATGTCCGAACTCAGTGAGCTTTACCAGCAGGTCATCCTCGATCACAACAAGAAGCCGCGCAACTACCGGCAACTCGAAAACGCCAACCGCGTCGCCGAGGGGCACAATCCGCTGTGCGGCGATCAGTTGACCGTCTATCTTGAGATGGACGGCGGCGTCGTGAAAGAGATCAGCTTCGTCGGCTCCGGCTGCGCTATCTCGAAAGCGTCGGCGAGCATGATGACGCAGAGCCTCAAGGGGAAGACGCGCGAAGAGGCGCAGGTGCTCTTCGACGAATTTCACAGGATGGTGACGGGCGAGCTTGACGCGGAGACGACTGAAAATCATCTGGGTCGCCTGACAATTTTTTCGGGCGTGCGCGACTATCCCGCGCGCGTCAAGTGCGCGAGCCTGTCATGGCACACGATGCACGCGGCGCTGGAAGGCGAAGAGCGCGCGACGACGGAGAACCTTGGGCCGGAGTTGCACGGTGAGGCCGCGGGATAATCTCCGCATCGCCGGTCATTCGCCAGCCGGTTTGTCACTCACAGGTAAGTTGATTCCGACACGGAGACGGTCAAGTTGGCCGTCTCTCTTCTTTTGCGGTAGCATGTGAGCCGCTGGAATGTTTTCCACATCGCCCGCGCCCGGAGCCTTAATCGAATGAGAATCACGCAAATTGAGATGCGCGAGATACGCCTGCGCCTCGTCCACTTTTTCGAGACGAGTTTCGGGCGCACCATCGAGCGGCGCATCCTGCTCGCGCGCGTCGTGGACGAGGATGGCGCTGAAGGCTGGGGCGAATGCACGGCGGGCGAGGGGCCTTTCTACAGCGAGGAGTGGATTGACGGCGCGTGGGAAGTGACGAAAAGCTTTCTGGTTCCGATGACGCTCAGCCGGGAGTTTGAGACGGCAGCCTGCGTATTCGAGTTGATGAAGCGAGTGCGCGGCAACCGCATGGCGAAGGCGGCGATTGAGACGGCGTGCTGGGATTTGGAAACGCGACGGCTGGGCGTCCCGCTCTGGAAACACCTCGGCGGGATACGAAAGGAAATCCCCTGCGGCGTCTCCATCGGCATACAGGATTCGCCGGAAGCACTGCTTGAAAAAATCGAGAAGGAGCTTTCAGCCGGCTACCAGCGCATCAAGGTCAAGATCAAGCCGGGGTGGGACAGCGAGATCGTCAGAGCTATACGCGCGCGCTTTCCCGACATACACCTGTCGGTTGACGCCAACTCTGCATACACTTTGCATGACGTGCCGCTGTTTCGCGCGCTCGACGAGTATCGCCTGATGATGATTGAGCAGCCGCTCGCATACGACGACATGAGCGACCACGCGAAACTGCAAAAGCAGATCGAGACGCCGATCTGTCTTGACGAGTCCGTCCGTTCGCCGGAGGACGCGGTGAAGGCGATTGAGATAGGCGCGTGCCGCATCGTCAACGTCAAGCTCGGTCGGGTGGGCGGACACGCGGAGGCG
>JAIVJG010000150.1 GCA_020200155.1 Acidobacteriota bacterium | reverse complement strand
AGCGTGACGATGCCGTTGATGCTCTGCAAAAAGCCGTGGTTCTGGCACATCATCGCGGACTTGACGCCCGCCAGATGCGCCCCCGCCGAGATGCCGACGCCCTCCTCCTCCTTCGCCAGCCGGACGAGCGTGACGTCCGGGTCGTCATCCGCCAGCCGAATCAGGTGAACGAGCCATGTCTCCGGCAGCGCCGACATCATCCGAATATCGCATGATTTCAATGCGTCGTAGATCAGTTGCGAATTCTTCATTGAGACAGGCATCGTAAAGTCCCTCCTGCCTTTGTATCTATTACCCCTCATGTGATTGGCTACACTTGTCTTACTTGATGCGACACATCCCCAAGTGAATGGAATTAATTCCTGCTAAGACGTCTACGGAGGAGGAGGAGCCTGGCCTCTTTCAGGCATCCAAGCAACTCTCTTGTGAATGTGCTGTCTTGCTTGCTCAAAAGTTTATCCGTCTCATCGATCAGGTAATTCTGATGCTCAAAATCGGACGATGCAGTGGTTGCAATATGATTGAGCTTCGGTGTGAATTGGGAAAATCCAGCCACTAGTGGCACAGCGAGCCGAGCAACTTCCGAAGGTACGAGTTCAAGGACACCACCACCAAAGCTCCTTCCTTGCAACTCTGCTGTCAGAAGAGTCAAGGAGTTGTGAAAGGCCGATACAAGATCTAATTCATGACCGACGAACAAGGGGCGCATATGTCCTCGGTAAATAGTATCGGTCGTAACAACGCCGGCTTCGTTATAAACAAGGCGAGGGAACCAGTGAGACCTTTTCGATAGCATAAGTTTACCCGACCAGATTGATGGCACGCGATACCAAGGTTCTCGAATCGACGTCTTGTATCGCTTGTCCAAATCTTGTGCCTCGCCAAGGCTAAGATATCGACTGGCACCGGGAACACTCCGGGGATCTTCATTCTTTTCGCTGAAGTCTAACAGCCAAGCCTTGACTCCCTCAGCAGAGGTTGCTTGATGATCCTTGATAGTGTAAATCAATCCCAAGGCATGCCTGATTCTAGGCAATAGTGGAACTGCCCAGGGGTGTAACTGATATTCCTCAATCTCATCAGAAGTAACCGAAAAGAAGTCGTTTGCGCCTGTAACAATACTCACCTCGATCTTCGCCAAAGTGCCCAGTTGGTATATGGTAGATAAGCTCTCAGCCGCTTTCAGGGCATCTAAATGAGTGGGGGTAAGAAGAAAACGAGTCCAGCTTTGGGCAATTGAAGGAATGAAGTGTTCCCACTGCATGATGCCGCAGGCTGAATGTTCTACGAATCGCGTTCTCACGCTGTTTTGGAGATTACCTTTGTTTTCTTTCTTCCGTCTTCCACTTATTATTACAACGTCCTGAAGAACGTCTGGAAACGATCCGGGTTCGAACATATCGATTTGCAACTCCCCGAAACTGTTGAGTAGCCATTCTCTCGCGTCACCGGCTGAAAGGCCGGTGAATACCTCAGCGGGTACAACGAGGGCCATTACGCCACCGACGCGCAATCGATTTAGCGCTCCTAATAAGATTGGTATCCATAAATTTGAGACACCACGAAACGCGACTTCCATGCGACGTCCTAAACGCTCTGTCGCGTCGATATCGCTCTTTGAGACGAACTGGTAGCGCACGAATGGTGGATTCCCGACCACAACATCAAAACAATGTTCCGTAGTCGCGGACCAATCTAAAGTACTCATCGTTAGGACGCTGGTGTCAAAAGGAGTACTCCATGCAATCTCCCGGCATTTTTGCGCTTCAACTCCATCAATCTCGATGCCAAGAAAACTCCTGACGCGCGATGATAGAGGATGTGATTTCAGGAGGCGAAGGAACGCACCATCGCCAACGCTTGGCTCCAATATAGCCAAATTTTCCATTGCTCCGGTAAGTTTTTCAATACGATTGAGACATACTTCGACTAAGGATTCAGGGGTATAAAAGCCGCCCCTGAGC
>JAIVJG010000244.1 GCA_020200155.1 Acidobacteriota bacterium | reverse complement strand
CTCCACAGAACTTTCTTATACGCATCTTTGTCGTCAGCCGCCGGGAGTTCAAATTTCCCCATGCGGACGCACGCCGCGCAACGCCCGCACGCCTCGACGCCCGCGCGCGTGCGGCAGTTGAGAGAGCGCGCGAGTTCGATGGCGAAAAGCTTCTTGCCCAACCCTTCCTCGCCCGCGAAGAGGAGCGCGCCCGGCACGCGCCCCTGCGCCAGCATCCGCCGCAAAATTTCTTTCGCGCGCTCATTCCCCACGAGATGGTCAAACATAGAATAGAGGCTTGGGCGTTAGAGTTCGGATGCCGGGGAAATCAGTTTTATAAGCTGACTCCTGACCTGTGCTTTTCCAGAAACGGCATGACGAGCTTCAGAACTTCCGCGTGCGTTTCCTCGACCGCGCCGCTGGCGTCTATGATCTTGACGCGTTCGGGTTCAGCGGCGGCGA
This sequence comes from Acidobacteriota bacterium, assembly GCA_020200155.1. Classification (GTDB taxonomy): domain Bacteria; phylum Acidobacteriota; class Blastocatellia; order Pyrinomonadales; family Pyrinomonadaceae; genus JAIVJG01. The sequence continues at coordinate 6,317 of JAIVJG010000244.1, read as the reverse complement.
TACGCATGTAAGCGTCGCGGACGCGCTGGTGAAATGCAGCGTCCTCTGCGTCGAGCCGATCCGCCTGCTGATCGTCGCGGACGCGCCGGCTCGTGCGACGGAGGCTCTCGTCCACGGTCAGGTCGAAGATAAGCGTCAGGTCTGGCATCAGCCCGCCCGTGGCGAGCGCGACGACTTCGGCGATCAACTGGTCTGGGAAGCCGCGTCCCGCGCCCTGATAAGCCACGGTCGCATCGGCGTAGCGGTCTGACAGGATGATGTGGTCGGATTCGAGCGCGGGGCGCACGAGGGCGCGGACATGCTGCGCGCGGTCAGCCGCGTAGAGAAGCAACTCGGCCAGAGGGTCAACCTGCTCCTGCGCGTCGAGGAGTGCTTCGCGCAGGCGCGTGCCGAGTGGCGTGCCGCCCGGTTCGCGCGTCGCCACGACCTGCTGGCCGCGCTGGCGCAACTCGCTCGCAAGCATTCTCAGTTGCGTTGACTTGCCGCTCCCGTCAATGCCTTCAAAGGTGATAAAAGCGCCGGCCAAGTGTCCGTCTCTCCGTGGTGAATTTCGTGAAAAAAGGTGGCGTTAGCCGTCGGAGCGGCCTGTCGTGTCGCTGCCGGGTTCTGCGGTCAAGTTGGTTGATGGGCTGACGTGCCGGTGCTCGCCCGTGGGGTGTCTCGCGTGGAGGATTGTCGAGATCGCGTGCTTGAAGATGAGTTGCTCCTGCGCGCCCGATTCGAGCAGCACTGAAAACTTATCAAAACTCTTGATCCGCCCCGACAGCTTCGCGCCGTTCATCAGGTAAATCGTGACGCTATCCCGCTCACGGCGCACCGTGTTCAGAAAAGCATCCTGGATGTTCTGGGGAATAGATTTCGTGTCCACCGCGCGGCCCTGCCTGTCTAAGTCAAAGGTCATTTCCCTGAAGACAGAGTACACCAACAGGTTCAAAGTTGAAAGTTCAGGGTTCAAAACCGAGGAGAGGTTAGCCGTTAAGAATTCGTGCGGCGACGAGTTCCTGCACGAGCGGGTCATCGCCGAAGCCTTCGACCCACTCAACGCACGGCTCACGGCGGAACCAGGTCAACTGGCGCTTTGCATAGTGGCGCACGTCGAGACTGGTTTGTTCGACGGCGCTCTCCAGAGTCCGCTCGCCTCGCAGGTATTCGACGACACGACGATAGCCGTGCGCGCCGAGCGCGGACGAATCGGCGGGCACGCCGCGTTCGAGCAAAGCTTGTACCTCCTCGACAAGGCCGACGCGAAAATGTGCTTTCGTTCGCTCGTTGATGCGTTGATATAGCTCTGCGCGTGGCGGCGTCAGTGCGAAGAGGCGGAGACGCGCGGCCTGCGGCGGAGGCAAAGGTCGTGCGTGCCGTTGCGCCGTCAGCGACTGCCCCGTCTGCAAGCGAACTTCGAGCGCGCGTTGCACACGCGACCAGTCGCGCGGGTGGAGACGCGCGGCGCTTTCGTTGTCGAGGCGACGGAGAATCCTGTGCAGGTGCGCGGGGCCGCGCCGCTCTCTGAGCTTGACCAGACGGCGGCGCAGTCGCTCGTCCGTCGGCGGACTCTCGAAGAAGGGCTGGCGCAACGCGCGCAGGTAAAACCCAGTCCCGCCGACGAGCAGCGCGGCGCGCCCGCGCGCTTCGATCTCATCAATCTTTCGCAGCGCCTCGCGCGCCCACTCGCCTGCGGTGTAGTTGACCTCCGGCGGAATGAAATCAACGAGGTGGTGCGGCACGCCGCGCCGCTCGTCAAGGGGGACTTTCGCCGTCGCGATTTCGATCTCGCGATAGACCTGCACCGAGTCGCAGTTGATGATCTCGCCGCCGACGCGCAGCGCCAGCGAGATTCCGAGTTCGCTCTTGCCGGAAGCCGTAGGGCCGACAATGGTGATGATGCGCCTCGATGTTTGATTCGGAGAACTCACGCGGGTGGGAAGATGAACCGGAAAATAAATACCAGCCAGACGGCCAGCAGAAGCACGAGCGCGCCGAGCAGTTGTGCACGAGAGAAACGCATGGCCGATTCACTGTCAACCAACATTGATTTGAGAGAAGCCCGCGCCTTCAATACAGTTTCGTCAGGCTGATTCCAGAATAATAAGCCTTCAGTATCCTGTCATATTTCCAGCCGGAGCGCGCCAGCCCGTAGGCTCCGACCTGGCACATCCCGACGCCGTGTCCCCAGCCGCGTCCCGTGAAAACGAAACTTGTAATCCTGCCCGTCTCATCGTAGTTGCGGTCAATGACGAAGAGTTGTTCGCGCAGGGCGAGCGCAGAACGAACGCGCCCGCCGCGCACGTGCGACGTGCCCGTCGTCCCTACGATTTCGAGGTCTGTGACGCGGCGTGACGCGCCACGCGAGCGGACGCGCAGGTCAACGAGCGTGCCGATGCCGCCCGCGTTGCGTGCGAGTCGCGACAAGACGACGGAGGGCGTGAGCGTCTCAGTCCAGTTGGTGTAAGTCGAAAAGCGGTCGGAGGCGGCCCCGTTGGGAGACGGGCGCGCTTCCATGTAATCAACTTCGCCGCGCGCGTTCATGTGGAACGTGACGGCTTCGCCGCCGACCAGTCTCAACTCGCGCACGGCGTAAATATTCTCGCCGTAAGCACGGAAGAGGAACGCGCCGGAAGAAACGTTGAGCGTTTTGTCGTTGCCTTTGCCTGTGGGTCGCAGGACGAGCGCGCCGTCAGTCGCCGGTCTGGTCGTCGCCTTTTGGAGTCGAAAAAGTCCGCGCGCTTCCAGCGCGTGCGCGACGACGCGGAGGGCGCGTGCGCGTGGCATCGGCAGGCGTGGGCGAAGCGTCGCGTCCGTGTACAGGCTCAGGTATCCATCGCGCAGAAAGATGGCGACATCTGCGCGGTTGCGTTCGGGAATCTCGTCTGCATCGCGGAAGGCCAGCAAGTAGTCCACGTCGGCTTTGTCGAGCAGCACACCGCCCCGGCTCTCGCCGTCGAGTGCGCTGGCGAGCGACGTGACGAACCCTGCGGGCCGCGTCGCGTCGGTTGTGAGAGAGGGCGCGGCCTGTCGCGACAGAAAAGCGACCTGTGCGACGAGCGCGCGGACTTCTTCCAGAGAGATCGCGCCGGACAGCCACGCGTCCGTCATGCGCGCGGGCAGTTGGAAGCCGTGCGTGGAGAGAAGCGCCGCGTCGCGCGCACTGGTCGAGTGTTCCGCGTCCTGTATGTTCGGCTGCTCGCGCGAGGTTCGCACGACGTAGGGCGCGAGAGCTTCCTTTCCGTCAATCGCGCACTCACGCGCGCGGAGGTAGGGCACGGCCTCGCCGCCGAAAATGTTCTCGGCGTCTTCTGTGCGCCCGCCGCAGGTGGAAGTGTAGAGGGCGTTGATTGGCTGCCCGTCGTACGTCGCGACGATGCCGCGCGTCTCGGCCACGGCGCGGTCGGTCAGAGGGTGTTCCGTCGAGAGGCCGCCGTAGACCTGCGAGCGCGTGGTCGGCACGAGGTCGAAACCCTCGGCGGAGAACTGTCCCGTGTGGCTGACGGCGTAGGTGCGCGCGGCGACGGCCTGCGCCTTCAAGGCTTCGATGGCTGGAAATCCGCCGGGCGACAGTTCATTCGGCACGACCCCGCGCACGTAATCCTCAAGGCCAAGGACATTGACGACCGTCAGCGCGCCGTGCGTGTTGGGGAAAACTTCCAGCCGCCCGCGATAACTCTTTTCGTTGAACCGGACGGGGTGCAGCGCCTCATCGTCGGAGGCGAAGGTGATGGGCGCACGGATGTCGAGCAGAGGTTTCGTCGTCCCCGGCACGTACAGCGTCGCGCCGCGCGTCGCCACGTTCACGCGCGAGACGAGGCGGACGTTGCTTCTTGCGCCCGGCTGCGGAGGTTTCTTCGTGGGCGTGGCGGCATCCGTTCTGTCGCTTGCTGCCGGCAGCGTCGTTTGATCGGCGGCGATGTCCGTGTAGGAATCTTCGTCGTCGGTCGGCGTCGGCGCGGAGGGGTAAGCGCGCGGCTCAAGGCGGACGCGCGAGACTTCAAAAGGAACGGGGGGCGCGTTCGCATCGGAGGCGTCCAAAAGTCGTCCCGACGTGGAGACCGTGACGGAGCGCGCGACACTCGTCAGGCCGATGCGGATGGACGGCTCGCTGTCGAGACGAGGGTAGCCGCCAGTGTTCGCGCCGGTCGCGGGCGAGTCTTTTGTCTCATCCGCCTGCGTCAAGACGGCACGGCGAGGGCGCGTGTTTTCCTGCGCCTGTGTTTCCTGTGCGCGCAGCGGGAGCGCGAAGACGAGCAGGGTCGTGGAGACGAGGAAGGCCAGAAGCTTAATCGTAAAGGAGGAACGCATCAGGTTGAAAATCCGCTTCCGGGAAAAGCCTGCAGGGAATACCTGCGAGGCTTATATTACTACAAAACCGAAGAGAGGAAAGTTAGATAAAGCCGGTGCGTTACGCCAACACTACTTCGACTGCGGCTTATGGGAGTTCGTCTGATTGAGCGCGGAACGCAGGCCACGCGCCAACTTGAGAGCATCGTCGTTCGCCCAGAAGTGCATGAAGAAAAGACGCGGATGCTCGTCGAGCATGTGGCTATGCAGCGCAGTCACTTCAATGCTGCCCGCGCGCAGGGCGCGGATGACGGGGTTGACTTCGGTCGCCAGCAGGACGAAATCTCCGGTAATTGCGGCCTTGCCGCCGCCCGTTGGCTGGAAGTTAATTGCCGTCGCGGTGCCCATCGAAGACGGTACGGTCATCCCGTGACCCGACGCCTGCATGTCGCCTTCGGTAATCTCTTCTGCGCGCGGAATGCTGAACTGGTAGACGCCGCCGTTCAACTTGCCGCCGTAGCCCATAAGCTGTTCAAGCTGCTTGGTGTCGAGGCCGATGTCCAGAGGCTGTGTGCTGGCGGGCGGCGAGTTGAAGGGCGTTCCAGTCAGCATGAGCGCGGCGTGGATAGCCTGCGCGATTTTGACGTCGTCGCCGTGCCCGCCGATATGCATGTACATCACGCGGGGCGATTCGTCGAGGACATGATTGTGCAGCGCGGTCTGCTCGATGCCGCCCTCCTGAAGTTTCGACATCACGGGCGTCACTTCCTCTTCGGTCAACACCAGATCGCCCATCACCATTGCCGCGCTCCCCATCCTCTTGAACGCCACCCAAGAGCCGAGCGCGAGCGCGGGCTTAAGTTGGACGCCGCGAACTTTCACTACCAGATCGCTGCGCGGGAAGCTTACTTTGTAAACGTCGCCGGGTTGCATCGTCCCGGCCTTACCGATGGCCGCCTCGACAGCTTTCCACTCTGCCGGTGTAGTCTGCGCCGGGGTTGAGCTACTTGGCTTTTGAACCGTGGCGCAGTTCACGAGGGCTTCATTGATGATCAGAACAGTCGCCAGCAGCATCCAAAACCGTGCCGCTGCGTGAATCGCTTTCCGGGTAGTCGCCTGTTGACCTTGTTCTCGTCCGATAAAATAGTTCGACATATTTGTCCTTCCCTTCGCTTGCCCACATTCTACTCCAAACCGCGCCCTCAGGAAGCACTCAGAAAAAATACTCGGAGGAGACCGAGCAGTCCGCCCGCGAGGACGACCCATAGCACATCGGCTTTGAAGCGATAGAGGGCGACGAAGGCTGCCGCCGTCAGGAGCGCGGCGAACCAGTCTGTGCCGCCCGCCAGTCCGTGCGGCAAGATGACCGCCGCGCCGAAGACGAGCGCGAGGTTGAGAATCACGCCGACGACCGAAGCGGTGACGCCCGTCAGTGCGCCTGTTAGATTTTTGTTGCCGCGAATGACCTCGATATAGGGCGCGCCGACGAAGATGAAAATGAAGCAAGGGAGGAAAGTCACGTATGTCGTGACGAGCGCGCCCGCCACGGCGCTGTGCGTCTGGCTCATGCCGGGCAGAGGGTGATTCCAGCCGGCCATAAAGCCGACGAACTGCAAGACCATGATGAGCGGGCCGGGCGTAGTTTCGGCCAGCGCCAGCCCGTCCACGGCCTGCGCGGGCGTGAGCCAGTTGAAGGGGGCGTGCGTGACGGCCTGCGTGACGTAGGCCAGCACCGCGTAGGCTCCGCCGAAGGTGACGAGCGCGGCCTTCGTGAAGAAGAGATATTCCTGCGCGTGTAGGCTCTCCCACCCCGTCCAGACGACGAGCGCGACGAGCGGGAGCGTCCACAGTATGAGTCCGACCGCGAGGACTTTTAAACTGCGGAGTCGTGAAGGCAGCGTGTGCGGCGGCGGCGGCGCGTGGTCGTCAATCACGAGCGGCAGCAGTTCGTCATCCGCCTTGCTCGTTTCCGTTTCGCGCGCGGCCTCTCTCATCGCAGGCGATTCGGCGGCGAATGTCTGCGGCCAGAGCCGCGCGCCGATTAA
>JAIVJG010000165.1 GCA_020200155.1 Acidobacteriota bacterium | reverse complement strand
GCGCACGGGGATGCCTTCCTTCTGCAACGCCTCGCGTGCGTCGAGCGCGAGCGAGACTTCGGAGCCGGTGGCGAGGATGATGAGTTGGGGCGTCGCGGGTTCTTGCTCGACGAAGCCGGGCGCAACGGCATCAGTGGCGGCGGCGATGGGGCGAGCGCCCGCGCGGGTCGCTTCGGCGAGGACGTATGCGCCGCGCCGCGCGCCTTCGGCTGAAGCGTAAAGGTTGCGATCAATGAGCGGCACTTTCTGTCGCGTCAGGCAGAGCGCGGTCGGCGCGTGGCGGCGGAGGATGGCTGTGCGCCACGCCTCGCGCGTTTCGTGCACGTCCGCCGGGCGAAAGACGTAGAGGTGCGGGATGGCGCGCAGACCCGCGAGTTGTTCGATGGGCTGATGCGTGGGGCCGTCTTCGCCTAGGCCGATGGAGTCGTGCGTGAAAATATAGATGGCCTGCACGTGCGAGAGAGCGGCGAGGCGGATTGAGGGCTTCATGTAGTCGGAGAAACACATGAACGTGCCGCCGTAGGGGATTAGTCCGCCGTTGAGACTGATGCCGGTCATCGTCGCGCCCATCGCGTGTTCGCGGACGCCGAAGTGGAGGATACGACCGTCGTAAGAACCAGGCTGGAAGCTGCCGCCGTCCTTGATGTCCGTGTTGTTCGAGGGGCCGAGGTCTGCGCTGCCGCCGACGAGCATAGGCATGTGCGGCGCGAGCGCGTTGATGACTTCGCCGCTGGCCTGTCTGGTCGCCATTGGCTTGGCGTCGGCAAACGCCGGCAGGTGGCTCTCCCATCCGGCGGGCAACTCGCCGCTCATCGTCTCGCGCCAGGCGACACCGAGTTCGGGATTTTCCTGCTCGTACTTTTCAACGAGCGCGTTCCATTCGCTCTCCTGTTTTGCGCCGCGCTCGACGCACGCGCGGAAGTGCGCGAGCGCCTCGTCGGGCACGTAGAAAGTTTTGTCTTCGGGCCAGCCGAGATGTTTCTTAGTCTCGCGCACGGCGTCTGCGCCCGGCGCGTCGGAGTGCGCCTTGCGCGTGCCTGCGGTCGGCATTCCGAAACCGATGGTCGTCTTGACGGAGATAAGCGAGGGGCGATCCGTCGCGGCCTGCGCGTCGCGGACGGCCTGCTCAATCGCCGCGAGGTCGTTGCCGTCTTCGACCGTCAGAGTATGCCAGCCGTAAGCCTCGAAGCGTTGCGCGACGTTTTCGGTGAAGGCGAGCGAGGTGAAGCCTTCGATGGTGACGTGGTTGTCGTCGTAGAAGTAGATGAGCTTGCCGAGTTTCAAATGTCCGGCGAGCGAGGCGGCCTCCGAGGCGACACCCTCCATCAAGTCGCCGTCCGAGACGATGGCGTAGATGTGTGAATCAATGAGCGGGAAGCCGGGGCGGTTGAACTTCGACGCCAGATGCGCCGCGCCGACGCCCATCCCGACGCCGTTCGCAAAGCCCTGTCCGAGCGGCCCCGTCGTGATTTCGACGCCCGGCGTCAGTATGTTTTCGGGGTGGCCCGGCGTCTTCGACCCGAACTGCCGGAAGTTTTCCAACTCTGCGAGCGGCAGGTCGTAGCCCGTCAGGTAGAGCAGAGAGTAGAGCAGCATCGAGCCGTGCCCGGCGGACAGGAGAAAGCGGTCGCGGCCCTGCCACTTCGGATTTTGCGGATTGTGGCGAAGGAAGCGCGTCCACAGGACGTAAGCCAGCGGCGCGCAGCCCAGCGGCAGCCCCGGATGGCCCGACTCGGCCTTCTGCACGGCGTCGAGCGAGAGCGTGCGGATCGTGTTGATGCAAAGCTTGTCCAGATCGGTCGTGGCGTTCGTCCCTTGCGTTGATGTTGACGCGCTCATCTGTTGGTTTCCTCGTATTTAAGTTTTCGTCTGCCTTAACGCTTGCGGGAAATGATGCCACACTTTTTATCTTGACTGGACTTTGAACGCAAGGGTAAGCGCGAGCCGGTTGCTTCATACACGCGCTGCTCCAAAAATTCGAGCCTCGTCGAGCGCGAAACTCGACGAGGCTCAAAGTCACAGGACAGGTTGATTTCTTACTTTCCGAATCGCTGCTTCCTTACTTGTCCGCCTGTGCGCCGACGGCTCGCGCCGCGTTGACGCGACCGCCGCTCGCGACCTTGCCTTGCAGCGAGTCGAGCTTGTCAACCGAATCCATCAGCCGCTGCTTTAAGTTCTGAACCGAGATGTCCGGCTCGACCGAGAGGACGAGCGCAGCCACGCCCGCGACCACAGGCGTCGCCATCGAAGTGCCGGAGTGCTCCTCGTACTGCCCATTGAGCCACGTGCTCAGAATCTCCGCGCCGGGAGCGGCGATGTGGACGCTCATCGCGCCGTAATTCGAGAAGCCCGCCAACTCGTCCTTGCGATTGAGCGCGGCCACGCTGACGACGTTCGGCAGTTTGTAGCTCGAAGGATAGTGCGGCACGCGGTCTGTGTTGGCGGTCGAGTTGCCGCTCGCCGCGACAAACAGGATGCCCTCTTCGCCCGCCTTGCGGATCACGTCTTCGAGCGCACGCGACTTGCGCGTCGAACCCCAACTGGCGCTGATGATGCGGACGTTGACGCCCGCACGCTTGCGGTCAATCACGTAATTGATCGCCTCGACGGCGTCTTTGGTCGTGCCGAATCCGCCCGCCGACATGAACTTCAGGGGCATGATCTCGATTTTCCAGTTGACGCCCGCGATGCCCTCGTTGTTGTCGCCCTCCGCGCCGATGATGCCTGCGCAGTGCGTGCCGTGGCCGTTGTCGTCCATCGGGTCGCGCGCGTTGTCCACGGCGTTGAAGCCGTGCACGTCGTCAACCTGGCCGAGGTCTTCGTCGTCGTATTCGGGAATGTTGGCCGGGCGCGTCCAGATGTTGCCGCTCAAGTCCTGATGCTTGTAGTCAACGCCGCTGTCGAGCACGGCGACGACCACCTTGTCGCTGCCGTGCGTCTTTTTCCATGCGGCGAGCGCGCTGATGTCGGCCTGTGTCTTGCCGTTGCGCTGGCCCGTGTTGGCGAGCGCCCACTGTTCGGCGAGCAGTGGATCGTTCGGCGCATTGTTGAGAGCAGTGATGACGCGCCGCGCCGCGCCCGGCATCTGTTCGTCGCGCCACTGTGCGTAATTTTCCTCGACGTATTCGACTTCGGGCAGTCCGCTATAGTCTGCGACGACCTGATCTTTCGTCTCGCCGTCGTCGTCGTTAATGGCGACGAGGCCGTTGACGGATTCAATCTCGTCGGCGACCTCATCGTTGAGGCCGTGCGCGATGTCTTCGATACGCTCTTCCGAGACGCCGGGGCGAAAGCGCACGAGCACTTCCGGCTCGTCCGTGCTTTCTTCCTCGCCGTCGTTCGCGGAGGCGTCGTCATCATCCTGCGGCGCGCTCTCGTCCACAGGGTCGCCGCCGAGCACGAAGTGGACGTTCGCGGGTGTCGAATCCGAGGATTGCCAGCGTCGCAACTGTCCCGCGAAAGCCGCGACCATGATGAGCGCCAACGCCAGCGCCAGACGCCCGATGAATTTTTGTCGGTTCATTGCCTTACCTCTTAAAGCTTGTAGTTCGTACCCTTGAATTTATAGAGCCGGATTTGATTGCGGTTGGCGCGGTACTCGTAACTTTTGCCCCCGGCGCTCAGGCGGATGCGCCAGCCTGGCGTTATCATCATCCCGCTCATCTCGCCCCGGACGGGCGCTCCGAGCGCCGCATCTGGAAAGTCGGCATCCTCGACCGCTTCCTCTTTAACTTCACTCTCCGAGACGCCCAGACGCGCGGCCAGATCAGCCCGCGCACGCTCAACCGCTCCCTCTTTATCGTAAGCCATTCGCCTTCTTAACTCCCCGCCGTCAATCTCCCGCGCCGTCTCTATCGAATAACTACGAAGACGGAGACAACGGCGTTTCGTTTACTCTCGTGCCCGCGAAAATATTCTGCGCCCGCGCGGGGCGGTTCGTCAAAACCTTTCGGGGCGCGGCGGCTAAAGACGTGTGCGCGTCCGGAAGAGACGGCGGACAGCAGTCCAACGTTTCGACTCGTTCATGTCTGGTTAACACAGGTCTCCGAATAGGTGTTGGAGCAACGCGTCCGTGCCCGCCGCGCTCCACGAACATCACGCGCCGCCCCGCCTCGCCCGTCGCTTGAGTCTCGACGAACGACGCGAACGCGAACGGCTCTGAGATTTCCGGCACGCGCGCACGCCCCGACTGCTTCGTGGCTTCCAGCGCGAGACGCCGCCAACGCTCTACGCGCCGCGAAGCATCGCGCGCATCATGCGGGCGCACGTCGGCGCGCACGGTCAACACGGGCACGATGCGCGACGCGCCCAACTCCGTCGCCTTCTGCACCACCAGATCAAACTTCTCGCCCTTCAGGAGCGCGACGGCGAGCGTCAGACTGAGAGGGGATTCGGGACGCTGCGGCTCGACCGGCCCGCGCACTTCGAGCGTCGCCGGGACGCTGCCGCCGCGCCCCGCCAATGCTCGAACCGCGCACGCGAACTCATGCCCCTCGCCGTCGAACACGAATGCCTCATCGCCCTCCCTCAAGCGCAGCACGTCGCGCAAATGCCGCGACTCTTCCGCCGACAGCGTGACGCTCACGCCATCAGGCGCGAAGGCTTCAGGCGTAGCGTAAAATCTTCGGCGTGTCATTTGCTTTAGAGAAAGATTGACGGGGATGGACAGGAGAGAAGAAGAAATGATGAGTGATGAATGCGAAATGATGAATGAAGAAAAAACTTTGCCTTCTATTCATCATTCATCGTTCATTATTTCGCGTTCGCTTTTCATCCTGTCTGTCCCTGTTAAATAATCACGGCCACCCACTCGCCCTCTTGTGTCACCTCGCGGAGCCGACGCGGAAGTTGACGCGCTCGGCCACTCCGTTGAGGCGCGCGTTCTCGTGCGCGATGGTGATGGCGACGGGGTCTGTGTCGCAGGCTTCGACGATTGCTTCGGGGCAGAGCCGGGCGGCGGCGATGGCGAGGATGCCCGTGCCCGTGCCGATGTCCAGAAAGCTCGCCCCGCTGAAATGCTTCTCGATGGCGGCGAGGCACAGCCGCGTCGTCTCGTGCGTCCCCGTCCCGAAGGCCATGCCCGGCTCGACGCGAATCACGATCCGCCCTCCGTCGTCGCTGACCTCGCTCCACGGCGGCGCGATGATGAATCGCTCGGTCTCGACCGGCTGCCAGTTCTTCTTCCACTCGGCGAGCCAGTCTTCGTCCGCCACCTCGCGCGCTGTCGTCTCGCGCACGTCCGAAGAGGCCAGCCCGTAAATGCGTAGCGCCTCCGCGAGAGCGCCGCGCACACGCTCGATCTGCGGCGGCTCGTCGAAGTAGGCGGAGACGCGCATCGTCTCGCCGTCTTCGCCGCGCGCTTCCGTCCCCAGCGCGCCCGCCTCCATCAAAGCGTATTCGACAGCCTCGCGCGCGCGCGCCGCGAGCGCCACGTCAAGTGCGTACCACTTCATAAAGTGATGAATGATGAGTGATGAGTGAAAGCAATTTGCCTTTGCTCATCACTTTCATTGTCCTTTCCCTTCAATGCCGAGTTCGTTAAGGGCGCGTGCGGAGTTGCGCCAGCCTTCTTCGACCTTGACGAAAAGTTCGAGGTAGACGGGATGGCCGACGAGGCGCTCGATGTCTTGACGTGCGCGCGTGCCGATGTCTTTGATTCGCTCGCCTGCGCGCCCCACGATGATCTTTTTCTGCGACGAGCGCTCGACGAAGATGGCGCAGTGGATACGCGTCATCTCTTCGCTCACTTCCTCGAAGCGCTCGGTGACGACCGCCGTGACGTAAGGGATTTCTTCTCCCGTCGTGCGCAGGATTTTTTCGCGCACGATCTCGGAGACGAGCGAGCGCACGGATTGGTCGGTCAACTCGTCTTCGGCGAAGATGGCTTCGCCTTCGGGCAGATGTTTGACGATCTCCGCGACGAGCACGTCCACCATGTCGCCCTTGCGCGCCGAGAGCGGGACGACGCCGCGCCAGTCGTGCTCGCGCCCGTACCACTCCATCAGCGGCAGCAGTTGCGACTTGTCCGGCAGCTTGTCCGTCTTGTTCAAAAGCAGGAGCGCGGGCTTGCGCGTCTGCCGGACGAGGTCGAGCACGAAGCGGTCGCCGTTGCCGGTCGACACGCTCGCGTCGCGAATCAGGCAGACGAGGTCAACGCCTTCGAGCGCATCATGCACGGCACTCATCATGCGACGGTTGAGCAAATAACCGGGCTGGTGCACGCCCGGCGTGTCCACCAAAACGATCTGTCCTTCGGGCCGCGTGATGATGCCCTGTATCTGGTGCCGCGTCGTCTGCGGCTTGTTCGACACCGCCGCGATCTTCTCGCCCACGAGCCGGTTCAACAAAGTGGACTTCCCCGCGTTCGGTCGCCCGATGAGCGCGACGTAGCCGCTGCGATAATCACTCTGCTGCTGTGACTCGTCGCTCATCCCTGTTTCGCTGCCATCTCGCCGTTGAGTTTCATAATCTCCAGCGTCATTTCGGCGGAGGCGTACATGTCTTTCACGTCGAGCCATTCCTTGACGGTGTGGATGGCGCGCATGCCTGTGCCGAGGTTGGCGCATTCGATGCCGCGCTTGTTGAAGATGTTGGCGTCGCAGCCGCCGCCGGAGGCGAGCGTCTTAACTTCGAGTCCCATACGCGAGGCGGCTTCGAGCACGAGTTTGACGACGCGCGAATCGTCCGACACATCCATTGAGTAATATTCGCGTGTGACATCCGATTCGACGCGCCCACGCGTGGTCACGCCGTCAACCGTCACTTCATATTTAGCCGCCGCGTCTTCGAGACACTTAATCATGTGCGCGGTCTGCGCGTTCAGTTTGTCTTCGTCGAGCGAGCGCGCCTCGCCTTTCAAGGTGACGAGGTTGGTGATGATGTTCGTCGCTTCGCCGCCGTGGATGACGCCGATGTTGGCGGTCGTCACGTCATCTATGCGTCCGAGTTTCATCACGCTGATGGCCTCGGCGGCAATCTTGATGGCGGAGATACCCTGTTCGGGCGCGACGCCGGCGTGCGATTCGAGTCCGTAGATTTTGAACTCGAAGTGGTTGGCCGAAGGCCCCTTCGTGAAAAGAAAGCCGGGGTCGTCGGAGTCGAAGACGAGGCCGTACTTCGCGCGCAAGCGTGACACGTCAACGTGCTTCGCGCCGAGCAAGCCCACTTCCTCGCAAATGGAGAAGACGGCTTCGATGTCGGTGTGCGGGATGTTCTGCTCTTGCAGGCAGCATATGGTTTCGATGATGACGGAGACGCCCGACTTGTCGTCGCCGCCGAGGACGGTCGTGCCGTCTGTGCGGATGATGTCGCCCACGACAACCGGCTTCACGCCCTCGCCGGGCACGACCGTGTCCATGTGCGCGCTCATCATAATCGGCTCGGCGTCGGGGATCGTGCCGCGAAAGCGCGCGATGACGTTGCCGGAGTTGCCGCCGACCTTGCTTCCAGCGTCGTCAATCTCGACCGTCGCGCCCATCTCCTCGCAAAGCTGTTTGATGCGCTCGGCCACGTCGCGCTCCTTGCGCGAGATTGAGTCAATTTGGACGAGTTCGAGCAGAAGATTCTTGATGCGTTCCTGATTAATCATTGCTGTCTCCAGAGATAATTTGAAGGTTGGTGCGAGCGATTCAAGCCTGTGTTTCGGCCAGCACAGCCGCTTCGACTTCGCGCGTGACGGGCAGCAGGATGAAGCGGCTGGCCGGGAAGAGATAGTCTTCGCCCGTCTCGTCAACGACGCGAACGTAGCTGCTGCGCGCGGCGCTCTCGTCCGGCAGCACGGGATAGACTTTGCGGCGTTCGAGAGACATCTCGTAGCCCGCGTTATCAATGCAAATCGCGAGCATCGAATCGGTCTTTTCGCGTTTCATATTCTTAATCGAGAAAGCGTTTGATCTTCATCTGGCGTTTACCGATGCCGTGCGCTTCGTACCAGTGTAACTCCGCCCGTCGAATCGTGCCATCTTCAAATCGCACCGTCGCCGCGCCTTTCAGCTTGCGCCAGCGACCTCGCCCATATGTCTTTTGCAGAAATCCCAACACGCGAATAGCGCTGGATGAAGCGCGCGATGTACTCGCCGTCGAAACTTCGCGATGTCATCACGACGATCCGTCGCCGCCGCCAGAAGTAAGTGGCGAGGAAGACGCGGTCGTGCCAGAAGGTGTAGATGGGCAGACTGCCGCCGCGCGTCGCCTCTTCCCAGTGTTCCCAGCCCTCTACCTTCCACCTGACCGTGCGACCGATGACGCCGATGAGCACGTAGAAGGCGAGGTCTGCGGCGCGAATCAGGAAGCGCTGTTTGGGCGTGTAGTCCGCGAGGTCGGCGAAGGCGTATGCGCGCCCGACGCGTTTGTCCGCCGCGCCGCGCGATTCTTTCTCGCGCGCTGCCGGCGCAACGCTTGCCTGTTCTGTTTCAGCGGGAGCTTGCATGAAATCTGTTTGAAGACGCGCGGCGAGTCTAGCAAAATAGTAGTCAGTAGTCAGTGGTTTTCGACCGCAAAACACTGGGATTCAACTTGCGGACGTGCCCGGATTGAAGTTTCTGCTGCCTGCTGCCTACCGGCCCCTCCTTGTGTGATATATTTGGAAACCCTGCGCTGCCGCCGGGCGTACAGCGTAGGCGGAATGCTTTCGCGTCTCGCCGCGAAGCTTTCCGTACCCTCCCCATTTTCAATGGCTCTGGTCAAAGGCATTTGATGGACGACAGACGACGCATCCTGATCGTTGACGGCAACGCCGAACTTCGCACGGTGCTGGCGGACGCGTTGCGCGAACTCGGCCACGAGGTGGTCGCGACGGGCGACCGCGCGGAGGCTGTCGGGCGCGAAGACCTCGAAGACTTCGACCTCATCATCAGCGACCTCACCGAAGACGCAGACAGCGGCGTGCAGATCATCAGCGAACTCAAACGCAAGCGCCTCTTCGTCCCCGTCGTCGTCTCTTCGGAAGAGTCGCAGCACAACTTTCTTGTCAAAGCTTTCAAGGTCGGCGCGTCGAATTACCTGCGGAAGCCTTACGAGAAAGAGGAACTGCGTAACATCGTCGAGAAGACGCTCGGCTACAAACTCCGCTTCCTCGAAGACCTCAAGGTGCTGCCCTTCGTGCGCGAGCGCATCGAGTTCGAGTTGCCGAGCGATCTTTCGCTGATGAACGGCGTGCTGCACTACCTGATCGAGCGCGTCGCGAGCTTAGGCATCATCAAGCCCGACAGCTCCAACCTCTTCATCGCGCTCGACGAGGCTTTCGTCAACGCCGTCAAGCACGGCAACCACGGCGACCCGAACAAGCTCGTCCGCATCACCGCCGACATCTCGACCAGAGAGGCGCGCTTCACCATCGAGGACGAGGGGCAGGGCTTCAACGTCAAAGAGATTCCAGACCCGCTCGACCCCTCGAACCTCTTCAAGACTTCAGGGCGCGGCGTGCTCCTGATCTACAACATCATGGACGAGGTCGAGTACAACGAGCGCGGCAACAGCCTGACGATGATTAAGCGGCCCGAAGCCTCGCTCGACGCCGAGATGATTAACTCTCTGACGCCCGCCGATGACATCCCCGCGCCCAACAGTTGAGAACGCCGCCTCGCCGACGCCCGCGCAGCCGCGCACGAAGAAGCTGGCGAGCCTGCTCCTGCTGTGCGCCGCCATCTTCGCCGTCGTCTTTCTGCTTCACCTGCCCGTTTTAAGTCTGCCCTACTACTGGGACGAGGCCGGCTACTTCATCCCGGCGGCGCACGACATCCTGTTCACAGGCGACTTCATCCCACACTCGACGCTCTCGAACGCGCACCCGCCGCTCGTGATGGCCTACATCGCGCTGGCGTGGAAGCTGTTCGGCTTCCACATCGCGGTCGCGCGGGCGGCGATGCTGCTGGTCTCGTCGCTCACGCTGCTCGGAGTCTTCCGTCTCTCGGAGCGCGTGGCGAACAGGCGTGTGGCGTGGGCGACTCTTCTTTGCACGGCGCTCTACCCTGTCTTCTTCGCGCAGAGCACGCTCGCGCACCTCGACATGGGCGTCGCGGCGCTGACCGTCTGGGGATTGGTGTTTTACTTACCAACGCGCGACGACACGCGACGCGCGACGAGTGCGTCGCTGTTTGATAATGAAAACGTCCGGCGCGGACTCTACGTTTTTCTTTTCGCGCTCGCCGGCATCACGAAAGAGACCGCCGTTCTGACGCCTCTCGTGCTGTGTGGGTGGGAGCTTTTGTGCTGGCTCGCGGGTCGAAAACGCGTGGGCGCAACGGCCTTCTGCCTGAAAGGGCGACGCTCCGTCGTGCGTGCGCTCGGGCTCCTGCTGGCGCTCGTGCCGCTCGCGCTCTGGTTCGCGTATCATCATCAACGCACCGGCTACACCTTCGGCAACCCCGAATACTTTCGCTACAACATTGAGTCAACCGTCAACCTCTCGCGCATCTTCGAGGCACTACTGGGACGACTCAAGCACGTCACGTTTCACATGAACCTGTACGCGCTCACGCTCGCCGCCCTCGTCGCGATGTTCTTCCCGGCGAGGCGCGACGGCGACGCGGAACGGCGGCGCATTGACGTGCCCGTGCAACTCATCTTCGCGCTTCTCATCCTCGCGCACGTCGTGGCGCTCTCGGTCGTCGGCGGTGCTGTTCTCGCGCGCTACATGCTGCCCGTCTACCCGCTCGTCATACTCATCTGCGTTTCTACTCTCTGGCGGCGCGTGCGCCAGTGGCGGCTCGTCGTCGCGGCGGTCTGCGTCGCCTTCGCCGTCGGCAGCGTCGTCAATCCGCCGTACAGTTTCCCGTGGGAAGAAAATCTCGCCTACCGCGACTTCGTCGTGCTGCACAGGGACGCCGCGCACTTCATCTCCGACAAATACCCGGAAGCGCGCGTGCTGACGACATGGCCCGCGAGCGACGAGTTGAAGAATCCTTACTTCGGCTATCTCGACAGGCCGCTCAAAGTTTTTCCCGTCGAGAGTTTCAAGCGCGAAGACGTTGAGCGTGCCGCGCGGTCGGCGGCGTCGCCGCAGTACGACGTGGCGCTGCTCTTTTCCACGCACGGCGGACTGTCCGCGGAGGAAATCGCGGAGTCGCTCGGCGGGCGCATCGTCTACCGCGAAGACAGAAAAGGCCAGTGGGTCGCAGTGTTGGAGAGGTGAGAAGAGAAGGCGGAAAGCGGAAGACTGTCGAAACGATTCGAGACGCTCTTTGCCGAACATCTCAACATGAATTGCCGTTCAACGCCCGCAATTGCCATTCAACCACCGCCTTCTGCATACTGCCTTCCGCCTTCTGATTTCTCCTATGCCCTACGAGCTTTTTCTCGCGCTCAGATACTTGCGTGTGCGTCGCGGGCGGCGCGTCGTGAAGTTGACGGCTGCCGCCGCCGTCTTCGGAATCGCGTGCGGCGTGGCGGCGCTGATCGTCGCGCTGGCGCTGGCGAACGGCTTTCGAGACGAGTTGCGCGACAAGATTCTGCGCGGCACGGCGCACGTCACGCTGATGCGCTCCGGCGGCGTGGCGATTAACGAGCCGCGCGCCGTCGTCGCGCGTGTGCGCGGCGTCGAGGGCGTCTTGGACGCCGCGCCGACGACTTACGAAGGCGCGCTGCTGAGTGGGCCGGACGGCTCGGCTTACACCGTCATGCGGGGCTTGGACGCGGAGTCTGCGCGCACGCTCTCGGAAGTCCGGCGCACGCTTCTGAGCGGCGCGGTCGAGCCTCTCTTCAGCGGCGCGGGCGAGTCGGACGAAAATCCCGCGCCCGTCATCGTCGGCGCGGATTTGGCCGCGCGCACGGGACTGGCGCGCGTCGGCGAGGAAGGTCTGCTCATCACGGGCGAGCAGTCGGCGTCGCCTGCGGGATTCATGCCGCGCTCGCGCCGCGTGCGTGTCGCGGGCGTCTTCCGTGCGGGGCTTTACGATTACGACGCGACGTGGAGTTATCTCTCGCTCGGCGACGTGTCGCGCGTTGCCGGGCCGGAGATGAAATCGTCGGCCATCAGCATCGAGGTGCGGGACATCTACGACGCGGGCGCGTTGGCCGTGCGCGTGCGCCGCGCGATGGGCGACGGGTGGACGACCGTGGACTGGCGCGAGGCGAACCGCCCGCTCTTCGCCGCACTGGAACTTGAGCGGCGGACGGTCGCGCTCATCATCATGCTCATCATGCTGGTCGCGGCACTGAACATCACGACGACACTTGCGCTCGTCGTCGTCGAACGACGCGCGGACATCGCCGTGCTCGGCACGATGGGCGCGCAACCGCGCGGCGTGATGCTGATCTTCATGTTGGAGGGCGCGTTGATCGGGGCGATTGGCGCGCTCGTGGGCGTTGCGCTCGGACTCGCCGCGTGCGCGCTCGGAAATTATTTCAGGCTGGTGCAACTGCCCGCAGATGTCTACTCCGTCAGCAACGTCCCGCTCCACGCGCACGCGCTGGATGTCGTCTGGCCCGCGCTGGCCGCTTTTGCCGTCAGCCTGCTGGCGACCCTCTACCCGGCTCGACAGGCGTCGCGCGTGCGTCCCGCAGAGGCACTACGATACGAATGAAAGAGAGACTTGAGACAGGAGACTTGAGGCTGGCGTCGGATGACCGGCGCGCTTCTCCGCGCGTCGCGCCAGCAGACGCGGGTGCGAGTCTCCGGCCTCAAGCTTCAAGCCTTGAGCCTGCGGCCTCCGGCCTTCTCGTCGTGAGCGACGTGCGGAAGTCTTTTCGCGATCCGTCGGGCGGGGTGTTGGAGGTGCTGCGCGGCGTCTCGTTCTCGTTGGGCGCGGGCGAGATGGTGGCAGTGTTGGGCGCTTCGGGCGCGGGGAAGTCAACGCTGCTGCACCTGCTCGGCGGGCTGGAAGCGGCTGACGGCGGGAGCGCGCGGCTCGGAGATTTCGACATCCTGCGCGCGAGGGGCGCGGAGTTGGCGCGTTTTCGCGGGCGCGAGATCGGTTTCGTCTTCCAGTTTCAACACCTGCTGGCAGACCTCTCGGCGGCGGAGAACGTGGCGCTGCCGTTGCTGGTGGCGCGCGAGGGGCGGCGCGAGGCGATGCGTGCGGCGGCGGAGATGCTGGATGCGGTGGGACTGTCCGGCAGGGCAGAACATCGCGCGGGTGAATTGTCGGGCGGCGAGCAGCAGAGGGTCGCGATTGCGCGCGCACTCGTCACGCGCCCGCGCCTCGTACTGGCCGACGAGCCGACAGGGAATCTCGACGCGCGCACGGGCGAAGAGGTCGGCGCGCTGCTCTTCGCGCTCAGCCGCGCGTCGCGCGCCTGCGTGCTCGTCGCTACGCATAACGAGACACTGGCGCGTGCCTGCGACCGCCGGTTGGTCTTGGAAGACGGGCTGTTGAGAGCGTCCGGGGCCTGAAGTTCCGGACTCCGGAGCGAACGACGCATGACGCGCCGGTTCCCGGCCTGTGACCCTAAATGCTGAGACTTTAAGCTCCTAACTCTCAAAATACCTGGACTTCGCCCATCGGGTCTTTATAATCTGACATCCGGCAAGTGTTTCAGTTATAATGCCGGGCGGGTGGTCTGTCGGCGCGACTCCCGGCCTCCGGGCACACCGGATTCAACACGAAACGTCTTTCTAATTCGACCAGTCAATTTAGATTTTATGTTTGAACGCTATACGGAGAAGGCACGGCGTGTGATTTTCTTTGCGCGCTACGAGGCCAGCCAGTTTGGCGCTCCCTCCATCGAGCCGGAGCACCTGCTGCTGGGGTTGATGCGCGAAGACAAGACGCTCACGTCGCGTTTTCTGGCACGCGCACAGGCTTCGCTCGAAGCGATCAGGAAAGAGATAGAGGGTCGTGCGCCGCTGCGGGAGAAGATTTCCACCTCCGTGGAACTGCCGCTTGCGCCGGAGACGAAGCGCGTGCTGGCGTTCGCGCACGAGGAGTCCGACCGCCTTCAGCACCGCCACATCGGCACGGAGCATTTGCTGCTCGGACTGCTCCGCGAAGAGCGTTCGATGGCCGCAGAGATTCTCTACGAGCGCGGCCTGCGGCTGCCGTCCGTCCGCGAGGAAGTCGCGCGCGCCACGGGCGTTGACCCGCGCGCCGCGCAGAAGAAAGAGACGCCGCACCTGACGGAGTTCTCGCGCGACCTGACGGAAGATGCCGCCAACGACAAGCTCGACCCGCTCGTCGGGCGCGAAAACGAGATTGAGCGCCTCGTCCAGATACTCTGCCGCCGCACCAAAAACAACCCTGTGCTGATCGGCGAGCCGGGCGTCGGCAAGACCGCCATCGTCGAAGGTCTCGCGCAGCGCATCACACGCGGCGAGGTGCCGTCGTTTCTTGAAAACAAGCGGATACTCTCGCTCGATTTGTCGCTCATCGTCGCGGGCACGAAATATCGCGGGCAGTTCGAGGAACGCCTCAAGCAGATCATGCGCGAACTGATCGAGAATCCGCAGTACATCGTCTTCATAGACGAGCTTCACACGCTCGTCGGCGCGGGGAGCGCGGAAGGCTCGCTCGACGCAGCCAACATCCTGAAGCCCGCGCTCTCGCGCGGAGAGATTCAATGCATCGGCGCAACGACGCCCGCCGAGTTTCGCAAGTCCATCGAAAAAGACCGCTCGCTGGAGAGGCGCTTTCAGGCCGTCAAAGTTCCGCCGCCGACCGAGGAAGAGTCCGTCCGTATCCTCGACGGCATACGCGAACGCTACGAAGCTTTCCATCAAGTGCGCTACACGGACGAGGCCATCGAGGCCGCCGTCTACCAGTCGAACCGGTACATTCCAGACCGTTTCCTGCCCGACAAGGCGATTGACGTGATTGACGAGGCCGGGGCGCGTGTCAAACTTCGCGCGCGGCGCGAGTCGCCGGGCATCGTCGCAGACCACAGCGACCTGCTCGATGAGCGCAGTATTTACCTGCCCAAGAACGCTTCGATCATGTTGCCGCGCCTCTCCGAAGAGGAAGAGATGATGATGTCGGTCGAAGTGACGAGGGACGACATCGAGGACGTGATCGCGCGCTGGACGGGCATCCCCGTCAATTCGCTCAAGGAAGAGGAGATGCAGAAGCTCCTCCGCATCGAGGCGGAATTGCATCACCGCGTGATCGCGCAACGCCCTGCCATCTCCGCGCTCGCTCGCTCCATACGGCGCTCGCGCGCCGGACTCAAGAACCCGCAGCGTCCCGTCGGCTCGTTCCTCTTCTTAGGCCCGACGGGTGTCGGCAAAACGGAAGTCGCGCGTTCGCTCGCGGAGTTTCTGTTCGGCTCCGAGCGCGCGATGATTCGCTTCGACATGTCGGAGTTCATGGAGAAGCATTCGGTCTCGAAGCTCATCGGCAGCCCGCCGGGCTACGTCGGGCACGAAGAGGGCGGGCAGTTGACCGAGCGCATCAAGCGTTCACCCTACGCCGTGCTCCTCTTCGACGAAATCGAGAAGGCGCATCCCGATGTCTTCAACATCCTGCTGCAAGTCTTCGAGGACGGCATCCTGACGGACTCGCTCGGCAACACCGTGGACTTCAAGAACGCGATCATCGTGATGACCTCCAACATCGGCGCACGCTTCATCCAGAAGAAAGGCACGCTCGGCTTCCAGGCCTCGCCCGACGCCTCGCGCGAGAAGATGGAAGAGATGGTCATGTCCGCCGTCCGCCAGACGTTTAATCCCGAATTCATCAACCGCCTCGACGAGATCATCATCTTCGACCAGCTCATAGACGAGGAACTGCTGGAGATCGTCGGCCTGCAAGTCGAGCAGATGAACAAGACGCTGCAAAGGCGTGGCCTCGAAGTGCGCCTGACGGAAGACGCGAGGCGCTGGATTGTCGCCAAGACTTGTCTGGATCGAGCCTACGGCGCGCGGCCAATTCGTCGCGCGCTGCAAAAGTACGTCGAAGACCCGCTCTCCGAGGCTCTGATTCAAGGTGATCTGGGCGGCGCGTCGGTCGTCGAAGTCTTCCGCGACGGCGACGAACTGAACTACCGGCCCATCGGCGTCGAAGCGCCGGGCGATGCGCTCCTGATTCACTAAAAACGAGTTCAAGGTTGAAACTTCAAGGTTCAAAGTCGGGGCCGAAATGCCCTAACTTTGAACCTTGAACTTTGAACTTTGAACTTTCGCCCTGTATAATGCGCCGCTTTGCTGAAACAGGCGGGCTGGCAACGATATGCAGCCCGGCGTGAATCCAAAGGACTTCTTAAAGTCCGAGAGGCAATTCGAGCGCACTCGCGCGGCCACAAGAGGGGTTGCGGTTTCCAAAGACCTCTGGCAGCTTAGATTACAGATTCATATCAGTCTCCCTTTTCAGTCATTCGGCATCATTTGAGGCACACAGCAACATTTATGCGAATTCGCGCCCCACGCCTTTATCTCGTGGCCGCCCTCGCGGGCAGTCTCGTCATGTCGTACCTCGCGCCGCTCGCGGCGATGGCTCACGCGCAGGAACCGCAGGCTTCCTCCCAACAGAAGCTGGTCGAGGACATTCGGTTTGAAGGCAACCGTCGCCTGCGTAACGAAGACATCCTGTATCACATACAAACGCGGATAGGCGACGTTTTCAACCAGGAACAAGTTAAGCGGGACGTGCTGGCGCTTTTGAACCTCCCCTTCTTCGACAAGACATCCGTCAGCGCGTCAACTCTGGATGGGCCGCGCGACGGCGTCATCATCATCTTCACGGTCAAGGAACTGCCGATCATCCGCGAGATCACGTTCAAGGGATTGAAGAGCGTCGCCGAGTCCGACGTGCTCAAGGCTTTCCGCGAGCAGCGCATAGGCGTCTCGAAGGAATCGCCCTTCGACCCCGTCAAGACCAACAACGCGCGCCGCGTCATCAAGGAACTGCTCGCCGCGAAAGGACATCCGAACGCGGTCGTCAACGTGGACACGGAGAAAGTTTCGGAGACTTCGACCGCCATCACCTTCAACGTCGAAGAGGGCGACCGCGTGCGCGTCGTGGACATCCAGTTCGAGGGCAACAAGGTCTTCAAGGACGGCGACCTGCGCTCGCAGATGAAACTCGTCAAGGAGGCCGGTCTGATCTCGCGCTTTCGCGGCCTGGACATCCTCGACACGCAGAAGCTCGAATACGATCTCAAGTACAACGTCACGAACTACATGCGCTCGAAGGGCTACCTCGAAGCGCGCACGGGCGAGCCGAAGATCGAAGGCCTCGGCGAACGACGCACGGGCTTTCCCATCCTGCCGCTCCCGATCATCTCGTCCGTGGACGAGGCTTTGCGTATCACCGTGCCCATCATCGAAGGAAAGCTCTACCGCCTCGGCGAGTTGAAGATCGAAGGCAACTCGATCTTCTCCGAACAAAATATCCGCGACGTGATCGGGCTGAAAACCGGCGAGGTCGCCAACGGGCAGCGCCTCTACAAAGCCCTCTCCGAAGACCTCAAGAAACTCTACGGCAGGGCCGGCTTCATCCAGTATGAGTTCGACGTGAACCCCGAATTCAAGCCCGCCGCGCAAAACGCGCAGGATGGCGTCGCTGATTTCACGATTACCATCACCGAGGGCAAGCAGTTCACGCTCCGCCGCCTGGAGTTTTCCGGCAACACCTACACGCGCGACAACGTCCTGCGCCGCGAGGTGGCCCTCAACGAAGGCGACGTGTACGACCAGACTCTCTACGAATTCTCCGTGCTGAAGCTTAACCAGCTTGGCTTCTTCGACCCGATTGACAAGGACAAGGACACGGAACTGAAGGCGGACGAGGAGCGCGGCGAGGTTGACCTCAATCTCAAGGTGACGGAGCGCGGGCGCAACCAGATTTCGTTCTCCGGCGGACTCTCCGGCATCGGCGGCTCGTTCTTCGGACTCAACTATTCGACGAACAACCTGCTCGGTCGCGGCGAGTCGCTCTCGTTCGACTTCGCCTTCGGCAATCGCCAGCGTTCGTTTCTCTTCTCGTTCACAGAGCCTTACGTCAAGGATCGCCCGATCACGGTCGGCTTCTCGCTCTACGCGCAGTCGCAAAAGTTCTTCGGCGAGGGCACGATTCTCTCGCAGAACCAGAGCGCATTGACGGGCGCGTTCGGCAGCACGCTCGACTTCCTGACCGCCGGGCAGGAGAACCTCTTCACGCAGACCACGGCGGGCGTTTCGCTCTTCGCCAGTTCGCCGCTCTCCGAATTCTTCAAGCCCCGCACGCGTCGCTTCATACAGATCGCCCGCGCCTCGCGCATCGGTCTTTCGTACTCGCTCTCGCAGTCGAGCGTCAAAGACCCGCCGGTCAACGAGCAGAACAACCCGAACACTTTTATCCCGCGCCTCTTCGCGCAGCCGAATATCCTGACGAGCCGTGTCACGCCGAGCATCGTCTACGACACGCGTAACGGCTCGATTGACCCGACGCAGGGCAAGCAGGTGGCGATCCAGTTCGCGCTGGCGGGCCTCGGCGGCGACGTGCGGACTTACGAGCCGACGGCCTCTTATATTCAGTTCTTCCCCGTCCGGCGCAAACGCTCGCGCAACCCGGAGGTCTTCGGCTTCCGCCTCGTCGCGGGCCACGTCGGCAGTATCGGCCTCTCGAACAAGATTCGACAGGCGCAGGAGAGTTCGCTTTCGTTCATTGACGGCGTGCCGATCTACGAGCGCTTCTTCCTCGGCGACGAGACTTCGATTCGCGGCTACAACGTCCGCTCGATCAGCCCGCTGACGCCGCTCGACGCCTTCATCACGTCGCGCAACGTGCAGGTCTCGACCTCTGCGCTCGACACGATTACGCCGATTGATGGATTATCAACGAACCTGCGTAACCAGCTTATCGGCCTCGGCACGTTCACGGGGCCGACCGGCAACAACTCTCTGCTGATCTCGCGCAACTTCAACTTCCTCGGCGGCGACACACAACTGCTCGGCAACTTCGAGTATCGCATCCCGATCTTCGGCAATACCGTCTCTGCGGCGGCTTTCGCAGACATCGGCTCGGCCTTCAACCTGACGACGAACCGCGACCAGACGTTCTCGACCACGTTCCTGCCCGACCAGCCGTTTCTCTCCAGCTTCGGCGGGCTGACGGAACTTATTGCGCGCAAGAATCCGCAACTCGCACTCTCTCCCTTCGGGCCGGTTGATCCGCGAACGGGAGCGCCCGTTCGCGGCCTACTGATTCGCGGCGACCGACTGCTCTCGAAGGAGGAGTTCGCCAACCTGCAACGCGTCGGGCCGCTCGACCCCACCACGGGGCTGCCCTTCGGCGTGCAGCCGATCTTCCTCCGCGGCGAAGCGCAGACCAACACGGTGGCGCGCCTCTCGCAGAGCCTTTTTTCCAAAATCAGCGACTACCGATCCAGCGTCGGAGCCGAATTACGCATCCAACTGCCCGTCGTCAACGTGCCGTTTCGCTTAATCTACGCGTACAACCCGAACGCGCGAACCAGTATCATACGGGAGAAAAAGTCCCTCTTCCGCTTCAGCATTGGGCGGACTTTCTAACACTTTAGAACTAGACCAGGGAGTGAGCGCCGCTCCTGACCGAAACGGGTTTGCGGCGCGTCCACTTTCAACTGTTAAGGAGCAGTACAAGAGAGATATGAAACCATTTCGCACCATCGCCGCCGCCACATTTTTCGCGACCATCGCCAGCGTGTTCACCGCGAACGCTCAACAGCCCACCGGTCGTCAGGCAGCCGGCGGCGCGCCGCCTGTGGCTGCTCGCCCCGCCGCCGCGCCGGGCGGCCCGATTGCCGACGGCAAAATCGCGATCATTGACACTGCGGCTTTCGCCGACCCCAAGCAGGGCGTCACGCGTCTCGTCCGCGTCTTCGATTCCGTCGAGCGCGAGTTCAAGCCGCGACGCGACGAGCTACAGCAGTTGAGGACGCGCTACGAGCAAATAGTCAAAGACATTGACGCGACCAAGGCCGTCTCCGACGAGAAGTCGCTCATGGCTAAAGCCGATCAGGCCGAGATTCTGAAGAAAGACATCGAGCGCAAGCAGGAGGACGGCCAGCGCGCTCTCGACAAGCGCATCAAGGAGCTGACCGAGCCGATTTATCAGGACATCAGCACCGCGCTTCAGGCTTACGCCAAGCAGCGCGGCGTCACTGTCCTCTTCGACGCCAGCAAAATGGCCGGCGTGATGTTCGTCGTCAACGACACCATTGACATCACCGACGGCTTCATCGCTGAGTACAACCAGCGCAACCCGGCCACCGCCGCGGCGACGCCGAGACCGTAAGCACGGTCAATTCGTTCGGACAGGGGGCGAAAGGGACACTTCCCGGAGTGGCTTTTCGCCCCCGTCGTTTACAACGCTTATGGAAACGGTTCTCGACATACGCGCCATTCAGGAAATCCTGCCGCACCGCTACCCCTTCCTGCTCGTAGACCGCATCGTCGAAATCACGCCCGACGTGCGAATCGTCGGCGTCAAGCAGGTTTCAATCAACGAGCACTTTTTTCAGGGGCACTATCCCGGCGCGCCCGTCATGCCCGGCGTCCTGATCGTCGAGGCGATGGCGCAGGTCGGGGCCATCTACGCCCTCAAGACGCTGGAAAATCGCGGCGAGAAGCTTCCGCTTTTCAGCGGCATAGATAACGCGCGCTTCCGCCACCCCGTCCGCCCCGGCGACACGCTCGTCCTGACGGTCACGCCCCTGCGCGTCGGCGGGCGCATCCAGAAGATGCACGGCGAAGCCAGCGTCGAAGGCAAACTCGTCGCCGAAGCCGACATCATGAGCGTCATCGCCGACCGCAGCGCCCTCGCATGAAAGGCGAAAGGTGAAAAGCGAAAACGTAGACACGCCCGCCGCGTGATTTGAAGATTCAATCAAGGCGCAAGCCTTGTCTCTATACTTTGTCCCGATACTTTCGCCCTTCGCCTTTTCACTTGCCCCTGATGTCCACACACATACATCCGTCAGCCGTCGTCAGCCCGCGCGCTGAGATCGGCCCCGGTTCTTACGTCGGCCCCTACTGCATCGTCGGCGACGAAGTCCGTCTCGGCGAGCGCGTGCGACTCGAATCCCACTGCGTCGTTGACGGGCGCACTTTTGTCGGCGACGACACGCACGTCTACCCGTTCGTTTCCATCGGACTCGCTCCGCAGGATTTGAAGTACAGGGGCGAACCCGCAGAGACACGCGTCGGGCGGCGCAACCAGATACGCGAGTTCGTCACCATCCATCGCGGAACGGAGGGTGGCGGGATGCTGACGCAGACGGGCGACGGCTGTCTCATCATGGCGCAGGCACACATCGCGCACGATTGTATTCTCGGCGACCGCGTCATCATGGCGAACGCCGCGACGCTCGCCGGCCACGTCCACATCGCGGACGGCGCGAACGTCGGAGCGTATTCAGGAGTTCACCAGTTTTGCCGCGTCGGGAGAGAGGCATACGTCGGCGGCTATTCCGTCGTCGTCAAGGACGCGCTGCCCTTCGCACTCACCGTCGGCAACCACGCCAAATGCTACGGCCTGAATGTCGAGGGCATGCGGCGGCGCAAATATCCAAAAGAGACGATTGACGCACTGCACCACGCCTTCCGCCTTCTCCTCGCCTCGAAGCTCAACACCACGCAGGCACTCGAAGCCGTCCGCGCGGAAATCAGAGACTCGCCGGAAGTCGAAGAACTCATCCGCTTCATCGAAACTTCCGGGCGCGGTGTCGTCAAATAAAACCGTCAGTCCTCAATCGCCAGACGTGAATGAATAGCTGCCTTTGTCTATTCACGATTTACCATTTACGATTTACGAGCTTATGCGATACGGACTGATTGCAGGCAACGGCAAATTTCCCTTTCTCGTCATCGAAGGCGCGCGGCGCGCGGGCGTGTCGCTTGCTGTGGCGGCGATACGCGAGGAGACAGACCCCGCTATTGAGCGCGCGGCGTCTTCGGCGGACGGGCGCGTGTTGTGGGTCGGCATAGGGCAGCTTGGGCGGATGATTCGCTTCTTCAAGCGCGAGGGCGTCCGTTCCGCGATCATGGCGGGACAGGTCAGGCACGTGCAGATTTTCAGTGGCGCGCTGCCGGACGTGCGGATGCTGAAGATGCTCCTCAAACTCCCGCGCCGCAACACCGACGCGCTCATCGGCGGCGTCGCCGACGAACTCGCGCGCGAGGGTATCGAGTTGATTGACTCGACCTACTTTCTACAGGATCACCTCCCCGCAGCAGGGAAGCTCGCGCGCCGCGCGCCCGACGAGCGCGAGCGAGGCGACATCGAGTACGGTCTTGAAGTCGCGCGCGAGATCGCGAGGCGATGGTCAAAGCCGGCGCGACCTGTCTCTGCATCACTGCCGGAAAGACCTTGATGTTCGACCGCGAAGAGATGCTCCGCCTTGCCGACAAGCATCGCATCGCCGTCGTCGCCGCCGCACCGCCGGTCTAGTCGAACTCACGCGCGCCGCCGCACGCGTCAGATGTGAAAAAGGGCTCTCCGCAATTAGCGGAGAGCCTTTTCATCTTCCGGGCCGGCGCTAATGAATCACTCGTTTGAACCCGTCGCCGCCTGCTGCGTGTTGGCCTTCGGGTCGTAGGGCGTGGCGAGGAAGTCTTTGGCGGCGCGCTGCGCGTGGTCGTAGTCTATGTCGGTCGCGATTGCCTTCTTGTATTCGGCGACGGCACGCGCGCGGTCGCCCTGCGCGTCGTAGGCGTTGCCGCGCTTGATGCGCGCCCAAGCCTCGATCCATGAAGGCCGCAGGTTGCCGTTGATGGCCGCGTCGAAGTTGTCGAGCGCCTGCTGGTAGTTGCGCTGTTCGAGAAAGAGCAGGCCGAGATTGTAGTAGACCCACGAGTTCGATTTGTCGAGCTTGAGCGCCTCCTCAAATTGCCTTTGCGCTTCGAGGTACTGTCCTTCGCGCAGCAACTCAAGCCCGCGCCGCGCGACAATCGAGATACGAAGCTCGTCCGACGTGCGCAGGATTTTATGGTTCGGGTCAATGATGACTTCGAGCGGCTTCCCCGAAGACTCGAAGTCGAAATCCTCGCTGCGGTCGGCGAGAAAGAGGGTCGTCGTGCTCGTGTCGCCTTCCGAGCGCAGGGCGACCTCGACCGGGAGCTTCAAGTTCTCGAAGTTCTGCTTGACGGTTCCGCGCGCGCGAAACTTGCCTGCGCGCGTGCGTATGATTTGATAGTCGGCGGAGAATTCCGGGACGCCCGTGCCTTCGACCCAGCGCGCGAAGAAGTAGCGCATATTCTCGCCCGCGATCTGCGAGGTCAGCTTCTCGAAATCGTCAATCGAGGCGTTGCGGCTGCGAAACTCCTGCGCGAAGCGGCGCAGCAACTCGTCGAACTTCTGCTGCGTCATCACGTCGCGCAGCATCTGAAAAACCATCGCGCCCTTGTAGAAAATAATCGCCTGGTAGGCCGCCGACTGGTCGTCGAGCGTCGAGGGCGCGCGGGCGATTGAAGCCGACTGCTCGAACATCAGGGCGCGCTCCTGCGTGTCGCGCTGCTCGGAATCGAGCGCTGCGCCCTGAAGTCTGGTCTCGCGCAGGGCGTGCGCGCTGTACTCAGCCAACCCTTGCGAGAGCCACGCGTCGTCGAAAGACTTGAGGCCGGCGGTCAGTCCCCACCACTGGAAAGCGACCTCGCGCTGGACGCGTTCGTCGAGTCCGGCGAGACGGTTCGCGGCGAAGAATTTCGTCGAGAGAAATTCCATCCCCGGCGCGGCGTAAGCGTCGAGGCTGGCGTCGTCAATCTGCACGACCGAGAGGCGCGTGCCGAAGGCGGGCTGGCCGTACTTGCGCGTGTAGAACTGTAGCGCGTCGCCGATCACCTGCCCGTAAGGCTCGATAAAGCCCTCGCTGCCCGGCTGGACGAAAAAGTTTATCTCGTAGCCGCCCATGCGGAGCGTGCGCGTCGCGAAGCGACCGGCGGCGAAGCTGCCGACGAGCGCGGGCTGTCTGCTGACGAAGTGGTAACTGACTTTCGCGCCGCGCGACTGCGGCGTGACAGCCTCGTCGCTCGCACCGGCGACGACATAACCGCCGGGAACCGTGACCGTGATGTCGGCGGTCGCGCGGTCTGCGGCGTAGTCGTGGAAGGGAAACCAGCGCGCGGCGTACATCAGGTAAGACACGTCCGTGCCGACGTAGACGAGGCGCTTGGTGGCGAGCGGCCCGCCTTCGGGCGTGACGAGCGCGCCGCTCCAACGGAAGCGCAGCGTCTGCGTTTGCCCGGCGGGGACGACTTCGCCGAGGTCAACGCGCACGCTCGGCCCGATGGTGTCCACGCCCGCCTGATCCTGCACGAAGTTCGTCAGAGCGCGCCCGTTGCGCTCGATTGATTCGACCTTGAGCGAGCCGTTCAACTCGAAGACGACCGCGCGCGTGTTGTCGAGCGGCGTGAAGGTGACTTCGCCCGTGGCGCTCAGGAAATGCTGGTCGGGTTGCAGTTCGACATCCATGCGATAGTTGGTGATGTCGAAACGTGCGCGTGCGCCGGGCTGAAGCGGCGTCTCGGCGATGGTCACGGCTGGCGTCGGCGTCGGTCTGGCGGGCGTGCCCTGCGGCGTCGGAGAGGTGTTGGGCCTCGTCTGCGTGGGCTGAGCGCCACGTCTCGCCGGCCTCTGCGCGTGGGCCGGCAACTGTCCTGCGCCGGCAATCAAAGCTGCCACGAGCAACAATGCCGCGCGTCTTAAAAAGTTCTTCATCTTGGTTTCCCTAAGCAATCAACACGTCTTAAAAATGGATGCGAACGATGGCGATTAACTGCCGATTATACACGCCGCAGGCGAGCGGCGAGGCACGCGCTTCTCAAGTCTCTCCGGCAGGCTGCTGACCTGAAAACGGGCGACTCGCGCGGCGAGCGCGACCGCGAGAACATTTCGACCTGCAACTCAAGTTTACGCTTCCGGGGCAAGCGTTTGGATGAGCGCTTCGGGCTTGCCGTTGTACGGCGGACGAGCTGGAAAAGGCCGGAAGCACGACGGGACGGGAAGGCTGCTTGACAGCCACGCCACGCGCGTTCATGCTCAGGCGCAAATCTCTCATCTCACAAGGAACCCTTCGACTGCTCGGCGGCGTGCGAGTTGTTTCGTCCGTGAGCGTCGGTTGTTATAGAAAGCTTATGAACTCTTACAGCGACCCGGCCATCCGCATCACGCTCCTGCCGCGCGACACCAACCCGCAGGGCACGATCTTCGGCGGCATCATTCTCAGCTACATAGACATCGCGGGCGCGGTCGAGTGTCACCGCCGCACGCAGATCGAGCGCTTCGTCACCGTCGCGATGCGCGAGGTCGTCTTTCACCAGCCGGTCTTCGTCGGCGACCTTGTCAGCTTCTACGCCAAAACAGAGCGCATCGGCACGACCTCCATCACCGTTCGCGTGGTGGTCGAAGCCGAGCGCTACGGCGGCACGTCCGAGCGCATCAAGGTCACGGAGGCAGAAGTCATTTACGTCGCGGTGGACGCCAATCGGCGCAAGATGAAAATAAATAAAGAGGTGCTCAAGGGCGACGTTGCCGACATCGAAATGCACGAGACCCCCGGGGGCTGATCGAAACGCCGCGCCGTCTTTAATTGAATCAGACAATCAAACGTGGAGGAATGAGTCGAAAATATGCAGCGCAACAACCTGCGGAACATCAGCCGGGTCGAGCAGGAGCAGAAGCGTCAGTACGGCTGGTACGTGCGTGTGATGCGCGACGGCATCACGCGCCAAAAGTTTTTCAGCGACTACGCGCACGGCGGCAAGGGCGGCGCGCTGCTCCGCGCCATCGCTTACCGCGACGAACTGATCGAACGCCACCCGAAGCCGGAGCACGGCAATCTGTTCAACCGCCTGAGCACGCGCAACACGAGCGGCCACCCCGGCGTCAGCCGGACGACGCAGAGCAAGCGTGGAGCCGTCTACGAAGTCTGGCAGGCAGGCTGGACGCTGCCGGACGGGCGACGCGTGACGCGCAAGTTTCAATTCTCGCCCGACGGTCGCAGCGAGCGAGAGGCGCGACGGCTCGCGATCAAAGCGCGCGAGAAGGGCGTCGAGGAGATTGAGCGGATGCGTCGCGAGTTGAAGAAGCGGCGACGACGCACGACGAAGAAGCAGCGTCAGTGACGAAGAAGCGACGTTAGTTGAGCCGCGCCTGCATACGGCGCAACGCACTGGCCGCCTGCGCGAAGTCGGGCTGCTCCTGAAGCGCGAGGCCGTAGTGGCGGGCCGCGTCGAGCAGGCGGTGGCGCTCTTCATAGACGCGCCCCAGGTTGAAGTGCGGGAAGGCGCGGGCCTCGTAGCGCGGGGCCTGGAGCGCGCGGCGGAACCATCGAACGCACGTCCAGAAATCGCCCTGCGCGATGAGGTAGCTGCCGATGTCGTTGTAGGGGTTGCCGAAGCCGGGGTCTACGCGGATGGCGGCGAGGCATTCGTCAATCGCATCGTCGTAGCGATCCTGAAAGCTGTAGACCCAGCCGAGAAAGGTGTGCGCCTCGGCGGTCGGGCAGACCTCTATCGAGCGGCGGTAGAGTTCTATCGCCTCTTCGTAATCCTTGCCCAGTTGCGCCTCATACGCGCGCCGGAAAAGCTCCGCCGCTTTCCGTTTCGCTTCGGACGTAAAGTCTTCGTCGAACATCGCAATCATTTTGTGCCCGCCGTCGCCGCGCAGGGTTTCTCTTCCGCCGGTTTGTCGAGGCGGAGGATGCGACCGTCCGTGACCGGCGCGATTGAAGGAACGGCGGCAATCGCTTTACGCAACACCTCCGCGTCAACCAACTTCACTTTGAGCACGTTGTCGTGACCCTTGAGCATCGCGTACTGATCGCCGCCGCCTGCGAGATACTTCGCCGTGACCAGCGTGTAAGTTCGCTTCAAGTCGAGGGGCTGGCCGCCGACGGTCACTTCGCGTAGACGTGCGCCCGCCGGGCGGCTCGTCTCGAAGGAATAGCGGACGCCGGAGACCTGCGGAAAGCGTCCCGGCTCCTCGCTGCCCCCGCTGCGGCTGACGCCGTGTTCGAGCGCCTGCCGCAGCGTCTCGCCTGTGATTTCAATCTTCACCAGTTCGTTGTTGAAGGGCAGGATCGAGAGCACGTCGCGCAGCGTGAGTTCGCCGGGAGTGATGATGGTATCGGCGCGGACTGAGCCGCCGTTGAGGAGCGCCACGTCCGCGCCGGCGGCTTGCCGGAAGGCGTCTGTGATGAAGTCCGAGATGTTGGTCTCGCCCGTGCGATTGGCCGCGCTGCGGGCGTCGAGCGAGACGGTCGTCGAGCCGACGCGTGCGGCCAACTCCGTGAGCCTCGCCGCGTACTTCGTCGTGACGGCGGCGAAGTCCGGGTCGTCCGCCAGCTTGTCCGTCACGGGGATGATTTCCCAGTCAATGCTTTCGACCTTGCCGCTCAATGGGCTGATGTTGAGATCAATGCGCCCCAACTCGCGCCCGTCCGCCGTCATCTTGAAAATCGGCGTGCCCGCCGAGGAGGATTCGAGCAGAGTGTGTTCGTGCCCGCCGACGATCACGTCAATCTGGCCTGCGGCGCAGCGCGCGAGCTGTTTGTCTTCGCGCATCGAGAGGTGCGTGACGGCGACGACGGTGTTCGCGCCCGCCGCGCGGAGTTGCGGGATGATTTGCCTGGCGGTTTCGCACACGTCTCGAAACTCCACGTCGGGGCCGGGACTCGAAGTGGTTTTAGTCTCCGGCAAAACGAGGCCGAAAAATCCCACCTTGACGCCTTCAAATTCGCGGACGACGAACGGCGGCGTGTCTCCGAAAGTCCTGCCCGTCTTCGCGTCAACGACGTTTGCGCCGAGCCACTTGAATTTCGACTCCGAGATGCGCTGGCGCAGCACGTCCGGGCCGAAGTCGAACTCGTGATTGCCGAAGACGGAGAAGTCCAGCCCCACCGTGTTCCATGCGTCAATCATCTGCGCGCCCTTGTAGGTGATGGACTCGACGGACGGCGAAATGGTGTCACCCGCGAGGATGAAGAGCGTGTGCGGCGACTGTCGCGCGATTTGCTTCCGCAGCGTTGAGACGCGCGCCAGCCCTCCGCGCGCGCCCCTGTCGGCGGGCGTGAACTGGTACACGTCGTTGACCTGCAAGAGCGTGACGCGCACCATGCAGTCGCGCTTGTCCTGTGCGAAGATGGCGAGGGAAGCGGCGAGCGCAAGCAGCAGAGCGAGCGTCGCGCGGCGGGTCGAGAGGCGTAAGAATGCCATTCGGAAATAATCCTTCCTTGAAAGCGTCGAGTGATTTTCAGCGGCCTTCGCGGGAGTCTTGGTCGAGGCACGCCCGGCGCGGTTGAGCAATTGTCCGGATTGCCTTTCGCGGCCACTGAAGTTAGGCCAAATCAGGAGCTTGAATTATACTCGTCCCGCCCATAGCAAACCAAACGGAGCTTCAGAAAAGTTATCCCTCGATGAGAAATCCGAACAGCCTGAACGTCGAAATCGTGACGGAAATTCCTCCCTCAATCGCGCCGTCGGAAGCCGTCGCCCTCTGCGTCTTTACGGACGAGCCGCGCCTGCAAGGTGTCGAATCCCTCGGCGGCAGCCTGCGGCGGACGTGTGAGCAACTCGCCGGCGACGGCGAATTCAAAGGCGAAGAGGGAACCTTGAATCTGATTCACACGCAGGGCGAAGCGGGCACGGACGGCGACGCGCGCGAAGGCGCTGGCGGCGCGCTGCGCGTGCTGCTCGTGGGCTTGGGCGCGCACGCCGATTTCGGACAGGCCGTCATCCGACGCGCAGGTGGGATGGCCGCGCGTGCGTCGCGCACGGCCAAAGTCAGGCGTCTCTACTTCGTCTCTCCGGCAGCCGGCGAACAGGCGGCGCGGCTGACACAGGCGCTCGCGGAGGGCGCGCATCTCGGCCTCTACGACAACGACTTTTATCAAGCGCGCGAGGAAAAACAATTCGCGCTCGAACAGTTCTCAATCGTCGCCGCGCGCGGGAGCGACGAACTGCGCGAAGCGGTCGAGCGTGCGCGCGTCATCGCCGAGTCTGCAAACTGGGCGCGCACACTGGCGGATGAGCCGGGCCTGACGCTGCCTCCGCGCGAGTTCGCGCGCCGCGCCGCCGAGATGGCTGCGGAGTTCGGCCTGCAAGTCGAATCGCTGACCGCAGGCGAAATCCGCGCACGCGGCATGGGCGCGCTGCTCGGCGTCGCGCAGGGGTCGGACGAAGAACCCGCACTGATCGTCATCCGTTATGAACCCACGGGCGCTGGCGCGGACGAAGAGCTGTGGGCCTTCGTCGGCAAGGGCATCACGTTCGACACGGGCGGCATCTCGATCAAGCACGGCCTCGATATGTACGAGATGAAGTCTGACATGGCGGGCGGCGCGGCAGTGCTCGGCGCGCTCCGTGCCGTCGCGCAACTCAAGACCGCGCGTCGCATCGTCGGCATTGTGCCTTCGGCGGAGAACATGCCTTCGGGCAAGGCCATCAAGCCGGGCGACATCGTTCGCACGCTCGCGGGCCGCACCATCGAGGTCGTGGACACGGACGCCGAAGGCCGTCTCGTGCTCGTGGACGGCATCGCCTACGCCAAACAACTCGGCGCGACGCGCATCGTTGACCTCGCGACGCTCACCGGCTCGATCATCGTCGCGCTTGGCAGTCATCGCGCCGGCCTCTACGGCAACGACGACGAGTGGGCCGAGCGCGTGCGCGCCGCCGCCGAACGCGCGTGCGAACCCGTCTGGCGCATGCCCGTCAGCGACGACTACAAGACGAAAATCGAGAGTCCCATCGCCGACTTCAAAAACTACGGCGGGAAGCCCGACGCCAACGCCGCCGCGCTCCTCCTCAGCAAATTCGCCGGCGACACTCCCTGGGTGCATCTCGACATCGCGGGCACCGCCTGGTACGACGACCCGCAGCCCCATGCCCCCAAAGGCGCGAGCGGCGCGGGCGTCCGCACGCTCGTCGAACTCGTCTGCGGGTGAATTTTGAAGGCGGCTTTCCAAAGCCTGCCTCGTAGAACAATGGCGCTTGATGAAACAATTTTCCTGACGGGTTTCCCCGGCTTCATCGCAGGGCGTTTGGTGCGGCGGCTGGCGACGGACGGCGCGCGTTTTCTGCTGCTCGCGCAGGCGAGTTTCCTCGCTCGCGCACGCGAAGACGTGGCGCGCATTTGTCGGGAGTCGGGCACGCGCCTCGAAAGATTTCGCATCCTCGAAGGCGACATCACGCAGCCTGAGCTGGGACTCGCGGCGGACGATCTCGAAACGGCGCGGCGCGAGACGACGATGCTTTTTCACCTCGCAGCCGTCTACGATCTGGGCGTCAAGCGCGACGTGGCGACGCGCGTCAACGTCGAGGGCACACGCAACGTCAATAGTTTCGCGCGGACGCTTTCACGTTTGCGCCGTTATCATTACGTCTCGACGTGCTACGTCGCGGGACGGCGCACGGGCTTGATCCGGGAGAGCGAGTTGCAGCACGAAGCGGGCTTCCGCAACCACTACGAGGAGACGAAGTACCGGGCCGAGTTGGAGGTGGACGCGCTCAAGTCCGAGTTGCCGTTGACGATTCACCGCCCGTCGGTCGTGTGCGGCGATTCGCGCACGGGCGAGACGGCGAAGTACGACGGCATCTACTATCTCATTCTCTATTTGCTGATGAAGCCCAGACTGCTCTCGCTCGTCAACATCGGCAACGACGAGGTGCGCTTCAACGTCGTGCCCGTTGATTTCGTCGTCGAAGCGTTGGCGACTCTGGCGGCGGACGAGCGCGCCGTCGGCGCGACGGTGCAACTCGCAGACCCCGCGCCGCTCACCTCACATGCCCTCTTCGACGTAATCGCAAAGACGCTCGCCGGGCGCGGTTCGCTCATCACTATTCCAGCGCCGCTCGTGCAGGCGACGCTCAAGCTGCCTTCCTCCGAGGCCATCACGGGATTGCCGCGCGTCGGCGTGCCCTACTTCTTCCTCAAGCAAACCTACGACACCACGCGCGCACAGAAACTACTCGAACCGCACGGCGTGCGCTGCCCGCGCTTCCACGAATACGTCGGCGCGCTCGTGAACTTCGTCGAGCGCCATCCGAAAATTTAAGCCGGGGCACGTTGAAAGATGGAAGGATTTAAACGGAGCCGATTTAGGGGTTAACATATGACGATGAAAACAGGGGCGGACATGCCGGAGTTCGACGGGGCGACCGAATGGTTCAACGCGACGGGAGCGCACGCGGCGGCGGCGGCTCAAGGCCATCCGACGCTCGTACACTTCTGGTCAATCAGTTGCGACATCTGCACAGAGAACATGCCGCGCGTCAACGAGTGGCGCGACGCACACGCCGCCGCCGGCCTGCGCGTCGTCGCCGTGCACACGCCGGGCGGCGAGGCGGACGCGGACGTGGAACTTGTGCGCGAGGCCATCAACACCTACAACATCACGGAGCCTTGCGCCGTGGATAACGAGCACAAACTCCGCGAAGCCTTCGGCCACGAGCAACTGGACGTGCCCGCCTATTATCTCTTCGACGCGCGCGGAAAGCTCAGAAGCTTCGCGGCGGGCGCGGGCGGGGCGGGCACAATCTCTGCGGCGCTTGAAGGCTTGCTCGCCTCCGGCGATTCCGCCGCGCATGAATGACGGAGGCGGACTACAAACGCCGCGCTCGCGCCCCGATAAATAAAGGCGTCTCCAAACAGCCGGGGACGCCTTTAGTCTTTCGGGAGAAACGATGCTTTAGCGAAACATCTGAGACGGCGGGGGGATGTTTCCGAAGACAAGGCTCAGCAGGTAGACTGCGACGACGAACGAGCCGACGAGCAACGCGAGCAGCGCGAGCATGATGAGTCCGACGAAGAGCCAGTCGCTGATCCTGCCGTGGCGTGCCTGTTCCTCCGAGACCGCCGCGCGCTTGCGGATCAGTTCGACGTTCATCTGGTTGGCCTTCCACGCCACGTCGAACAGATCGCCGACGAGCGGGATCGAGCCGACGATGTAGTCAATGGCGAGGTTCAAGCCCATACGCAGCAGCGTGGCCTTGGGCACGCGGTAGCGGACGCCTGCGGCGAGAATGTAGAAGGAGACGGCGCTCGTCGCGAGATCGCCGACGCCGGGGACGAGGCCGACGATGGCGTCGAGGCCGAAGCGCCAGCCCGTGCCGGGGATGCGAAAGAGTCCGTCCATCCATCGGCTCAACTGGTCGAGGCTGCGCTCGACCTCCAACTGCGAAGGGCGCGAGGGCTTGTTGCCTTCAGGGTCAATTCTGGCGACCTGTCTGCTCATAGTCTTCAACGTCTCCGCGTTTCACCCGGAGCGGTCGCGATTTGCGACGTGTGCTCACGGTAACGCTCTCTCCTGCCCGCGAAAGAAAAATTTAAGAACGGCGGGCGCATAGACCATAATAGCGAGTCTGTCGCAGGAAGCAATGCGAGTTGCTCGAAAGCTTCGGAGACGCGTCGCGCCCGACGGGCGTTTGGAGGAAGAAGGGGTTGAGTTTACAACTGCATTTTCTGCGTCACGGGCAGACCGCGTTCAGCCGCGAGAACGCCTTCTGCGGCTCCGGCCTCGACCCTGAATTGACGCCGGACGGGCTGGAGATGGCGCAGGCTTTCGCCGACGCGCGCCGCGCCGCGCGCTGGGACGCGATCTACGCCAGCCCTCTGCGGCGCACGGTCGCGACGGCGCGGCCACTCGCAGACGCGCTCGGCATGGAGGTCGAACTCCGCGACGATTTGAAGGAGATCGGCTACGGCGAGTGGGAGGGGCAAAGCGTCGAGACCGTGACGCGCGATTATCACGACGACTACATACGCTGGCTGGCCGACCCGGCCTGGAACGCGCCGACGGGCGGGGAACTCGCCTTCGCCATCACGCGCAGAGGCTTGAGAGTGGTCGAAGAAATCAGGCAGCGATTCGCGGACGGCGAAGTGCTCGTGGTTTCGCACAAGGCGACAATCAGAATCATCCTGTGCAGCCTGCTGGGGATTGACGTGGGGCGTTTCCGCTATCGTCTGGCCTGCCCCGTCGGCTCCGCGAGCGTCGTGGAGTTCGGGCAACAGGGGCCTCTGCTTCACACACTCGCCGACCGCAGCCACCTGAGCGAACGTCTTCGCGCGCTGCCCGGCTCCTGATCGAATGCAAGCCGCGTCGAAGTTTTGCCGAGACTTGCACCGCCTTCGTGATTGATGAACTTGAAACTTCCCTCCGCCACTGACCCCGCCGGCTACGAGCGTCATTTCAGAGACGACGTGTGGCGCGAGGCCGCCGCCGAAATCTGCGCGCGGCATCGTCTCCCATACGCCAGCCTGCGACGCTCAACGCTCGGCGAGAACATCATCATCTTCGTTGACGAGCGCCTCGTCGTCAAAATCTTCGGGCCGTTTCGACGGCAGTATGCGCGCGAAGCCGCCGCGCTCGAATTCGCGCACGGCAAACTCTGCGTGGAGACGCCGGAAGTTGTGCACGCGGGCGAACTCGAAGGCTGGCCGTACATCGTCATGTCTCGCCTCACCGGACTGCCGATGAGAGAGATGTGGCCGGAGATAAATGCGCGCGACCGTCTTGAGATCGTCGCACGCCTCGGCGTCGCGATGAGAGAGCTGCACGTGCACGACGCGCCGCTCTCGCCGGACGCGCTCAATCGCGACTGGCATGGATTCGTCGAGCGGCAGGCACGTGCGTCGGTCGAGCGGCAGCGTGACTGCGGCGCGAACCCGGAGTGGTTGGAGAGTCTGCCCGAATTCATTGCCGCGCGATTGAAGACGCTGCCGGAGGGGTTTCGTCCCGTGCTGCTCCACGGCGACGTGCATCCCGGCAACGTGCTCGTCGTCGAGTCGGGCGGGCGCTGGCGGGTTTCCGGCCTGTTCGACTTCGGCGACTCGTTTTGCGGTTTTCACGAATACGAGTTCGTCGCACCTGGCGTCCTCATGGTGCAGGGCAGGCGCGAACTGCAAAGGGCGATGCTCGCGGCTTACGGCTACGCGGAAGCGCAACTCGATCTCAATTTGCGCGCACGCCTGATGCTGCTGACGGTGCTGTACGAATGCAGCGACCTGCGTAAGTATGCGCTGCGCCTCGCGCCCGACGCCGTCCGCCTCACACTCGACGAACTCGAAGCCGCGATCTGGACGTTCGCGACCGACTAGGCTCAAGCGCCGGCCAGCCTCTCGCCTCTCGCTAACTGCGCCCGGCCTTTCCTTTCTGGACATCGCCAGACGTGTTTATGTACCATGTTGCATCTCAGTATCCCGTCGCTCTTGATGAGCAACGGCTCTCCGTCCGTCACGGAATTCCTTAAGGTTAAGAGCATATGGCGTCACGGCCCCGCCCGGAAAGTTATCAAGAGAGCGAGTCTGAGACCGGCCCATACTCCGCCGGCTTGCCCGCGCTTGACAGGCGTTGGGGGGCGCTCATCAAGAGTGTCGCCGCAGGCGATGAGCCGTCGGTCGCCGCCCTGTACGACGAGACGAGTCCCTTGCTTTTCGGTCTCGTGACGCACATCCTCGGCGACGCCGAGGCGTCGGAAGAGACGTTGATCGAGGTCTACACTTGTCTCTGGCGGCAGGCCGCATCGTATGATGAAAACTCGTACCGGCCTTTCACATGGCTGGTGTCCGTGGCCCGCAAGTGTGCCGTTGATAAGCTTCGTTTGCGGGATGAGCACCGGGGGTGGGACGCACGCCGTGATGCTCTCGAAGACATAACCAGTAATGTCGGGCGACCCGCAGAGTCTCTGCCCGCGCAGGCCGTCGGGCGGCGCGCACGGTCGGCTCTCGAAGCGCTCCCGTCCCGGCAAAGGCAGGCGCTCGAACTCGCATACTTCGCGGGCCTCGGCTACCGCGAAATCTCGTCACGCCTCGGCATGCCGCCGGGGGAAGTGACGACCCTCTTGCGCGCGGGGATGGAAACCTTGCTGGATCAGCTTAAGCCGGAGCGACAATCAGAATGAAGCACACAAACGTGGATGAAGAGTTAAGAGGAAGGGCGGCACTGTCCGCAGTCGGGGCCTTGTCTGCTGAAGAGCAACTGGCGTTGGACGAACACATGGCCGGAGGCTGCGAGGTGTGCGCGGCGCAGTTACGCGAATTCGAGGAGGTCTGCGCCTGCCTCGCGCTCACGGTGTCGCCGGTGGAGCCGCCCGCATGGGTGCGCGCAAAACTCCTGGCCCGAATCGCAGGGGATTCCAGTTCCGCGTTCCACACGTCATCCGACGCTCCGAGCCGGTTCAAGGAGTTCCTGACGATTCGTGCGGACGAGGGCGAGTGGGAGGAAACCTCGGAAGGTGTCTTCGTCAAACAACTCTTCGAGGATCGTGCGAAGGGCACCGCCACTTCGCTCATCCGTATGAGGCCGGGGGCGCAGGCTCCGTCCCATCGCCACCTCGGCGTGGAGGAGTGCATCGTGCTCGAAGGTGACTTCCACGTCAACGGCGAGGTGATAGGCCCCGGCGGCTACCACCTCGCCGGGGCAGGCACGATACACGAAACGCCCTACACGGTGAACGGCACTCTACTTCTCATCGTGGGGCCGCGCGAAGGCTATGAGGTTGTGGCGGCGCGCTGAGAATCGCGCACGCCGGAGTCTCGACGGCTCGTCCACACCCATCCGCGCGATCATATTATTCCCGCCACGAAGGTCAGTAGGAATTAAGCCGCGCCGGTCAGCGTATCCGCGTCATCTGTCTCCAGAAAAATCTGCCGAGGCGTGAAAAGGCATTGCGGTCTTTCGCGTTGGGCTGTTCGGTAGAGATGCCGAGCGCGGCGGCGAGTTGCGGGTTGGGGGGCGCGATGTCTTCGTCGCCGTGCTTTTCCGAGAGCCAGCGCGCGAACGTGCGCGAGACGGTGCGGCGCTCGTCGAGCGTCGCCTCTGAGACGAATGCGCCGCGCAAATCTTCGACTTCCGCGATCTCGAATCTGTTGGCCTCGTAGTAGCCGCGCAACGCCTTGAAGAAGCGTTCGTCGCCGAGCATCTCACGAAGCGCGACGAACATCAGCGCGCCCTTGGCGGCGACGATGGCGGCATACTGGAAAGAATTGCGATAGTCGCGAGCGGCGCGTTCCGCCGCCATGTCTTCGCCGCCGAAGGTGCGATAAATCTGGTACACCCCGCGCAGTTGGTCGTCCTGCGCCTGCGCCGCGCGCTCAGGCCCGTGCGCGTCTTTGTAGTAGAGGAGCGCAGACCAGTGCGCGAGCGCTTCGTCGAGCACAGGCGAGTGTTCCGGGTCGCTGCCGACAATCGCGCCCCACCATTGATGCGCGACGACGTGCGCGACGGCGAACTCCAAACTGTCTTCGAGCGACGCGCGTTGCTCGCGCACGAGTTGCGGCAGGTTGCGCACGGCAGGCGAGTCGAAGTCCACGTAGAAGGCGCTCGCAATCACGCCGAGGCCCGCGAACTCCGTGCTCCCCACGCCCGCGACGAGCGGGGCTTCCGTGACGCTGACGGTCTTCAGTGGCAGCGCCCCGAAGCGCGACGTGAAGACGCGCAACGCTTCGGCTGCGACGCCAAGCGCGCGTTGCCCCACGCGCTCGTGATCCGCCGTGTAGATCGAGCGCACGCGGACGCCGGCCACCTCGCGCTCCGCCGAGCGCAGCGTGCGACCGGCGACAACGGCGAAGCTACGCAAATTTTCGCCGACGAACTGCCGGCTGCGGTTGCGACCATATTCCGCGCTGAAGCCATCCTGCCCGGAAGTGAAAAGCGCGACATCGCCCAACGAGCTGACGTTCACGTCATAGTCGGCGACTTCCGTGTGCACAGTGTCGCCGACGCTCGTCTCGATCTTGCGCTGCCAATCGTTGCCGTCGCGGACGGCGAGCATGGGATAAAAACTTCCGAGCAGCATCACGCCGCGCGAAGAGAAGTTGATATCGCGTGCGCGCCTCGCCTCGCGCGTGTCCCGCAGCGCGGCCCCGACCTGCTGGACGACGTGCGCGGGCAGGCTCGTCTCGTCCGCATCAATTTCGGGGACGCTGCCCTTGAACGCAATCAAAACCTCCGCAGACGACCCGCCCGCCACCTGTGCGCGCAATCCCACGCGCAGTGTCGTCCCCTGATCTTCGATTGAGAAGGCGAGCGGCTGCCGTGCCTGCGCGGCGAGCGTCACTTCCGTGACTTCAAGGCGCGGCTCGTCCGGCGTCGAAGCCTCCGCGCCGGGCGCGGCGTTCGCGTGTGCCGCAGTCGCGGCGGCGCTGCCCTCGGCACGCTGGTTCGGGTAGAGGTGAAAGTAGATGACCGACGCGGGGCGCGTGTCGCGGTTGACCCAACGCACGCGCTCCGTGCCTTCGTAACTCCGCGCGTCGAAATCCAGCCTGACGTTGATTTGATAGCGCGCGTGCTCCGCCGCCGCGTTTTTCGTTTGATGCTGAGAGGCAGGCACGCCCTGCGCACGCAGCAACGCCGCCGCACAGAAGCAAAGGGCAAAAGGCAAAAGGCAAAAGGCAAAAGTGAAAAACTCTCTGTGCCCTGTGCCCTGTGCCCTGTGCCCTGTGCCCTGTGCCTTCATCTTCTCGCCTTCGCTTTACTGCTTTCGGGCTGGCCGCTGGTTGCCCTGTGCCGGCGGCTTGTCTTCCGTAATGGTGACGGAGCGGATGCGGTCGCCGCGTGCGATGCGGTCAACCACGTCGAGGCCGACGGTGACGCGACCGAAGACTGTGTAGCCGCCGTCGAGGTGCGGCTGCGGCGAGTGTGTCACGAACCACTGCGAGCCGCCCGTGTCTTTGCCCGACAGGGCCATGCCGACCGCGCCCCTGCCGTAAGGAATCATGTTGATCTCGCAGCGAATCTGGTAGCCGGGGCCGCCGTTGCCGTCGCCGCGCGGGTCGCCGCCCTGAATCACGAAGTTCGGCACGACGCGGTGAAACGTGACGCCGTTAAAGTAATTTTTGCGCGCCAGTTCGACGAAATTATCCACCGTGAGCGGCGCGTCTTCGGGCAGCAACTCAACCGTAAACGCGCCCTTGTCCGTCGAAACGTTCGCGCGCACGCGCTTACCTGCACGACCGAGCGCGCGTTGGTAGTCTGCATCGTGATTGCGCGAGGCCACAGTTTCGATGCGTCCACCCGAAGACGCGCCGCCCGCGCGCTCACGCAGAAGGTTTGCGGCACGGCGGCGCACGATGTAGTCCGTCACTTCCAGCGCCTTTTCCATCGCCGTCTTCGGCGCGTCGCCTTTCTGTTTGGCGAGCGCGCTGAGGATGGAGAGCGCCGCGTCGTTCATCTCGTCGTTGAGCGCGCGGGGCAGAGCTTCGCCGAGCGCACGCGCCGTCTCCGCGTCCGCGTCGAGTTCGCCGAGGATGTCTGCGGCGGTCGCACGCACGATCACGTCCTGCGCTCCGAGTTTGGAACGCATCACGGTGGCGAGATCGG
The DNA here is from genome assembly GCA_020200155.1 of Acidobacteriota bacterium. Lineage (GTDB taxonomy): Bacteria > Acidobacteriota > Blastocatellia > Pyrinomonadales > Pyrinomonadaceae > JAIVJG01. The sequence continues at coordinate 6,178 of JAIVJG010000165.1, read as the reverse complement.
TCGGCTTGAAGGCGGCAAGCGAACGCAGCAGGTCGGGCAGGGCGAGCGCGGGCGTCGAGGGGTCTTCAATCAGCCCGCGCAGGAGAATCTGCGCGTCGGCCTGCAAGCCCACGAAACTGTTGCCGCCCATCGCGCTCGTCAGGCTGGCGACCTCGCCGAGTCCCTGGCCGAAGGCGGAGACGGAATGCCACGAACTATTGTTGGCACTTCCCGGCGCGCGATTGGTAAAGCCCGTCAAAGCTTTGTCGCGCACGTACTGCGCGGGCGCGATGCGAGCCAGCGCGATCTCGACTTCCGGCGCGACCATGCCTGCCTGTCTGAACTGCCTGAGCATTTGAAGTGCGCGCTCGTGGTTCGAGTTCGGCAGCACGCTACCGAGCGTCTTCGCGATTTCCAGTAACTCGTTCATCTCTGCGGGCTGCGTGTCAGGACTCGTCTTCACGGACTTGTACGACGCGAATAAATCCTCCGCGCGTTTGAGGAGCGGGTCGGCGGCGCGCGCGTCCTTCAACTGCGCGAGCGAGCGGACGGCGCTCACTCTCACGCGCGAATCTGCGTCACTCGTCGCGCGCGACATGAGCACGTCGAACGCCGACACATCTTCGGCAGCGCCGAGCGCACGCGCCGCGTTGGCGCGCACGACCGCGTCCGTGTCGCTCGCAAGCAGGCGTCGCAATTGTTCGAGCGACTCTTTCGCGCTCAGGCGCGTCAGCGTGTTGGCCGCGTCGGCGCGCACGCGCGCGTCCGTGGACGACAGGAACAAGGCCACCGTCTTGCCTGCATTGGCGGGTTTGGCGCGCAAGGCCGCCGTCAATCCCAGCAGTATGATGGAGCGGTCGGGACGCGCCTGTCTGCGTTCGGTTTCGAGCGCGGCGATGATCGCTTCGCCTAAAGCGCGTTTGCGTTCGACCTGCACGTCGGGCAGCGCCGCCGCAATCTTCCCCAACGCCTCGACGGCTCGCGCGCGTACTTCCGTCAATTTACTCAGGCGCAAGGACTCGATCAGCGCGTCCGCGCCCGCATTCGATTCGATTTCGCCGAGCGCGAAGGCCGCCATCACGCGCACGCCCTCGTTCGCGTCTGTGCGCAGCAAGGCCGAGAGCGGCGCGACCGCGCCCTCTTCGCCGATGCGTCCCGCCGCGAGCGCCGCGCGCCGCCGCACCGCCGCGCTACGGTCTGTGAGCAGCACGCCCAGATCGGACGCCTCCCATCGCCTCTCGTCCTCCGCGCGCACGATACGCAGGAGCGTCTCCGCCGGAACGTTGTCGCGCGCGTTCGACTTCGACGGTCGCTGCGCCGTCTTCGCGAACCCTGTGGCTTGCACCTTCGGCGGCGTGGACTTCCACGGCGCACCCTTCACAGTCGCCGTTGAAAGCGCAAGCAGCAATACGGCCAGCGCGGAGACGTAACGGGTAGGAAATGTCGTGCGCCTGAAAACGTTTGTGTGATGTGTCGTTTGCATGAAGCTCAAGCGGTGAATCTTCGCGCGCCCTTCGATTAGGAAACGCCCTTCTCGCGTTCGCCGGGCGGGCGCGAACTGTTTTCGGAAGACGATTCTATGTATCGGCGAGAGGCGGCGTGCGTGTCAAGTAGAAGAGAGGCGGGAGGCGCGTAAAAGCGGAACCTCGCGCCGGCCTCTAGCCTCCGGCCTCCAGCTTCCCGTAATAGACCTTCGTGTCGTAGTCGAAGGAGACGCGCCCGTGCTCCTGATGCGCGTCGAAGACGGCGTCGAGTTCGCGCATCAGCGGCTCGTAATTCGGGTGGCCGGGTTCGGGCACGTAGGAAGACGAAAGCACGCGGCCTTTGAGTCCCTCGAAGTCGAAGACCTGTTTGCTCTCGAACGTCTCCAGTCGAACGCCGCCCGCGCCGAAAAAGCGCCGGATCATAGTCTCGTCAATATTCTGATGCATGACCTGTTGATAATCAGTCCCGCGCGCGAGCAGTAGATTTTCGTATGCGCGCAGGAACGGGGTCGAGCCGGTACGCCTCTCGTTCCAGATGAGGACGACAAAACCGCCGGGCCGGAGTACGCGCGCGAACTCCACGCGTGCGCGTGCGAGGTCGAACCAGTGAAAGGCCTGCCCGGCGGTGATGAACTCCGCGCTCTCGTTATCGAGCGTCGTCTCTTCCGCCGAAGCATTGACGCTCTTGAAGTTCGGATAGGCCCTGAGCAGGCGCTCGCCGGCCTCGCGCATTTTGCGGTTTGGCTCGACGCCGAAGACGCGGCAGCCTTGCTTCAGGAACATCTCGGACAGGATGCCCGTGCCGGAGCCAACGTCGGCGACGACGGAGTCGCGCGTCAGGCCGCATTCTTCCCTGAGCAGTTCAATGATGGCCGGCGGGTATGTCGGCCTGTACTTGACGTAGTTTTCGACGCGGTTCGAGAAGCGGCGCGTTGGATCGGCCATAATCTCTTTTGTCTGCCCGAACACGATTATCAATCAAGCTCCGTTCATGCGCTCAACCTCGACCAGCGCGTCGTAGAAGGTCGCGCCGCGCCCGATGTCGGTCAGTCCCTGCGAGGTGAGCTGGTTGACGTTCGTGCCGCCGGGCGAGAGTTTGTTCCACCACACCGAGGGCGAGACGACGACGCCGGGCCGCGCGCGTGTCGAGACTAACGCCGTCAGTTCGCATGAGCCGCGTTCGTTGAAGACGCGCACCTGCTCGCCGTCCGCAATCCGGCGCGCGGCTGCATCGTCCGGGTGAATCTCGACGAAGGGACGCTTCTCCTGCCGGAGTTGCTTCGAGAGATTGGCGAAGCTCGAATTGAGAAAGGCGTGCGAGGCCGGAGTCAGAAGCGCCAGCGGGAAACGCGCGGCGAGGGCGGGCGCGCTCGCGCGCGACTCGCGCGGCGGGATGAATTCGGGCGCGCCGGGCAAGCCCATCGCCGCAAGCGTCTCGGAATAGAGTTCGCACTTGCCCGAAGCGGTCGGGAAGTTGCCCTCTGCGAACGGCGCGAAGTCTTCCGCGAGGTTCAAACGCGCCCAGCCTTTTTCACGCAAGGCTTCGAGCGTGATGCCTTTGAGCGCGGGGTGGTCAACGTCAATCGCCTGCCGCGCGATTTCCTCGTCCGAATCCTGAAAGCACGCCTCGTCGAATCCCAGCCGCGCGGCGAGCAGGCGGAAGACTTCCGTGTTCGGCTTCGCCTCGTGGAGCGGAGGGATTGCGCGTTCGTTGATGACGAGATAAAAGTGGCCGTAAGCCTTGTGCAGATCGAAGTGCTCAAGCTGCGTCGTCGCAGGGATCACGATGTCGGCGTAGTCCGTCGTGTCCGTCAAAAATAATTCGTGGACGACGAGGAAGAGGTCTTCGCGCCGCAAGCCTTCGATCACCTTCGACTGTTCGGGCGCGACCGCCGCCGGGTTCGAGTTGTAGACGTAGAGAGCGCGCACCGGCGGGTCGTCCGTCTTCGTCAGCACGTCGCCGAGTAGCGACATGTTGAGCGTGCGCGGTTGCGGTTGCGGCAGCAGGTCGGGTCGTTCGAGCGCCTGATAATTGAGCGGGAACAACCCGCTCGTCGAAAGCAGCGCGCCGCCCGCGCGTTCGCGCCAAGCGCCTGTGACGGCGGGCAGGCAGCTAATCGTCCGCACGGCCATGCCGCCGCCCGCGTGTCGCTGCAAGCCGTAGTTCATGCGGATGACGGCGGGGCGCGTCGTGGCGTAGAGGCGCGCGAGCCGGACGATTGTGTCCGCTTCGAGTCCGCAAATCTCCGCGACGCGCGCCGGCGCGTACTCGCTCGCACGCCGCCGCAAATCCTCCGCGCCGACGGTGTGGCGCTCCAGGTAGTCTCTGTCTTCCAACCCTTCGGCGAAGATGACGTGCATCAGTCCGAGCGCGAGCGCGGCGTCCGTGCCGGGCAGAGGGGCGATGTGCTCGTCGCAACTGTCAGCCGTGCGCGTGCGGCGCGGGTCAATGGCGATGACGCGCGCCCCCCTGTGCTTCGCTTCCAGAATAAAGGGCCAGAGGTGTACGTTGCTCGTGATCGTGTTCGTGCCCCAGAGCAGAATCAGCCGCGCGCCGACGAACGCTTCCGGGTCTGTGCCGATGCTCGCGCCGATTGTGGCCTTGTAGGCTTCGGCTCCCGCCGTCGCGCAGATCGTGCGGTCTAGGAGCGACGCGCCGAGACGGTGAAAAAAGCGCCTGTCCATAGACTGGTTCTGCACCAATCCGAGCGTGCCGGAATAACTGTAGGGCAGAATCGTCTGCGCGCCTTCAGGTGAAGCGGCAAGCGCACGGAAGCGCGACGCGATTTCGTCCAGAGCCTCGTCCCAACTGACGGGCACGAAGCGCCCTTCGCCTTTCGCGCCGACGCGGCGCAAGGGAGTCTTGACGCGTTCGGGGCTGTGCGTGCGCTGTTCGTAGTTGGCGACTTTGGTGCAGAGCGTGCCGCGCGTGACGGGATGATCCGGGTCGCCCGCGACGCGCACGGCGCGAGTGCCCTCCACCGTCACGAGCATCGCGCAGGTGTCCGGGCAATCGTGCGGGCAGGCGGCGCGGACGATTTTAGATTCCGTCGAGCTGTCTAAAGTGTTCGGTTGAAAGTTGGCGCTCACGAATTTCCTCCGTCCGGCATATCATCCGCGCAGCATACCCGGCGCGTCAACCACTCCGTTAACGCCTCGCGGGACTTTGCCTTGCCGTCAATGTTACAATAACGCATCACACGTCACGAGCGGGAGCAGTGTTGCTCATTCTCCGGGCGCGTTCGGAAAATCTTATGGCACAAGTTACAGAAGCCGACGTTTACGGGGCGTTATCACAGATCATTGATCCTGATTTGCATAAGAACATCGTGCGCCTCGGCTTCATCAAGGATTTGAAGATCGAGGGCGGCGACGTTTCATTCCGCATCGTGTTGACGACGCCCGCGTGCCCCGTCAAGGAACAGATGGAAGGGCAGGCGCGCGAACTCGTCTCGGCGCTGCCGGGCGTGGCTTCGGTGAAGGTGACGATGGACGCGGAGGTTCCGCAGGGCCGGGGTTTCGGAGAGAAGCTGGCCGTGCAGGGCATTCGTAATATCATCGCTGTGAGTTCCGGCAAGGGCGGCGTCGGCAAGTCAACGGTGGCGGTGAATATGGCTGTCAGCCTCGCGCGCGACGGCGCACGCGTCGGGCTGATGGACGCGGACGTGTACGGGCCGAACGTGCCGCAGATGCTCGGCGTCGGGAATATGCGCCCGGATGTCAACGTCAACAAGCTTGTGCCGTTGGAGGCGCACGGCGTTCGACTGATGTCCATGGCTGTCTTGAAGCCGGGCGACGAGCCGATGATTTTGCGCGGGCCGATCCTGCACGGGTTGGTCAAGCAGTTTCTCTCCGATGTTGAATGGGGCGAACTCGATTACCTGATCGTGGACATGCCGCCGGGCACGGGCGATGTGCAACTCAGTCTCGCGCAACTCGTGCCGGTGCAGGGCGCGGTGCTCGTGACGACGCCGCAGGAGGTCGCCGTCTCGGACGTGCGGCGCGCTTTGAGGATGTTCGAGACGGTCAACGTCCCTGTCCTCGGCGTGGTTGAAAACATGAGCTACTTCGTCGCGCCGGACACAGGCATTCGTTACAACATCTTCGGCGAGGGCGGCGGACGCAAGCTGGCCGAAAGGTACGGCGTGCCTTTCCTCGGCGAGATACCGATGGGCATGGAAGTGCGCGAGGGCGGCGACAGGGGCGTGCCCGTCGTCGTGAGCAATCCGGAGTCGCCGCAATCCGTCGCCTTCCGTCGCGTGGCCGAAGAGGTGGCGCGGCAGGTTTCGATTGAGGCGTTGAAGCCGGAACTGGTCGTTCTGGGCAAAGCACGTTAGAATGTCTGTGGTTTTTAGCCTGGCGGTCGGAAGAAGACGAAGATTGCTCCGATTTCAAATCTCGAAGCAACGAAATCGCGAGTCAAACATCTGTAATTAAAATTAAATTGGGGGAAAGAAGCACATGGCGGCAAATTTGAGCGAGAAGGAAACGGTGGCGACACAGCTTCCGACGATGACGCTGAACGTTTCGGATGCGGCGGCGACGGAGATTGGCAAGTTCATGACGAGCGAAGAAGGGCTGCCGGAGACGGCGGGCCTGCGCGTGCGTGTCGTGCCGGGCGGGTGTTCGGGTTTTCAGTACAGCCTCAACATCGAAGAGGACTCGCGCCCGAACGACCACGTGCTCACTTCGAGCGGCGTGCGCCTGTTCGTGGA